>CAYVEO010000015.1:0-40687 GCA_964449965.1 uncultured Planctomycetia bacterium
AATAGGACATTTCTAAATTGGCTAAATAGGACATTATCATATTGGTATTACAGAAAAATTTTTAGGTTGCAAAATGTGGCTTGGTATATTATAATGAGGCTATGAAATATTATCCTATATCTCTGGATTTGAAAGACAAGAGGTGCGTCGTCGTAGGCGGGGGGGGCGTTGCAGAGCGGAAGGTGAGGAGCCTCATTGCCTGCGGGGCGGTCGTTCGGGTAATTTCACCCAATATTACCAGAGGGCTTAATAAACTTAAGGGTGGGAATAAGATTGTCCATCTGCGGCGCGGGTATAAAAAGGGTGACATTAAAGGTGCATTCTTGGTATTTGGGGCTACATCAAGTGAGGCTCTAAATTCCCGCATATCCCATGACGCAAAGAAGGAGAGGACGCTCGTTAACATAGTTGACTCCCCTGCAAAATGTGACTTTATAGTTCCTGCTTCCATAAACCGCGGGAATCTTACCATAAGTGTCTCTACATCCGGTGCAAGTCCTGCCCTTGCGCGCTTTTTAAGACAAAGGTTAGAAAAGGATTATGGCAGTGAGTACGGGAAATTTCTGAAGATTATGGAAAGGCTAAGACATGAGGTACTGGAGAAGGTGCAGGATAAGAACAGACGCAAGAGGATTTTTGAAGAAATGGTCAAGTCAGATGCAGTCAGATTGATTAAGATTGGGGATGGGAAAGGGGCAGTAAATAGATTAAAGAAATTGATTAACAAAGAGGTGAATTGATGGAGACGAGCACTTTACTATTCATTGCTGCAGGCATATTCTACATAATAGGTATTTCTTTCTTTTGTCCATTTCTTTTCAAGAATACTAACCTATTCTCCAAAGTTAGCATCATAGTAACAGGTTCCGGTTTTATCCTGCATTCCATATCCCTGTCTTTAAGATTTCTTGAAAGAGGCTATCTTCCCTTAGTAACGCTCTTTGAGGCACTATCTTTTTTTGCATGGGGAATAATATTGCTTTACCTTATTATGAACATAAGGTACAGGATTGGCATATCAGGTTTATTCGTTGTCCCTGTAGTTCTGCTGATTCTGATTTACGCCTTATTTTCACCAAAAGGCGGCAAGGAACTTGAACCCATACTTCGCAGTTTCTGGCTTGGCATTCATATCCCTGTTATATTCTTAGGATACGCTGCATTTACCCTGGCATTTGTCAGCGGGGTGATGTACTTGTTACAGGAAAAATACCTGAAATCAAAAAAGGTTAGCACGCGCTACTATTACAAACTGCCGCCCTTAGAGGTGCTTGACGATGTAAATTATAAATCTATAACAGTGGGATTTCTGTTTCTCACCTTCGGCATAATAGCAGGCGCCATCTGGCTTAAGAGCAGTAAGGGCGTATATCTCAACTCAGACCCAAAGGTAGTATGGTCATTAATTACATGGGTATTATATTCCATGCTTCTTCATGTGAGGTATATGTCAAGGATGCGGGGAAGAAAGGTAGCGATTCTATCTATAATAGGATTTGGCCTGGTGATATTCACATTTTTAGGAGTGAATTTCCTATTGCCAGGGCTGCATTCATTCTTTTAAAAAATATATGAGAATAATAGTTGTAGGTTTGAGTCACAAAACAGCAACGGTTGAATTAAGGGAGAGATTGGCATTCTCTAAGGAATCGTATAGCAGTGCCCTTGAAATCCTGAAGTTCAACCCGCTTATACGTGAAAGCATCATACTATCCACGTGTAACAGGGTGGAGCTCTATGCAGTAGCAAATGACGAAACTGAGTCTGTAATGGAATTGAAGAAATTCATGAGCGAATTTCGCAAGATTGATTTGAAGGATTTTGAGGCTCAGCTATACACGTATATTGATACTGAAAGCGTTACGCACCTCTTTAATGTGGCGTCCGGCATAGATTCTATGGTGGTAGGGGAATCCGAGATATTAGGACAACTCAAGGATGCATATACTATTGCACACGATAATAAGGCAGTTGGGAAGATATTGCACGTCCTTTTTCACAAGGCATTTGCCTGTGCCAAAGATACGAGGGCTGGCACCAGTGTTGCATCAGGCCCTGTATCAGTGAGTTCCATAGCGGTGGAACTTGCAGAGAAGATATTTGGCAGCCTTTCTAAAAAGGCAGTAATGGTTCTCGGGGCAGGCGAGACGAGCGAGTTGACTGCAAAGCATCTAATGGACCATGGCGTCAGTTCTATTCTTGTATCCAACCGTTCATTTGACAGAGCAGTAGAACTGGCAAGAAAATTCGGTGGTAATGCAGTCCGTTTTGATGAATTCATAAATTACCTTACCTCAGCCGATATAGTGATTAGCTCTACTGCTGCACCGCATTGCATTATAAAAAAAGATGCGATACAATCAGTTATGCACAAGAGAAAACAAAGGCCGCTATTTCTCATAGATATTGCCGTCCCGCGGGACATTGAACCTGAGGTGAATGAAATAGACAACGTCTATCTATACAATATTGATGACTTGAAGGTAATAGTGGATAACAACCTGAAAGAGCGGCAGAAAGAGGTTGTCAAATGCACCCACCTTATCGTATCATGGACGAATGAATTCATGCAGTGGCTTGAGTCTTTAGAGGTGGTGCCTGCCATAAGGCACTTAAATGCCTACGTAGAGGATATTAGAACAAGAGAACTTAGCGAGACCATCTCTAAATTAAAGTCTCTTAGAGAGGAAGAGAAAGATGAGATAGAATATTTGACGAAGCGGATTGCAAATCAATTCTTACACGTGCCATTGATAAAATTGAAAGAGATTTATAAGAATAAAAAGGACGGCTATATGTACGTAGAGGCTATACAGGAATTATTTGACATTAAGGGTGAAGAGAAAAAATAGTAACAGGAATTTCAAAATATTGTAGTTGCCCCGACGTTACGTCGGGGCCTAATTTAAGTGGGAGAACCATTGCGTAAAGAGATAATAATAGCATCGCGGGGGAGTAAACTTGCTCTGGCACAGGCAGAATGGGTAAAAGGGAAGTTAGGGGAATTTTATCCAGGAATTGATTTTATCATAAAGAAGATAAAGACAAGCGGGGATATGATAACAGGCATACCTCTGCCCAATATAGGTACCAAGGGGTTATTTACCAAAGAGATAGAAGAGTCCCTGCTTTCCAAAGAATCCCACATAGCAGTCCACAGCATGAAGGACCTTCCTACCGATATACCTCCAGGTCTTATAATCGGAGCAATTACAATAAGAGAAGACCCGCATGATTGTCTTATATCCAGGGGAGGGGTGAAATTATCCGACCTGCCGCAAGGTGCGAAGTTAGGAACGAGCAGCTTGAGGAGGTCATCACAACTCCTTATATTCAGACCCGATTTTCAGGTTATAAGTATAAGAGGAAACCTTACTACTAGATTGACTAAATTACATGAAGAGGATTTAAATGCTGTCATAGTCGCCCTCGCCGGGGTTAGGAGGCTTGGGCTGGAGGACAGAATAACAGAGATTATCCCTTTTGAGATACTAATGCCTGCGGTAGGTCAGGGGGCATTAGGAATTGAGGTCAGAGAAGATGATAAAGATGTTATTGAGATGGTCAGGCATTTAGACGATGAGACGTCCCGTCCAACTATTGAGGCAGAGCGGGCATTCTTGAAGAAAATGGGCGGCGGGTGTCAGGTGCCTATGGGTGCAATGGGTGAGATAATTGGTGAAAAGTTGAATTTGGTAGGCATAGTCTCATCTACAGACGGCAGGAAGGTATTAAGATTTAGCGTAACGGGAGATAAAAATGATTATATGGCAATCGGTGAGAAATTAGCGTTGGAGTTAATATCAAAAGGGGCAGATAGGATATTAAATGAGACTAAAAACGCAATCTAAAGGTATAGTTTATTTAGTAGGTGCAGGACCTGGTGACCCGGGGCTTATCACAGTAAAAGGGGTTGAAAGCCTGCGTAAGGCAGACGTGGTTATTTATGACTATCTGGTAGAAAAGCGGCTCTTGAATTATGCGCCGTCTGATGCAGAGAGGATATACGTTGGGAAGAAGGGTGCCCTTCATACATTGGAACAGAACGATATAAATCGTCTAATCATAAAAAAGGCAAAGCAGGGTAAGGTCGTTGTGCGGCTCAAGGGCGGGGACCCGTATCTTTTCGGCAGAGGCGGGGAGGAGGCAGAGGCATTGGCTCATGAAGGCATTGCATTTGAAGTAGTCCCTGGTGTTACGGCAGGCATAGCAGCCCCTGCCTATGCAGGGATTCCTGTCACACACAGGGATTGGACCTCTACCCTTGCCTTGATTACGGGCCATGAGGCTTGCGGTAAAAAGACGAGTAAGATAGATTGGGGAAAAATTACATCTATCGGGACGCTCGTCTTCTATATGGGGATAAAGAACTTAACATCCATAGTCAGGAATCTGTTAATTCATGGCAGAGGTAAGGATACTCCTGTAGCAATTATCCGGTGGGGAACTACATGCGAGCAGGAGACGGTTGCAGGGACGTTAGGGGATATAATCAAGAAGGTAGAAGAGAAAAGATTGATGCCTCCTGCCATAGTGATAGTTGGCAAGGTTGTGGATTTAAAGGATAAACTGAACTGGTTTGAAACAAAGCCGCTTTTTGGGAAGAGAATAATAGTTACCCGTGCCAGGGGACAGTCAAGCAAATTGAGTGCGTCTCTTGAAGAATTTGGTGCAAATGTAATAGAGTTACCTACAATAAAGATTATGCCGATTTCTGATTATAATAGACTTGACAGTGCCATCAGAAAGATAAAAGAATTTGACTGGCTCATATTTACCAGTGTAAATGGTGTCCATGGTTTCTTTAATAGATTATTTAAATTGGGGATGGATACACGGGCGTTAAAAGGGGCTAAAATATGTTCTATAGGACCTGCTACAACTGAAAGGTTATTGTCTTTCGGTCTTAAGAGTGACTGCCAGCCGTCCCGGTTTATTGCAGAGGCTGTCCTTGAAGAATTGAGAAAGACAGGAGAAATTAAAGGGAAGAAAGTCCTGATGCCGCGTTCAGAGATTGCGAGAGAGTTGCTTTGTGATGAACTTACGAAGATGGGGGCAAAGGTGGCAGACGTTGCAGTTTACAGGACAGTGGCTGATGGTTCTTCTAAGAAGGAGTTGATCAGGGTTCTAAAAGAGAAAAAGGTGGATATGGTTACCTTCACCAGTTCCTCCACTGTCCGGAATTTTATTAAACTTGCTGGTAAGAGAGAGTCTCATCGTATTGTCAGAGACATTAAATTTGCAAGCATAGGTCCCATTACTTCTAAGACTATCAGGGATTATGGGTTTAAGGTCAGCATAGAGGCAAAGGATTACACTATACCTGGATTGGTCAATGCTATTGTGGAAGCTGAAAGTCCGCCTATGGCGGAAGGTGTCCCGTGGGTAAGTTAAAATATGTCCAGAAATTAGAAGATGAGATAAAGAGGCTTCGCCATAAGTTAGAGGGACAGGATAAGGAGGTTAAAGAACTTCACCACGTATACATGCACACTATAAGGGCATTTGCGAGTGCTATAGATTCCAAGGACCATTATACGTATGACCATTCCATAAATGTAGTCAAATATGCGGTCGCGATAGCCCATCATATGAAACTGACAAACCATGAGATTCAGGATATAAAACACGCCTGCCAGCTGCATGATTTGGGTAAAATAGGCGTCCCTGACTATATCCTTGCTAAACATGGTCCATTGAGCAAGGAAGAATGGGAAAAGGTAAAATTCCATACGTTAAAAGGGGCAGAGATATTGAGTCCATTGAAATTTCTTGACGGAATAATTAAATTAATCATAAGCCACCATGAAAGATATAACGGGAGCGGCTACCCTAAAGGGCTTAAAGGTGAAAAGATACCATTAGGTGCACGCATAATGTTAGTGGCAGACGCATTTGATGCGATGACCTCAGACAGACCCTACAGGAAGAAGTTGAGCATAAAAGAGGCTATAGAAGAACTTAAGAGAAACAGCGGTACCCAGTTTGACCCTAAGGTAGTAAAGACATTCCTTGAGGTGTTGAGGGTAGAACCTGGTATAGTATAGAAAAAAATTGTTTTATTGCAAGCCTCTTCTTAATATGATATAATCCGATAATTAAATATTTTAATGCGGGGAGTAGCGCAGTTTGGCTAGCGCGTCTGCTTTGGGAGCAGAAGGTCCCGGGTTCGAATCCCGGCTCCCCGACCATAAGGAGGATAAGATGATAGTAGGGATTCCAAAGGAAATAAAACAGGATGAGTATCGTGTTGCGATAGTGCCTGCAGGGGTTGAGGCATTGGTCAAGCGGGGCCACAAGGTGCTGATTGAGAAAGGCTCAGGGCTCGGGAGCGGGATAGGTGATGAGGAGTACAAAAGGGCAGGCGCTGATATAGTAAATAGTCATAGAAAGATATTTGACAGGGCAGGGCTGATATTAAAGGTCAAGGAACCTCTGCCAAAAGAGTATGGACTTCTTAAAAAAGGGCAGGTAATATTTACCTATTTTCATTTTGCTGCTGATAAGAAATTAACGTTTGGGATGCTCAATAGGAAGATAGTCGGGATTGCATACGAAACTATCCAGAGAGACGATGGCAGGCTTCCTCTACTTACTCCCATGAGCGAGGTTGCAGGCAGGATGTCTATTCAGGAAGGTGCTAAATACTTAGAAAAGCCAATGGAAGGAAGGGGCATACTATTAGCAGGGGTCCCTGGTGTCAGGCCTGCAAATGTAGTCATATTAGGCGGCGGCGTGGTAGGCAGCAATGCTGCCAAGATAGCGGGTGGCTTAGGTGCTCAGGTTACTATACTTGATATAGACCTTGACAGGATGAGATATTTAGACGATATTATGCCTGAACACGTAATTACGCTTATGTCTAACAGCCATAACATAAGGGAATGCATAAAGCATGCTGACCTTTTAATAGGTGCCGTCCTTATCCCTGGTGCAAAGGCGCCTCAATTGATTACAAGGGATATGCTTAAATTGATGAAACCAGGGGCCGTAATAGTGGATGTGGCTATTGACCAGGGCGGATGCATGGAGACGTCATATCCAACGACTCATAGCAAGCCTACTTATATTGTCCATGGCGTCCTCCATTACTGCGTCACTAACATGCCAGGGGCTGTAGGCAGGACCTCTACGTATGCCCTGACGAATGTGACCTTGCCTTATGCATTAGAACTTGCCGATAAAGGTTATAAGAGAGCCATCAAGGAAAATTCTGCTATCATGAGGGGTCTAAATGTAGTTGATGGTAAGATTACCTGCAAGGCAGTGGCTGATGCCTTCCATACTGAATGGTACCCGATGAATTAAACCTTCCATATTTTTTTTATTGCAAGGCTCTCCTTAATGTGATATAATCCGATAATCAAAATAAAGAGGGCTGGTATGCTAAAAGTTGGGATTATGGGGGCGCGGGGATATGCAGGGGAAGAACTTATAAACATACTTATAACTCATCCTGAAGTAAATCTCTCAGCACTTACAGCACGGGTTGAAAGACCTGCTAAGATTTCCGGGATATTCCCGCTTCTTGAAGGCAGATTGGATATGGAATGTGAGGATATATCCCCCTCAAAGGTTGCCCGGAAATGTGACCTGATATTTTTAGCGCTGCCGCATACAGTTTCTATGAAGGCCGCCCCTGTATTGTTAAAGGCAGGTAAAAGGGTAATAGATTTAAGCGGCGATTACAGGCTAAAGGATAAAAATTTATATAAGAAATGGTACGGGTCAGCCCATGCAAGTCCCGGATATTTGAAATGTGCGGTGTATGGATTACCTGAAATCTACAGAGATGAAATAAGGGATGCAGACATTGTCGCAAATCCCGGATGTTATCCTGTGAGCGTAATACTTGCAGTTCTTCCTCTGTTAAGGAACGGGATTGTTAAGCATGATTCTATCATTGCAGACTCAAAATCCGGAGTTACAGGGGCAGGCAGGGAACCTTCTTCAAAGACGCACTTCTGCGAAGTGAATGAAAATCTGAAACCTTATAAGGTCCAGAGTCACCAGCATATACCTGAGATAAACCAGGAATTATCAAAGATATCCGGGCACAAGATACAAATCGTCTTTGTCCCGTATCTTTTGCCGTTAGACAGGGGAATTTTGAGCACAATCTACATGACTACGAGATACAAAACCACTGAAAATCATCTTCTAAAAATTTATCAGGAATTCTATAAGGGAGAGCCTATGGTCAGGCTCTTGAAGATAGGGGTTTTTCCATGTATTAAAGACGTCCGCGGGACGAATTTCTGCGATATAGGCATAAAACTTGACGGCAACAGGATTATCGTGATATCTGCTATAGACAATCTGCTCAAAGGGGCAAGCGGACAGGCTGTGCAGAATATGAACGTAATGTATGGATTCCCTGAGACGATGGGGCTGATATAAAATGCAGATTATACGTCAAGTTACTTATATAACCCTGTTTATACCTTTAATAATTGTTGGTGTCTGCTGCTCCAAGGTGAAAGAGGTTGAAGAAAAAGCCCCTGTTGAGGTTCATGGGCAGAAGGCGTCTGGTTTTTATATATCCGGGCATGGCAAGGGGAATAAAAAACAGTGGGAAATAAAAGGGGATTCTCCTGATATACTGGCGGCTGACGTTGTTCAGTTGAGGAACGTAGAGGCTGCATCTTATGGCGAAGAGAACGTGGTGAAATTAAAGGCAGATGAGGGAACGTATAATAAAGTTAATCAGGAAGTCCACCTTGAAAAGAATGTAGTAGCCGTTACAGATGACGGCGGCGTCCTGACTACCGATTCCTTAGATTGGAATAAGGCCTCAGGTGAGGTATCTACAAAGTCACCTGTTACCATTAAGAAGGATGAGATTGACCTTGCCGGAAAAGGCGCAGTAGGCCAGCCTGACCTGAAGAAAGTCCAGGTGAAGGAATCTGTCACGATGAAGGTTGGGGATGGGACTGCAGTTGAATGCGATGGGCCGTTAGAGATAAACTATAACGAAAATATAGCAATCTTCAATAATAATGTGCGGATGGAAGATAAACGCGGTGAGTTATTTGCTGATGTCATGGAGGTCCATTTCAACCCCAAGTCAAAAACCATAGAAAAGATGATAGCTACCGGTCATGTGAAGATTATTCAGGATAAGAATACGAGTTACAGTGATAAGGCCGTCTATACTGCCAATGATGGTAAGGTTGTTCTAACAGGTAACCCCAGACTTATCATCTACCCGGGAGAGATTAAAGAAGATGTACCTATTAGAGACTAAGGGTCTCGTGAAGTCTTATGGCGGCAGGGCTGTGGTGAATAACGTAGATATTAATGTCCATAAGGGTGAGATTGTAGGTCTCCTTGGTCCTAATGGTGCGGGTAAGACAACGACTTTCTATATGATAGTCGGACTTATAAGCCCTGACAAAGGAAAGATATTCTTCAGCGGATGTGACGTAACGAGGACGCCTATGTATAAACGTTCAAGAAACGGGGTAGGTTATCTTTCCCAGGAGCCGTCTGTATTTCGCAAACTTACCGTTGAAGATAATATTATGGCTATCCTGGAAACGCTTCGTATTGACGTTCATGAGCGGAAGAAGAGGCTGAGTTCTTTATTAGAGGAACTTGGGATAACACATCTGGCAAAGAACAAGGCGTATACACTCTCAGGCGGAGAGAGGAGGAGATTAGAGATAACGAGGGCACTTGTGACAAACCCCTCGTTTCTGCTTTTAGACGAACCTTTCAGCGGCGTAGACCCGATAGCTGTATTTGAAGTCCAGCAGATTATAAACCAGCTTAAAGGTAAGGGGCTGGGTATTCTGTTGACAGACCATAGTGTGCGGGAGACTTTATCCATTACGGACAGGGCTTATATAATTGCTGAAGGGAAGGTGCTTATCTCCGGGACAGCAAATGAGCTGATTGCTGACCCGAAGGCAAGGCAGATATATCTTGGTGAAAAATTTACAATGTGAAAGGAGTGAGAAAACAGTTGAACATAACGATAACAGGAAGACATTTTAGCGTAACAGAGCCGTTAAAGGAGTACGCAAATGATAAGGTGTATAAACTTAAAAAATATTTTGACAGGATAGTAGATGCCCATGTAATATTAGAGGTAAATAAATACAGGCATATAGCCGAACTTACTATACTGGCAAGGCATCTTACCATAACGAGAAAAGAAGAAAGTAATGACATGTATGCTGCCATAGACAGGGTGATAAGCAATATAGAAAAACAACTCATTAGATACAGGGATAGGATAAAGACACACAAGATAGCCCAGCGCAGAATAGGACCCGGACAGGTCCCGGAGGCGGATGTTTCTGAAAAACCTGCCATCATCAGGGTGAAGCACTTTGCTGCCAAACCCATGTCTATTGATGAGGCAGCAATGGAACTGGAGTTGTTTGATAATGAATTTATCGTCTTCAAGAATTCGGAGAACAACAGGGTAAACGTTATATACAGGATGAAGGACGGGAATTACGGATTAGTGGAACCGGATTTTTAACAGAAGGAGCGGGTTATGAATCTTATCGATCTATTAAATGAAAAGGCAATCACAGTAAATCTTGTCTCTACAGACAAGGAAGGGGTTATTATAGAACTTATAGACGTCCTGGTTAAGACAGGAGACATAAGCGGAGCGGGTAAAGAGAAATTAACCAAAGTCCTGCTTGACAGAGAGGCATTAGGCAGTACCGGGATAGGCCAGGGTGTAGCAGTGCCGCACGGCAAATGTGATTGTGTGAAGAAATTAGTCGCCGCATTTGGCATATCCCGTAAAGGGGTAAATTTTGGTTCTTTGGATGGAGAACCGGTCTATATCTTCTTTCTTTTAATTGCACCTGATGAGTCTGCAGGACCTCACCTGAAGGCACTTGCCAGGATTTCCCGTTTGCTTAAGGACAGGTATGTCAGGGATGCCCTGAAGAACGCTGCTAATGAAGCAGGTGTATTAGAAGTAATATCCCAGGAAGATAAGAAGAGGACTTGAGATTCAAAGTGCAAAATGAAGATAAATTCCTTTAGGAATATACATATCCGTATATTAAAATGGATGCACCCCGGAATGAAGGTGAAAAGGTGGATATTATTATGCGCCATGGGCATTATCATGGTCGGCATTGGCTCTGTGAAGGCACTTTCAAAAGAGGGCATAGGGGTGACTGTACTGGGGTGCCTTATTTTGATATACGGGGTTGCGCTCATTATACTGGGCATGAAGATGATGGTCAAGTCTTTTTTAACGGTATTTTTACCGGAACGTGAAAAAGAGATTGTGAATATATTGTATGAAAGGAGACATCTCAGCAAGGGTCCAAAGATAGTTGCCTTAGGCGGAGGTACCGGACTGTCCGTTCTTCTGCACGGAATAAAGGAACATACAAGCAATACCACTGCAATTGTTACAGTAACAGATGACGGAGGCAGTTCCGGAAGATTGAGGGAGGAATTTGATATACTTCCTCCCGGAGATATAAGAAACTGTCTGGTGGCACTGGCAGATGCAGAGCCTTTGATGAGAGACCTGTTTCAATTTCGCTTTGATGAAGGGTCTGTGCTTAAAGGACATAATTTTGGTAATCTGTTTATTACCGCATTATCCCGTGTCACAGGTGATTTTGAGAGGGCCATAAAAGAGTCAAGCAAGGTCCTGGCTATAAGGGGACAGGTGATACCATCCACGCTTGTAAAGGTGGTTTTGGTTGCCGAACATAAGAATAACACAGAGACCCTCGGGGAAACAATGATATCCAAAAGTCCTCTGCCTATAAAGCATATCCATCTAAGACCTGAGAACCCTATCCCGACAGAGGATGCACTGACAGCAATTCGTGACTCGGATATAATCATTATGGGGCCAGGCAGCCTGTATACAAGCATAATACCAAACCTTCTGGTCAGCGGTATAAAAGAATCCATCCTGAAATCAAATGCACTGAAGGTATATATATGTAATGTGATGACCCAGTCAGGCGAGACTGATAATTATAAGGCATCTGACCATGTGAAGGCGCTCATAAAACATACCAGTCCGGGGATTATAAATTATTGCATTGTGAATACAGGGCATGTCCCTGATGAATTTATTGAAAAATACAGGAAGGAAAACTCGTCTCCGGTAATTGCAGATACCCGGGACATCAGGGATATGGGATATTCAGTAATAGAAGAGGACGTTGTTAATACAATAGATTATGTCCGGCATAATCCCGAGAAACTTGCCAGGATAGTAATGAATTTATTAGAAGGTAAGGAGGCGGTATATAAGCGATAAGATAAACCTTATAACAGGTATCCATTGCCACCAGCCTGTCGGGAATTTTGGATGGGTGTTTGATGAGGCTTATGAAAAGGCATATCTTCCGTTTATCAACATATTAGAAAGACACCCTGAAGTTAAGATGGTTCTCCATTACAGCGGCAGTCTTCTTGACTGGCTCTTTGAAAATAGGCCTGAATTTATAGAAAAGGTGAAGATGCTTGCCGGGAGAGGACAGGTTGAGGTCATGACGGGAGGATATTATGAGCCTATATTGCCGCTGATACCTGCTCAGGACAGCATTGGACAGATAAACCTTCTGACAAATGTAGTCCGGCGTTCTTTCAATTATTCTCCTAAAGGGGCATGGCTTGCTGAAAGGGTGTGGGAGCCGCATCTACCGAAGGTCCTTTCTTCTGCAAATGTGGAATATACCGTGTTGGACGATTCACATTTCAGGTCTGTTGGGATAGAGCCGGAAAAGAAGATGGGTTACTATATCACTGAAGAAGAAGGGAAATCTTTATTTTTATTCTCTACATCACAGCGTCTCAGATACCTTATCCCTTTCAAGCCTCCACAGGAGACGTTTGATTTCTTAATGACCTTAGATAAGGGTGATGATAAGGTTATAGTAATAATAGACGACGGAGAGAAATTCGGACTTTGGCCAGGCACTCATAAGTGGGTATACGGAGAAGGATGGCTTGAGAAATTCTTTTCCAAATTAGAAGAGAATAATTCATGGGTCCACTCCATAACCATGAGCGAATTCAGGTCTAAATACCCGCCTGCAGGCAGGGCATATCTGCCGTGCGGGAGTTATCCGGAGATGATGGAATGGTCAGGCGGCTATTTCAGGAATTATCTAATAAAATATCCCGAGAGTAACAATATGCATAAGAAGATGTTATCCGTAAGTGAAAGGATGGATTCCCTCAATAACAAAATGGGGGATAAAAAATATGGATTAGCCATGCGCCACCTGTATAAAGGGGAATGTAATTGCGCATACTGGCATGGCGTATTTGGGGGGTTATATCTGAATCATCTAAGGTCCAGTGTCTACTATAACCTTATAGAGGCAGAGAAGTTGATAGATGAGAGTCTGCATGATAGCCCATGGGGTGAGGTCCAGATATGGGACATGGACAGAGACGGAAAAGAGGAGATAGAACTAAGCACTGATAAATTGAAACTATACATAAGTCCTGACAGAGGCGGCGCTATTTACGAAATGGATTATAGACCGGCGTCTATTAATCTGGTGAATACCCTTATGAGGAGGATAGAGCCTTATCATAGAAAGATAGAGGACGTCTCTGGTGCAGAAGGCAAGAGGGACAAAGATGGCATTCTAAGTATCCATGACATTGCCGGGGCAAAAGAGGACCGCCTGCATGAGTATATAGAGTATGATACCTACAGGAGGTTGTTACTGCTTGACCATTTCATGGATGAGAATACTGACCTGATAGGATTCTCTAAGTGTAATTATAAAGAATCAGGCGGGTTTTTAGAAGGGGTTTATGATTATAAAGTAAACAGGGCCAGTGCCGGAGGAAATGAGGCTCTTTCCATAGAACTATCAAGGGAAGGGTTTATAAATTCAACCAGAGTCAGGCTAAGTAAGACGCTAAATGTGGTGCCGGAAAGTTCACGTATAAGTATGAATTATAACATCACCAATATCGGGGGTGAGAGACTTGCCCTGCATTTTGGGGTGGAGTTTAACTTATCTATTTATGATTCGGCATTTGCCGCGAGGGGGTCCAAAGAAAAATTAAAAAGGGTTGAATTGAACGATGAGTGGCATCATCTTAAGATTGTATATGATTTTAGTAAAGAAACCGGACTCTGGCATTTTCCTATAGAGACGGTATCAGGGTCTGAGGCAGGGCTTGAAAAGACATATCAGGAACTCACTCTTTTATTTCACTGGAAGATGGAATTGGATAAAAATGGGACATGGGAAATAAACATTGAACAGGAAATTACTTGATGAAGACCATAGAGAAGAAATTAATCATACGGGATACAAAAGGATTGCATGTCCGGCCTGCTTCCCTTTTCGTGCAGATTGCCAAAAAATTTAAATCCAATATCATTGTAAAAAAAGGTAAGGACGCAATAGATGGCAAGTCTATAATGGGTATGATGACACTGGCACTGGCAAAGGGTTCTCAGGTTACCATAACGGCTCAGGGAGAAGATGCAGAAGAGGCGTTAGAGGAATTAGAAAATTTTATTAAAAGAGTTCCAAAGAAGGAGAAACAGGCGAGATGATAAAGGGGATAGCTGCGTCACCAGGTATAGCCGTTGGCAAGGCGTATGTCCTGCGTCAGGAGGATACCCCTGTCCCTAAAAGAGAGATACGGGAGTCTGATGTGCCTTCTGAGATAGTCCGGTTTGAAGAGGCATTAATCAAGACAAGGGCTGAGATACTGGAAACCCAGAAGAAAATATCTACTGAGATAGGGGAGAGTTATGGCGAGATATTTACTGCACACCGCATGGTCCTGGAAGACAGGGCAATGATTGAAGAGGTTATATCCAAATTAAAGAAGGAGCAATTGTGCGTAGAATATATATTTTCTGAGGTATTAAAAAAATATACGGAGGTATTTTCACGGATTGATGACGAATACCTGAAAGAGCGGGTAAGTGATATACATGATGTTGGCAGAAGGCTTCTCAGGAATTTATTGGGGAAGGAAAGGGAGATATTGAGTGAACTCAAAGAGGAGGTAATAGTCGTAGCCCATGACCTTTCACCCTCAGATACGGCAATGATGCGTAAAGAAAAGGTTATTGCCTTCGTTACGGATATAGGGGGCAGGACTTCTCATACTGCAATCATGGCGAGGTCCCTTGAAATTCCTGCCGTAGTAGGATTAGAGGTGGTGACTAAGACCGTTAATAATGGGGATTTATTGGTAGTGGACGGCAACCACGGCGTCGTTGGCGTAAATCCTGATAGTTCCGTTCTGAATGAATATAAAAAGGAGAAGGAGACATTTGAGGAGTTTGAGAAGGGGCTGCTCAAACTTAAGGACCTGCCATCTCAGACACTTGATGGCCATGTAATAGAACTTGCGGCAAATATAGAATTACCTGAAGAGATACCCTCTGTCCTTGCCCACGGCGCAAATGGCATAGGACTATTCCGGACAGAATTCTTCTATCTTAACAGAAAAGACCTCCCCACAGAAGATGAACAGTATGAGGCATATAAGTATGTGGCAAGTCAGGCATCCCCTAACCACGTTATTATAAGGACGTTAGATTTAGGAGGTGATAAGTTCATTTCACATTTAGATTTCCCAATCGAGATGAATCCATTCCTGGGCTGGAGGGCTATAAGATTCTGTCTTGCAAAACCTGATATCTTCAAGATGCAGCTAAGGGCGATATTAAGGGCGAGTATCCATGGAAATCTTAAGATCATGTATCCTATGATATCAGGTGTAGAAGAACTGCGTGAGGCAAACGGAATTCTCAATGAAGTAAGGGAAGAGCTGAGGTCTAAAGGCGTGCCATTTGCCGAGAAAATAGAAGTGGGGGCGATGATAGAGATACCGTCAGCAGCAATGGTCTGTGACATCCTGGCTTATGAAGTGGATTTCTTTAGTATAGGGACGAATGACCTAATACAGTATTCGTTGGCTGTGGACAGGATAAATGAAAAGGTTGCCTACCTATATGAACCCACTCATCCTGCAATCTTAAGATTGATTAAAAGAATTATTGAAGCAGGGCATACTGCAGGTATATGGGTAGGGATGTGCGGTGAAATGGTTAGTGAACCGCATCTGGCACTGCTATTGGTGGGACTTGAACTTGATGAATTTAGCGTAAGCCCTGTTGCCATACCAGAGATAAAAGATGTAGTAAGGTCAGTCTATCTGAGTCAGGCTAAAGATATTGCCCGGGAGGCGCTTAATCTGAAGACAGGGAAAGAGGTTGATGTATTTTTAAGGAATAAGTTAAAAGAACTCGTTCCGAATTTAAGGAACGCTAAAGATGCGATATGGGAGGAAGAACATGAAATTGGATAATATAGACATGCTTATAGCAGATATAGATAAAGGTAACATGTTAAAGATATTGACAGGTTTTCCTGACCAGTGTAAAGAGGCGCTTGAAATTGGTAAGAGGTTCACCATTCCAAGGTCATATTTTAAAGGGATAAACAAAATAGTATTCCTTGGCGTAGGAGGCTCAGCTATAGGTGCTGACCTGATAAGGGACTATCTCTTAGACGAGATAGGACTCCCGATTATTGTAAATAGAAATTATACGTTGCCTGAATTTGTGGACAGGGATACGCTCCTATTTGCCTGCAGCTATTCAGGGGACACAGAGGAGACGCTAAGCGCATATAAGGAAGGGATTAAAAGGAAATCCAGGATTATAGCGTTAACCTCCGGAGGGTCATTGAAAAAAATTGCCGGAAAGGATGGCGTCCCATGTGTCATTATACCAGGTGGTTTACCTCCACGAGGGGCACTTGGTTATTCTTCCATACCAATACTCGCCTTACTTTCCAAAGCAGGTTTGATAGAAGAAAAAGATGCAAATATTCGGAAGGCATCCGGGGTAATGGCTCGTATGTGTAAGGAAGAGTTGTCTCCTGGCATAAATACTGCGAAGAATATAGCCAAGTCCATAGCGATTAAAATATATCATAAAATTCCCGTGATTTATGGTGCCTCAGACCATACTGATGTGGCGGTAACGAGATGGAGAGGGCAGATTGCAGAGAATAGCAAGAGTTTATCATCAAGCCATCTCTTTCCCGAAATGAATCATAACGAGATAGTGGGCTGGGAATATCCAAAAAGACTTTTAAAAGAACTTATCGTTATATTATTGCGGGATTCTCAGGATAATCCACGTGTTCAAAAGAGGATGGATATTACAGGGGGTATGATTAAGAAAGATTCGGGTGGACTTATAGAAGTGCGGTCAAGAGGCAATGACCTTCTCACTAGGTTATTCTCTCTCATATACATTGGAGATTTCGTCAGTTTCTATCTTGCCCTTCTTAACAGGGTAGACCCTACACCAGTGGAGAGAATCAAATATCTCAAAAAGGAGTTAGTTAAATAACGGGATGAAGGCGCTGATTCTATCTGCCGGCTACGCTACGAGACTATATCCTTTAACAAAGGATACACCAAAACCTTTACTGCCAATAGCAGGCAAACCCATGATAGAATACCTGCTGGATAAGTTAGATAATCTCAAAGCGTTAGATGAAGTTATCATCGTTACAAATGATAAGTTTTTCGGGAGATTTGAGGAATGGCATTCTAATGGGAGTTCTTTTACAAAACCGATAAGGCTCTTGAATGACGGCACTACTTCTGATTCTGACAAATTAGGTGCTGTCGGTGATATAGAATTTTCCATAAAGAAATGCTTCGTAAAGGACGACCTTTTAGTAATAGCAGGGGATAACCTGTTTAAATTCAACGTGGAAGATTTTTTAAGATTCGCAGAATCCAGTAGACCGTATGCCTCTATTGGGTTATACGATTTTGGGAATAAAGAGGAGGTAAAAAAATATGGCGTAGTAGAATTAGATGATAACAGCGTATTGATGGATTTTCAAGAGAAACCCAAAGAACCCCGAACCAGTTTGATAGCAATCTGTATGTACTATCTCCCCGGAGAGAAACTCAAGTTCGTATCACAATATTTAGAGGGCAATGGAAATCCGGATGCACCCGGGTATTATATAAGATGGCTCCATAAGCAGGATAAGGTTTATGGTTATATCTTCAGGGGGAGCTGGTATGACATAGGGGATATGAAGTCTTATCAAGAGGCAAATAAGGTGTATGAAGAAGGGAGGAAGTGATAATGGTTAAAAATAAGTATCTTTTTACGTCAGAGTCAGTAACAGAAGGACATCCGGATAAGGTAGCAGACCAGGTTTCCGATGCTATCCTGGATGCTATTTATGAAAAGGACCCGAATGGCAGGGTCGCCTGCGAGACGCTGGTTACCACAGGATTGGCATTTGTAGCAGGGGAGGTAACCACCTCATGTTATGTAGAAATACCAAAGATTATCCGCAGGACAATTAAGGAGATAGGTTATACCAACCCGGAATATGGTTTTGACCATATGACCTGCGGCGTTATTACTGCAGTTCAGGAACAGTCGCCTGATATAGCATTAGGTGTAGATACCGGCGGGGCAGGTGACCAGGGGATGATGTTCGGATATGCTACAAATGAGACGCCTGAATTGATGCCGCTCCCCATTATGCTGGCTCACAGGTTAGTCAGGAGGCTGGCTGAGATAAGGAAAGAAAAAATAGTGGATTATCTCAGGCCTGACGGGAAATCACAGGTAACGGTTGAATACCATGACGGCAAGCCTGTCCGGGTTGACGCCATAGTCCTCAGCGCACATCATAGCCGCAGTGTCCAGATAGACCGGATACGGAATGATATGAAGAAGTTAGTCGTAGATAAAATCATTCCCAAACAATACGTTGACAAAAAGACCAGACTCTTTGTAAACCCTACAGGGAGGTTTGAGGTTGGCGGACCACAAGGGGATACCGGTGTGACAGGGAGAAAGATAATCATGGATACCTATGGCGGGGTCGGGAGCCATGGAGGCGGGTGTTTCTCAGGCAAAGACCCTACAAAGGTTGACAGGTCAGGCTCATATTATTCCAGGTATATCGCCAAGAACATAGTCGCTGCGAAATTAGCAGATAAATGTGAGGTCCAGGTCGCCTATGCAATCGGTATTGCAGAGCCGGTATCGTTAATGGTAAATACCTTTGGCACAGGAAAGGTATCAGAAGAAAAGTTGAAGAAATTGATACTGGCTAATTTTGACCTTACACCTCGCGGGATTATAAGAGACTTGAAATTGAGGAGGCCGATATATAGGAAGACAGCCGCCTATGGCCATTTCGGCAGGGAAGAGGAAGGATTCACGTGGGAAGAGGTAGATAAATCCCCAGCCCTGGCAAAAGGTGCATGAATCTTAGGAATTTCAATAATTTTGTAGTTGCCCCGACGTTACGTCGGGGCTTAATTCAGGAGTAAATGATGCTTAAATATGACATAAAAGACATTAAATTAGCAAAGAAAGGAAAACTCCGCATAGAATGGGCACAGGAGAATATGCCTGTGCTCAATCTTATAAGAAAGACCTTCAAGAAAGAAAGACCGCTTGCAGGTGTCCGGATAGCATGTTGTCTGCACGTTACCACAGAAACTGCCAACCTTATGCTGGCTCTAAAATCCGGAGGCGCAGACGTGGCCTTGTGCGCATCTAATCCCTTGAGCACGCAGGACGATGTTGCCGCCTCATTGGTCAAGGATTATAAGATTCCCGTATTTGCCATAAAGGGTGAGAATAATAAGGTTTATTATTCCCATCTAAATAAAATCCTTGACATAAAGCCGAACATAACCATGGACGATGGCGCTGACCTCGTATCAACTATCCATCAGAAAAGAAAGAACCTTGTCCATGATATATTTGCAGGGACTGAAGAAACGACAACAGGTGTCATCAGGTTGAGAAGTCTTGAAAACAAAAACCTGCTGTTATTTCCCATCATTGCAGTCAATGATGCTGATACGAAACATTTCTTTGACAACAGGTATGGCACTGGTCAGTCAACTGTAGATGGGATAGTCCGTGCCACAAACATGCTATTGGCAGGCAGTAACTTTGTCGTATGCGGATATGGATGGTGCGGCAAAGGCGTGGCGATGAGGGCACGCGGCATGGGTGCTAATGTCATAGTTACAGAGGTAAACCCTTTAAGGGCGTTAGAGGCTGTTATGGATGGGTACAATGTCATGTCAATTGCAAAGGCATCCGTCTTAGGTGACGTCTTTGTTACACTCACAGGGGATGTAAGCGTGATAAGGGCAGAACATTTTAAACTCATGAAAGATGGTGCGATTGTCTGTAACTCAGGTCATTTCAATGTGGAATTAGACATACCTGCACTTGAACGCATGTCTAAGTCCAGAAGGATGATACGTGACTTCGTGGAAGAATATACCTTGAAGGATGGAAAAAGGATAAATTTACTTGGCGAGGGAAGGCTGATAAACCTGGCTGCTGCCGAAGGCCACCCTGCAAGCGTAATGGACATGAGCTTTGCAAACCAGGCACTATCTGCAGAATATGTAAAGAAGAAATACCGCAGTCTGGAGAAAAAAGTATATAAGGTGCCAGAGGCAATAGATAAAAATATAGCATATCTCAAACTAAAAGCCCTCGGAATCAAAATAGATTTATTGACTAATGAGCAAAAAGAATACCTGTCCTCATGGGAATTAGGGACGTAGAGGACTATAGGGACTGTCCCTTTAATGTTAGAGGAGGGTTGCTATGTCTGATATCTTAAAAGAACTAAAAGAAAAAGAAAGACGTGTCAGGAGTTTTATGCAGAAGGAGAAATTAGGTGCTGTTCTCCTGAGCAAGCAAAATAATTTTGCATGGTTTACCGGGGGGAAGGATAACCATGTCGTCACCGCATCTGAAATGGGGGTTGCTTCTATACTCATTACCAAGAATGAGAAATTTGTGCTCACAAATAATATAGAGGCACCGCGTATAATGGATGAGGAAGTTAAAGGCATGGGATTTAAACTGGAGCATTATCCATGGCATAACAAGGAAGCCAGGACAGACATTATATCCTCGTTGACTGACGGTATGGAAGTGGGTTCTGATGATGGCAATACTGGTACGAAGGATATAAACAGTATCCTGGGTCCCCTACGTTATTCACTGACTAATTATGAGATAGCCAGGTATAAGGCTCTTGGCCATTTAGCCTCTCGTAAGGTGGGGGAACTTTGCAAAAAGATAAAACCGGGAAACACCGAGCATGAGGTAGCAGGGATGGCGGCGGAATCGCTCTTGCCAGAAGGCATTACCCCTCATGTCCTACTTATAGCAGCAGACGATAGGATTAAGAGGTATCGCCATCCAATACCTACAAACAAGAAGATAAAGAAGTGTGTAATGGTAGTCGTATGTGCCAGGAAGTGGGGATTGATAGCCTCATGGACAAGGCTCGTCCATTTTGGCAGAATACCCGATGATTTAAGGAAAAAACATACTGCTGTAGTTAATGTTGATGCAGCCTTTATCCTGAATACCAGACCAGGCAGGATTGTAGGTGATATATTTAATGGGGCATTAAGGGCTTACGGAGAGAATGGTTTTACCGATGAATGGAGACTTCATCACCAGGGAGGTCCTACAGGTTATGCAGGCAGGGACTACGTAGGAACAAGTGGCGAGAAACAGAAGGTGTTGCCCAATCAGGCATTTGCATGGAACCCATCCATAACAGGCACAAAGAGCGAAGACACGATTATCGCCTTAGAAGATAAGACAGAAATAATAACCACGACCCCTAACTGGCCCATGGTCCGCACAGTCTGGCAGGGCAAATCAATCACCAGACCTGACATATTGGAAAGGTAAAGATGAATTGAGATATAGTAAACGTTTAGTGGATGCAATATGATTCGCATTGGAATTATAGACCCTGACACATCACATCCTGATGGATTTATTCCTATACTGAATGAGTCGGGTAGGGCACGGGTGGTAGCAGTGCAAAATGACTATGCAGTTAAAGATGCTGAGGAGACCACGGATTTTGCCCGGCAGCATAATATCCAATATTTATGCAAAACTGTGGAAGATATGCTGGATAAGGTAGACGTGGGTTTTATCCAGGGTGCAAACTGGGATACGCATCTTCCAAAGGCACGCCCATTCCTTAAGGCAGGGAAACCTGTATTTATAGATAAACCAATTGTAGGTAATATTCGTGATTGTCTGGAACTTGAAGACTGGGCACATAAGGGCGCGGTTATTTTGGGCTCATCGTCACTTCGTTATTGCTATGAAGTGAAGGAATTCTTATCTGAACCTGTAGAAAAAAGGGGTGAAATCCGTTCGGTTCACGGTATTGTTGGCTCAGATGAGTTTAACTATGGTGTGCATATAGTAGAGATGATCCAAGGACTTATTGGAACAGGTGCGAAGGCAGTGCGACACTTAGGTAAGAATAGCGGAGGTGGCGAGCTGTTTCAGATAATATATCAAAATGGTATACTGGTAACATATCAGGTTGGGGGTGAGGCGTGGTATCCTTTTGTAGTGGCAGTGACTACGAGTAAAAAGATTACTTGTATACAACCTGATACGGGAAAACTCTACAAGGCATTACTTGAAAGGGTGCTGGATGCCCTTGAGGGTAAAGATAACATGTCACCTGTTAGTGAACTTACTGAGACTATAAAGGTCTGCCTGGGTGGACGTATTTCCCGGGAACGAAACGGGATTGCAGTCCAACTTGCCGATATCCCCCTGGATGACCCTGGTTATGATGGAGCGGCTTTTGTAAGATTTTATGCGATGCAGCGTGTTAAACCAGCGAAATAACAATATCTTGTGTGTCCAGGAATTTCAATATTGTAGTGGCTTGATTCATCAAGCCTGCTAGATCGGATGACGGAAAAACAAAGATAGTGACAATATGCTCATTAGTAAAATGATGTAATATATTTATATATAATGAGTTATAAAGAAAAAGACTGACGGAAAAGTTGTCACTTGCATAACTTTAATATTTTCAATAAGATATAATTTCTAATTGTCAATTGATTGTCACAATACGGGTAGATGAGTGCCTGAAAAATGAAGGCTGGGAATTGATTTTGAAAAATTTTTAAAATTTTTTCTACTTTAAAATAAAATAGTTATGGAAAAATATCAGTAAAAATTAGAAAAAGATTTCAATCGTGGCATGAAAATTGCTATATATTTAAGGTGAAAGAAGTAAAAGAAAGATTTTAACCCAAAAAGATAACTATGACCGTATGAATAAATCTAAAATAGGCATTAATGAGTTTAAAAATAATAATAGATAGTAACATCATAATGAATTTATAGGAGAAATTGATAATGCTTACTGATACAGTTGTTAGACCAAAGTATCATCATATAAAAGATACCTTACTAAATAGGATTAAGCAAGGTGAATTCTTACCTGGGACACAAATTCCGACAGAAGAGGATTTAATTAAAGAATTTCAGGTAAGTAAAACCACAGTGAGGAAAGCAATTTCAGACCTTGTATATGCAGGTAGATTGAATCGTGAACAAGGTCGTGGGACATTTGTTATTGATAGTAGAATAGAGAGAAATGAATCGGCAAATAAGAGGAAAGATATTGGTATTGTATTCATGGACATCTATAACCCGCATCATCCTTACCTTGCCAAGATATTGCGAGGGGCTACATTGGAGTGTAATAACCTCAAGAATAATCTGCAAATCCTCGCTACACCAGCAGAAGATTTAAACCATAAAGATAGTTCGTTTTTGATGCATACAATAGTTGAGAGACATATTGACGGATTAGTCCTTGCAAGCAGGATGACTCTGGAAGACATTTTAATTCTAAAGAAAGAGCATGTCCCATTCATATATGTGGGGAATGATGTTCCAGACCCAGAGGTGCATTGTATTTTTTCAGACCCATTTATTTCTACTTATATGGCAACAGAACATCTGATTAAATTAGGACATAAAAAAATAGCCATTATCACAAGTCCTCTTAATGCAGGGAGTGCTTTGTCTATTCTTTCCACATTTAGGTTTGTCCATGAAAATCATAAGTTACAGGTTAACAATGAACTTATCAAACAAGGTGAGTTAGGACGAGAAACAGGCAAAAGGATTATGGATGAATTACTGTTATTATCTGAGAAACCAACTGCCTTGATTGCTGGAGATGACATAACTGCAATAGGGGCTATTGAGGCAATATGGGAGGCTGGGTTGAAAGTTCCAGAAGATGTGGCAGTTATTGGTGGAGGCAATATGGAATCACCAATGGGTATTTTACTTACTACTGTTGACCATCGCCTTGAAGAGGCTGGCAAATTAGCGGCCCAGGTGTTGGCCAAACTTCTTAATAAGGAGTACTCAGGTCCTCCAAAGATTATAATGAAGCCAGAGTTAATTATCAGGGAGTCTACAATTCCACAGAAGAGCCAAAATGTAGAAAGGAGGTGAATAGGTTCACCCAAAAAGGCCAGAATGGCAAAAGGTACTTCTTGTGTTGACATAAGTTACTCATGCTAATGGTGGCATGAGTAGAAAAAATAGAAAGTGAAGAAAAGGAGGGGAAAGGCAATGAAAAGTAAAAGGTTTTTATGGGTTGCTTTAATGGGAATAGGGATATTCTCCATTATGGCAATAGGGGTGGTTCCTACAGCAAATGCTGAAAAGGGTTCTATTACCCTGACAGATACTGGGGATATTATCCATCTTGGAGATGCAGTTTTCTATGGTCTCCCCTATTGGTACATGCTAACTGGAATGAAAGCGGTAGATGTAGAATATACTCCAACTGGTAAGGGATTTATTGCCCTGGTAGATAGAGGGGATATTATACATTTTGGTGATGCGGTTTTTTATGGCAATCCCTATAACTACATGCCAGGCGGTGGTGTCAAAGCTGTAGATGTGGAATATACACCAACCGGTAAGGGTTCTATTACACTAACAGACAGGGGTGACCTCATCCACTTAGGAGATGCAGTTTACTATGGAAGTCCCTATGTATATATGCCGCCGGGTACAAAGGCTGTAGATGTAGAATATACGCCAACTGGTAAAGGGTATATTGTCCTGTTAGATAGAGGGGACATTATCCATTTAGGTGATGCAGTTTACTATGGGAATCCCTATAACTACATGCCAGGCGGTGGTGTCAAAGCTGTAGATGTGGAATATACACCAACCGGTAAGGGTTCTATTACACTAACAGACAGGGGTGACCTCATCCACTTAGGAGATGCAGTTTACTATGGAAGTCCCTATGTATATATGCCGCCGGGTACAAAGGCTGTAGATGTAGAATATACGCCAACTGGTAAAGGGTATATTGTCCTGTTAGATAGAGGGGACATTATCCATTTAGGTGATGCAGTTTACTATGGGAATCCCTATAATTATATAGGGTCTGGTCAGAAAGCCGTGGCTGTAGAATATACACCTATACCACCAAATACAGCACCTGTAGCAGTTTGTAAGAATGTTGCTGTAATCGCTGGGTTAGATTGCACAGCAGATGCATACGTTGACAATGGTTCCTCTGACCCGGATGGTGATACTATTACTATAGTTCAAAGTCCTGCTGGTCCATACAGTGTGGGGTCAACCGTTGTCACGTTGACAGTTACAGACAGTAAGGGTGCATCAAGTTCATGTCAAGCTACTGTAACTGTGGAACGTATGGCACTTCTGGACGTATGTTTAGAAGGGCGAGATATAGCGGCTGAAGACTGTGGCACACCCCCAGTAAATCCTGCTGGAAAGACACGAGGCAACTCCTGTATTGCTCATTCTGCAAATAGTTTCGTGGAAAGTCTCGGTAGCTGTTATACTCCGGAAGAAAAAGATGAAATACACTCTTGCATCGTGAGTTATTTTGCCTCTGGTGGTAAGTCAAAGCACTTTGGTGAAGAATAGTCAAGGCAATGGTGGGCAGGCGATAGTTTTTACCTGCCCACCTTCCTTCACCTTAAGGAAAGGAGCGGGAGATGCGATATCAACATATTTTTGTGGCGTTGTTATTGTTATCCATGATGTGGATAGGCACAGTTCATGCAGGGGTAACGAGAATATATCCTACATCTGATGTTCAGGTGTTTAACGGAGCAGGGTACGAAAATTACAATTTTGGTAGTGAGGATAGCGCAAGTGCTGGAAGAATTTCTGATGTCACATGGAGACTTTGGTTCAAGGCGACACTTCCTGTATTTACATCAGCAGAAGCCATTACGGGCGCTAAGTTGTATCTTTATCTAAAAGGAGGGCAATATGCAGGAGGGTTGGATAGTATAGGTGCTTATTATGCAACTGATGACAGTTGGACAGAGAATGGCATCACATGGAACTCCGCCCCTAATAATTCGGTATCATCTACAGCAGATAGTGTTGTTACAAATCAGGGGTATAACTGGAGCCAATGGTACTCGTGGGATATTATTCCTACTCTTCGTAGAGAAAATCAAGGTAGTGTAATTTCCATCGTATTGAAACAGACTGATGAAACTGTCAATGGTGCACAGAGAAGTTATTGGATGAAAGAATATCTTACTGACCCAACTCTACGGCCTTACATTGAAATAACCACTTCATCTCTGGCTGCATCAGCAGTGGTATCAACTAAATCAGAGGAAGGGTATACGAACATTCAATCAGCAATAGATTCTCTTCCAGCAGAGGGTGGTACGGTACTTATAAAAGAGGGTACGTATACAATAAATGAACCTATAAAGGTACCCAGTCAAGTTACACTGAAGGGTATGGGATGCAATACAACGAAAATAGTTACTGCCTCAGATAGCATAAATGGGTTTCAACCTGAACTTGCCTATAATGCCACAGATACTACCTATATTAAAATTATGGATTTAGGGGTGTGGAGCGCAGGGTTTGATTCCTGGACTACGGGGACAAATGTTGGTATAGACTTGTGGCGTACCAGTAATTCCGTTGTTGAAAATTGTATTGTAGCAGGTTTTAAAAAAGGCATCTGGATAAGAGAAGATGCTTGTTGGTATAATCTTATATCAAACACATGGATTTATTCGTGTGAAGATGGGATTATGCTTGCTGATGCAGCAGCTGCACCTGCTACTGATAACGCAAATGAAAACAAGATAGAATATGGCAGGATATGGAACTGTGAAAGGGGAGTGAATTTCGTAAGGGGAGATAACGTTACAGTATTTGGTGTCTCAATTGAAGCAGAGAAACAAATTGGAATAAAGACTAATGGCGCTTACATGAGGATAATTGGAAATAGATTTGAATCCCAGCAACCAAATGCTACAGCCGTATATGTTGACACGTCAGCGGAAGACACGGATATAATATCTAATTTGCTTCAATACCCCAAAAACATAGTAGATAAGGGCAAGGGGACCACGCAAGGAGATATTGTTGCAACAGGGACTATGGCAGGACATATCCAGAGAAACCTTGTAGAAAACGGGTCATTTGAGGATTGGGTAGGGACCACACCTGCGTATTGGAACGGATATGGTAGTGGGACAGTGGCACAAGGAGAGCCTGGAGCAGAAGGAACAAAGTCAGTAAGTCTAACCGGTGCTATAGGGGAGAATTATCTTGGGCAGACATACACCATACCTACATATTTACAAGGTAAAACACTATCTCTTTCTGCCAGGGTTAAACTTGTAACATCAGCGCAATGTGACGTGGGTATCAGAGATACAGCAGATAGTAGCTGGCGGACAATTGTAACACTTTACGCCGCTGATGGAACCGGATGGAGAACATTATATTTTACATTTCCACCAAAGACTTTACCTCAAACCACGCAGGTTGAAATTACCCTCTATCCAAGCGGGGGAGAGGTACTTTTTGATGGGGTTATGATGACGTCAGGTGATGTTCCGGTTGGCTATGAAGGTCCGAGATTTGAACCTACAATCCTGGCAAATAAGACCGTAAATAGTTCTCAGACTACGATTCCACATGGCTTGGGAAGAATCCCATCATTTATCAGCATAAAGATGAAGTCTAATGGACAAATATGGGAAAGTGCTTCAGCAGATGCAACCAATATTTATCTCCAGGCTAATCAGAACGGGAAGATTTGTGATGTTTACATATATTAAACAGAGGCACGATATATCTTATAACAGATAAATTAGACTTGGTTAGTTATGTAATAAACTGGCGGAAGAGGAAATTGTTACTTCCGCCAGTTTTATGAAAAGGGAATGCATAATGCTGTACTGTCCAAAAGTGCATTATGGTTATGAAGTTAGGAAGGAAATGCTTGACATTCCATAGAGTTGGTATAGAATGTAGGGTAGAGAAAATGAATCCCCAAAATGTGTCTGCCAGACATAGGAAAAGTTTTACTTTGATAGAATTATTAATTGTTATTGCTATCATCACTCTTATGGCATCTATGCTGTTGCCGGCCATTGCTAAATCACGCGAGAGTGCTAAGATGATAGTGTGCCAATCACGCCTTAAGCAACTCGGGATGGCATTCAATATGTATGTTCAAGATTGGGATAATTATTTCCCACGAACTGCAGGGTGGGCAAATTCTCTCCTACCATATGCAGCAGCAGCCGCAAGTAATGTTATGCGCGAAAAAGTTTATATGTGTCCTTCTGAAAAACATCCGTATAAAGAAGTCGCTTATCTCTACAATAGGCGCTTAGCCGGTGAATCTGGCTACAGTGCCGGAACAACAATAAATACTATTAATAAACCTACAAGTGTGATAGTTCTTTACGATGACAGTGCTCCTATAAATAACAATTTTACGACTGCAAATTACAGTCATGTAATAAATCGTGGAAATAATCAAGATGGAAATGCTGAAGGAAGACACAAATCTGGAGACAACTTTCTTTTTGTAGATGGTCACGTTGCATGGTATATCATTCCTCTTGGTTTTTACAGTGAAACCTACGGAAATATCAGCATGTTTCCTGATTTCTAAATGGAAACTATTGTAAAGTGGTTCTCAAAAATGGGGGAATATATTATACCTTATTGGGTTATCGATTAACATGAGAGGACAAGGAGATGAAAAAGGCAGGATGGAATAAGATAGGAATGGGGTTATTGTTAGTTCTTACGTTGGGTTTAGTGTCAGTGAGGGAGGCTAAAGCGGGGGCACTACTTGATTTTCGTGCCCAATGTCTGAAGATAGGAGCCATAGGGCTGGAATGGAGTGCGAAAGGAGTCGCAGAGCAGATTAAAGAATTTAATATATTTCGCAGTACAGATAACATAACATTTGAGCCGTTAGTTACTGTCTCTGGAGATAAGTTTTACTATATAGATACCAATCTTCTACCAGAAAAAATTTATTACTATAGAATTACAGTAGTTACTAAGACAGGAAGTTTAGGTCCTTTTTCTTCTCCCGAAAGTATCGTGGCAAACTCTGCCAATTTAATGGTTGGAGGGGACTTTGAAATTGAAACGATACGCAAATTAAAACCCGAGGAGTATGTTTGGGCATCCCCTTACGGTGAGAAGGGTAGATTAGCAGTAGTAGAAGGCGGAAGACCAGGTGGCAACAAATGTTTAGAGATACAGGGTGATGTTGCAGACCCTGAGTCAAGGTTTAATAGCCGGCTCTTTGCTGTACAGCCGGGTAACATTTACAAAATTACTGGTTGGTGCAAGGCTGAATTCCAGGACAAAGTCATGCTCGGAGGAGGAATACTGACCAAAGATATGGAAAAATGTGCCAGTATGAATGTATACTATTTCCAGTCAACAGTTAGTGAAGAAACTCCTGATGGCTGGGGATTACGGAAGTGCATACCATTTGCGGCTGGTGAAGATGCCCCATTTCCAGAGGATGCTGCATGGATTAAGCTCTGGGTTATAGGCCGGAATATAACCTTATTTGATGATATAAAACTAATTGACAAACGTATTGAACGAATGGAAAAGTTTAATGTTGCCAAGGAGACGACCGAAGTAGAAAAACTATCTGAAGGATTAACTGAATCCGAAGGAGTGGTTTTGCGGGCTAAAGAGTTAATCGAGAAAATAAGGGAGTTAGATAAGATAGTTGCTACCCCTCCCAAGGGAGTTTCTGTTACCGACTTTAACAAATTAGTAAGTGAATTGGACACATCTGAGCAGGAACTGGTTAAACTCAAAAATAAGATAAAGATACTTAAATTATCAGGTGATTGAAATTGAAAGGAGTTGCAAGGTTATGAGGTCATCTTGCAAAAATATTTTTTTCAATAATTTCTTTATTCTTGGAATTTGTCTTATTGTCTGTGGTATAGGGAATACAGTGCAAGCAATAGACATGGGCCCAACAGTAAACAAGATTACTACAGATGTAAAAACGCCTTGTATTGCATGGGCTAATCCATATTATCAGGGTAAACTTAAAGCACTTGTTATTGCCCCCCGGTTTGGGCAGCGTGAGACGGTAGAGTTAGCCCAGCGTCTGGGTTTAGAATATACCACTATAATTCCACTACGATACGATGTGTGTGGGGAGGGACTGGTTAATGGACTTTCAGAAGAAAATGTTTTAGCAGATGCGAGAGAAAAACTAAAAAATGACTATGATGTAATTATTATAGGAAATGTGAACTGGGACATCTTACCTGAGTCATTGGTATATGAGATTTTAAAGAAAATCTCAAAAGGGTGTGGTTTGGTTATCTGCTCTTTTGATATAAAGCAAGAACCAACTGCCATCCAGGAATATTTTACCGAAACGTCAATCCCTGCTGTTTTTGAAAATGTCCCTCTTGAGGTAATCATAAAACCATATAGCAATGATATAATCCGAACATACACCTTTAATAAAGGACGTATTGTTTTATTTCATTTCCAGAAGATATGCGGTCCTAACGGAATTCATTCCATCACTGTTAATCCAAAAGACCCCTTACACTACGAATACGCTCAGGCACTTCTAATTAAAACTATACTCTGGGCAGCTAATAAAGAACCGGATTTAAGTATTAATAAGATGTCTTTGCCAGTAGAGACAGTAGTCCGGGAGAATCTTCCCATCTCTTTCTCTGTAGAATTAAATAATCAAACACATAGTGAGCGGGGGATAAAAACCAAGTTGACTATCCGCGATGAGAAGAATGAGGTAGAAAATGTTATTACCAAGGATTTAGAACTTCAAAACGGGGTTCAGACAATCTCTTTTTCTTTGCCTATCCTGAAAGCAGGCGGCCATTATATGGATCTTTTGTTAGAAGAGAATGGACAGATAGTTAACTGGTCAAGTACATTTTTTAAGGTGACTGCTCAAATAGTAATAGATGAGGTAAGGCTTGATAAGGAATATTACCGCTTGGGTGAAGTAGCACATATAAAGATACTGTTAGACAGCGTTGCTTTAGAAGAGCAGAATCTGGAAGTTCTTATTATTGATAATTTTGAACGCCAGGTAGCCGGAATGATTAAAAAATTAAACGTGGGTCAGAAAGAATCTGACTTTGAATATCCGGTAGAGAACATACTAACCATAGTTAATAGGGTGCAGGTCAACCTTTATCCATCTGAGGAGCATGGAGGGATATTATCACGACAGGAAACGATACTCTTCGTTCCTACTATAGGTCAGGAAGACTTCATCCTTGGCGCCTGGGTCAAGGCTGGCGGTGAACATCTATTTGAACAATTAGGTCATTATATGTGGCAAAAAGGATTTGACAGCGTGATGTTTCTTGATTCTCCAACCACAAATATGCGGCCGTTCCCAATGGCTGAGACTACCTATTATTCCGGTAGCAGTAATGTCAGAGAACCTTGTCTTACTAACCCGGTTTATCGGCAAAAAGCGAAACAACAGGTCCAATCCATGGCACGCAGGATGGCTAAATGGGGACCGGCAGGATATTCTTTGGGAGATGAACCGAATTTGAGCATAGGCGCAGAAGTATGTTTATCACCAACCTGCCAGGTAGATTTTCAGGAATATTTGAAAAGACAGTATAAGGATATAGAAAAATTGAATAAAGAGTGGAGTGCAGGATATAATAGTTGGGCAGAAATCAAACCGATGCTTCAAAGAGAGGCAGACGAAAAAGGTAATCTTGTTCCTTGGATGGATTTTCGTCTTCATATGGATGAAGTAATGACTAAACACCTGGTTATTCTCCAAAAAGATATTCAGGAAGTTGACCCGGTAGCCAGGGTTGGAATAGAAGGGATTTTTGAAGCAAATACTTATCTTGGAATAGACTGGTATGAACTTTCCACTTCCCTGAGAGTAATTATGCCATATATACGAATCGGGCACGATTACCTGGCGAAGGAAAGTGTGCGGAGTTTTGCTACGAGGCAATCTCTGACAGGGACATGGTATGGGTCTTACCCTGACAATAGTGATAATTTACCTTTTCTACAAATCATGCCATGGCACCAGTTATTCCATAATTCAAACAGTATCTGGTGGTTTTCACCTTATAATTATACTTATTCGTGTACAGGTTACGAAGGTATTTTTCCGGATTTTCGTCTTACCCCGGGACTGGAAGCAAGCCTCAAGGAAATAAATGAGATTAAAAAAGGTATCGGCAAATTAATATTAAATGCTGAACGCCTGCATGATGGTATAGCCGTTCTTTATTCTAAGCCCAGTTTATATAGGTATGGAACGAGCAGTGAGGAACTACTGCCTATATTGGAAGACTTAGGTTATCAGTATGAGATGATATCCGATGTCCTGTTAGAACAAGGAGGGCTTAGCGATGGTAAATACAAAGTCTTTATACTTCCTACAGCCGTATCTCTCAGTGGAAAAGAAGTGGCAGAGATAAAAAAGTTTGTGTATAATGGTGGCATCTTGATATCTGACCTTTCTCCAGCAGTCTACGATGAACATGGAAAGGCTTTGAGTTCCAGTGCACTTAATGATGTTTTAGGCATTACTGGTGAAGTGAGAACCATAGGAAAAAGAGAAGCCATTGTAGATATAAGTAAAATGGGACTAAAGTCGTTTAGGACAACTGAATATAATCATATTACTATCGCCACTGGCACTGCCTACGGCAGAATAGACGGAACTATACTAGCCATAGTAATAAATAAATATGGGAAAGGACAGTCTATTTTGCTTAACTTTCGTATGAATGATTACATAGAGGAACGACGTAAAGGAGAAGGAATGTCTAAACAGGAATGTATGGATAAACTTTTAACTCTCTGTGGTTTAAAAAGTCCAGTGCAAATAAAACTTGACTCAGGCGGTCGTTTACAGGGTTGCGAGGTTATTCGTTACAGTGATGGGACAGGAGAGTATATCGGGCTTCTAAAGGAAAAACTTAGCAAGGACGAGGGTGCTAAGAAGGTGGGGATATTTTTGCCGCGAACTGGACACCTCTATGACGTACGGGAAAAACAGTATATAGGTCCTACCGACCGTACCATGACCGAAATTACACCTGGCAGAGTGAAGGTCTATGCCATGATGCCATATAAGATAGAAGGGGTAGTTGTAAAACCGGATGAATCTGCAGTTGAACCAGGTGAAAAGTTTCATTTTCAAATCATTATTCAGCCATCTGAAGGAAAGAAAACCGGTAAACATGTAGTTCACATAGAAGTCTTTGACCCTGACGGACAAACCAGGCGTTATTACGGAAAGAATTTGATATTAGAAAAGGGTCAAGGTTTATATTATATACCATTGGCACTCAATGAACAAAAAGGCACATGGAAAGTGGTAGTTACAGAAATAGTCAGCGGTCAAAAGAGGGAAATTGATTTTGAGGTGATAAGATGAGCAAAGCAAGGGAAAGTTTGGAATTAATTTCTTTAGTGGTACTGATGTTGGTAATCACTGGTTGTGCAGTAAAAGAAGACAAAAGTCGCGGACCGAAGAATGTCAATCTGCGTTTTGCAGGTGGCGCCTTCAAACTTTACGATGAATTCAGGAGGCAACAGGCAGTAGAATTTGAAAAGAAGCATCCAGGAGTTAAAGTTAAATATGAGCCTGTTCCTGGAGAATTTAATGCAAAGATATTAACCCAGATAGCAGGTGGTGTGGCTCCGGATGTTATCCTTACCTTCGGTCCTATGGCTTTAGTTGATTTCGTTAAGGGAGGGGCTTTATTGCCTATTGACCCTTACATCAAAGATGACAGTGATTTTGATATTAGCCTTATTTATCCTGAATCAGTTGATGAATATACTTATAAGGACAAAATATATGCCCTCCCAGCTAATCTTGGGACAAATGCTCTATATTATAATAAGAAATTATTCAATGAGGCCGGGTTATCTTATCCTGATGGCAATTGGGATTGGGGCCAGGTCCTCAATGCGGCTCAAAGACTGACTAAAAAGGATATCTCAGGCAAGATTAGCCATTTTGGTATTGTAATCTCTTATTTAGAGTCCTGGTTCGGATTCGTTAAGCAATACGGGGGAGAGTTATGGAACAAGGAAAGGACAGAGTGTATCATTGATTCTCCAGAGGCGAGAGAGGCTACGGAATTTTTAAAAGACCTTTTCAAAAAATATCATGTGTCTCCTACTCCTACAGAAATAGCCAATGAAATGGGTGTGGGAGGTTCTATTGAAGTATTCGGCATGGGCAGGGCGGCTATGATGTATGGCGGGCGTTGGATTACCTCGGTTCTTATCCATCAGAAAGACTTGGATTGGACTGTATCTCCTTTGCCAAAATATAAGGGAAAAAGACTCGGTGTCACGGGTGGTCTCGGCTGGGCTATATCCAGCCAGACCAAATACCCCCAGTTAGCGTATGAATTAGTAAAACATCTTTCCAGTCCGGAAGGGATAAGGTTCATGATAGATATGGGAGATAGTATGCCTATTCACAGGACTTCTGAGGAGACAGAGTATTTTCTTCAGAGTTGCAACAGGCCAAGAGAAGAAAACCAGATATATATAGATGCTATGAAATCAACCTTCTCAATGAAGGATTTTGTCAATCCTAATTTAATCATCTCTACTACCGAACAACGTTCAATCATAAATACTGAATTAGAAAGGGCTTTTATAGATGAGATTAGTATTGGAGAGGCCTTAGCCAATATTGAGAAGAAATTAAACGCAGCGATTAAAAAGAAATAGAGTAAGGACTTATTAAAAAGGGGAATGAGAATATGAAAAAGATATTTTTGGGAATATGGCTTTCTGCAGTAATGTTTTTGTTTGGTAATTTTGCAATTGCTGCCTGGAGTCCTATGGTGGATTTGAGTCCGGGTTATTTTGAAGTATCGCAAGATGTAGTCACTCCACATATCAAGTGGACAATATCCGATAATAATGAGCGGTTAAAGGTTCTTTTTATCTGTCCGCGTTCCTCAGCCAGGGAAATTGCTGAATTGACACAACGCCTTGACCTGAATTATGAAGCGGTATTGATAGGGTGGATAGACACAAAACAACTTGGCCTTCCAAACAACATTGGTGTTGATGTTCCGGGTGCCAGTGACGCAGAAACAAAAATAAGGCTTGATGAAAGACTTAAAGTAAAATACGACGTAATAGTCATAGCGAACGTTCCCTGGGATATATTTAACCCTGATACCAAAGAAAAGATTCTAAACCATGCCCGTAAAGAAGGGAATATTCTGTTTGTCTATGCCCCAGCCAGCGTAAAAGAAGAAGTTAACAGGATTATTACAGAGAAAGGACGTGTTACATTTCTGGATTATCCGGGTATTTTACCAGGACAATTACATTGTTTAACCCCACCTGCTGAGAGTATAGATGATTATGAAAAATCCATGGGAATGGTCATAAGGACATTGTTTCAAGCCGCTAATAGAAATGTTTCTTCACTTATACCTGGCAAGGCAGTTGAGTCTCAGCCAAAACCTAAGGCGGAGAAGAAGAAAACAACTGCTGTAAGGGCTTTTTCACTTGTGGCATGGGACCCGGGAATGGGTGAAGATATTCTACAGAAGTATTTGATTGAAGAAGAGAAAAAGTGGGGGATAGATACTTATTCAAATTGTGGTACGAATGAATATGTTGCTGGATGGTTGAGTCAATTTGGGATGAAGGGTATTCCCTATGCTGCATATTTTCATGCTATTGAAGCAAAAAAATTATTTGATGAGGAATTTAAAACAGAACTCCAGAAAAAACTGAAAGATTGTGCCAGGGCCTTCAAGAAGTATAGGACAGCCGCAGCATATACCCTTGGAGATGAAAATTATATAAATATTTCACCAGAAGGCAGGTTTACCGATACCCCTGCCGCTATAAAAGGGTTCAGACAATTTCTACAGAATTCTTACGGGCAGATAGAAGACCTGAATACTGAATGGGAAACATCTTATGCCAGATGGGAAGACGTGCAAATAACAAAGGATATGAATGAGCCGCAGCAGAATCCATCTCCATGGTTTGATTACAGATTATTCATTGATAAATCTTTTAACGAGATTCATAGATTTGCGAGGGATGCGATAAAAGAGATAGACCCTGATGCCAGGGTTGGGGCTGATGGCCTGGAACAATTCAGCAGTTATGGAGGAACAAATAATCTCTGGGAACTGGCACAATTGCTGGACATGATTAATGTATATCCATATTGGATTCATTCAGAAAAGGGATTTAATTTGCACGCCGCTCGTTCGTTTGCAAAGCCAGGTACTATGCTTGGAATATGGATGGGCGGTTACCCTGATGACCGAAGCGAAACTGTTGCAAGATTCCTGCCATGGAAGACCCTTTTTTGGGGATTTGACAGTATGTGGTGGTTTAATGCCGGTGCCCCAGGGAATCCATATTCTGCACTGAACCCTGATTTTACCCCTACTAAAAGTTTTGCCCAGACCTGCGAAGAGGTCAGAGAAATAAGGCAGGGGATTGATAAACTCTTGTTGAATGCCACAAGGCAGATAGACAAAATAGGAATTCATTATTCACAAAGGAGCTGGCACGCAAGCACTCTTGATAGTGGTATAGGGAATCATATAAACAACAAGGGAGTATATGCCACCAAATGGGATAACCCTTTGCTTATGGGTCATTCAATTGTTTCAATGGAGGGATTTATTACTGCAATACTTGATATGGGTTATCAGTTCAACATGATTGCTACAGAGCAGATTGAGAAAGAAGAACTTAATAATTATAAGGTGTTGATACTCCCATTCAGCGAATCTTTAACCGAAACAGAGGTAGTCAGGATGAAGGAATTTGTTAAAAGAGGTGGCGTTCTAATAGGTGACTACCGCATAGGAATCAGGAATGAACATGGGAAAATTCTCAAAAACGGGTTATTGGATGAAATTTTTGGTATGGACCAAAAGTCCTTTGACGTTGCCAAACACAGACATGGAGTTATTTCTGGTGCTTATGGCAATGAATATTATAATGTGCCATTTGAAGACTTAACTGTTGGAACTGGTATTACCGTTACGAGTGGTACGGCTTTGGGTATTGCTGAAGGTAATGTTCCGATTTTTATTATTAATAAATACGGGGACGGAACAGCAGTATATCTTAATTTCGGATTAGAAAACTATTTCGTGATGAGGAGTAAAGGGGAAGAATTTGGCTTAAAAGAGATTCTTCATAATATAATTATTGATGTAGCAGATATTAAAGAGCGGATTAAGGTCTTGCGTGCACAAGAGCAGTATCAAAATGCGATGTTTCACATGGGTATTCCGGAACCTGCTACAGAGGTTACGGTATTTAAAGATGGTGAAATTGAGTACGTGGGTATAATAAAGGATTATAGAATAGAAGACCAGGGCATGCATCGTCTAAGAATTCTACTGCCGCAAAGACGTCATGTATATGACCTGCGACTCAAGGAGTACGTCGGTTATGTGGAGGAATTTGAAACATCCCTGTCTGTAGGAAAAGCTCAATTGTATGCATTAGTGCCCCAAAAGATTAAAGAAGTAGATGTGGTGGGTTTCCTGAGTAACAAATATTCAAGGCCCGGAGATAAATAATGAGCAGGAAAATCAATGTAGCAGTCATTCAAGCAAGAATACCTGAGATTTGCAAGCCGTTTTCACCTGATTTTAACCGTGCGAATATTCTACAGAAGGCTGAGAGTAATCTTCAACGTTCTATAAGATTGATTGAAAAGGCGGCTGATGCTGGAGCCGATGTCGTTGTTGCTTCTGAAGACCCGGGTGGAATTTTTATGGCAACTCTGACAGACCAGAGAGGTAAGGTATTCTATGACGTCGTGGAAGAACATGCTGAATTTGCAATATCTGAGTTGTCAAGGATTGCCGCTAAATATAAAATATACATCATCTGTTCAATTTACGTGAAAGAAAAGAGGAAGATTTTCAATCATGGATTTTTGTTTAACCGTAATGGGAAAATAGACGGCATTTACAGGAAGGTCCATGTCCCAGCCTACGAATCCAACTATGTCGCAGCGGGTAATGAATATCCCGTATTCAAGACAGATTTTGGAGTTGCAGGCATCATGATATGTTATGATTTGCATTTCCCTGAACCAGCAAGGTGCCTGGCATTACAAGGGGCGGACATTGTATTTGTTCCTATTGCAGGTTTTGCCGTTGGTGGAGAGAGTATTGCCGAGGCAAGAATAAGATGCCGCTGTTTTGATAACGGTCTTTTTATGGCTGCTTCTACCTATGCAAGAACGAATGGTGAACCAGGTCTTAGCATGATAGTTGATTACAGAGGAGAAATCCTTGCCAATGCTGGTTATGCAAAGGATGTATTTATAAAGGCAAGCATATCTCCTGACCAACCACGTTATTTGACGCGGTATGACCCGGATTCTATAGTTTCAGGAATAGCAGACTGGCGTATACGCAACACTGTAGAGCGGCGACCAGAAACCTATGGGATGCTTTGCAATAAAAAACCGCCTTTTCTTCGTAGAAATACTAAAGCAAAACTTTGGGACATTGTCAAATTTGAAAAACACATAAGAAAATGTGCAAAGAGAGGAGACTGGGATTCCTGTGGTGAGGAATGGTAAGAATTGATACAGGGTAAGAGTATTTAGGGATGTTAACGAGTATAAGGATTAAATAAGAAATGACGAAACCGAACATTACCAACGAAGAATTATTATCTCAGTATCGTGACCCTTTTGAAGAAACGGGTGCATTTCTCCCCGAGAAGCATGAAAAGGTTAATCGCGAGTATCTCATGAAAGTTCCTGGTGTAAAGAAAGATGCAGTGCATTATATTGCGTTTGGTGGTCATGCAGGTTACCTTTACTGGGGAGACAATTGGTTCAATCATATGATGCCTAAAGGATTAATGGGGTTCATAAAACTTGCCAGAAAATACAAAGGATTTAAGTACCTGTTAGAGATTGACTGTTATACATTGAGGAAAATGAAGGAAGATGGAAAGTGGAACCGTGAACTGAAGGTTATAAGAGATGCGATACGGGATGGACTTTTAGAGGTTGTGGGCGGTACCTACAGCATGCCCTACGCACAGTTCATATCCGGGGAATCAAATGTCAGGCAATTCGTTTACGGCAAGGAAATTGTCCTGGACGTTCTTGGACAGGATGTGGTCAGTTTTGCCTGTCAGGAAATGCTGCCGCATGCTCAGATTCCTCAATTGCTAAAAGGAGTGGGTATTAGGTATGCATCCACATATATTTGTTGGCCAGTCCGTGGGGAAGTGGGCCGTGTTTACAAACAAAAAGTCTGGTGGAAGGGAATGGATGGTTCATTGGTTGAAACGTCGCCATCATATAAAAAGTCCAATTACTACATCATGGACAGGCTCAGGGCACATCAGTTCTTGATGGAGATGGCGAAATATGGCATCAAAAAAACGCTCTCTGTAGGAATACCGGACTGCAGAATAGAGGCGGGATTTTTCCCGCTTGTAACTGAAAAGATGATTCGCTGGAACATTTCTTCAAAGCATATACGCTATACAACCTTGAAAGACTATTTCAAAGATACACCAAAACCGCAGGGAATATGGAAGTCTAAGCCGGAGGATTTTCACTGGAGAATGCCGAGTGGATTATGGGGTGACAGGGTTCAAAAACAGATCAATGATCTCGAAACACTCGTTCTAAATGCAGAGCGGTTTTATGCACTGAGTAAGTTATTCGGCAACGCAGACGGAGAGACTCAAATTAGAGATGCATGGGAAGACCTGATGGTCATGCAGCATCATGATATGTGGATTACACGCCTTATGAATGATACAGGAGATACTTGGTATAATGCTGGTAAGAAAGATGCACAATGGGTACTGAAAAAATCATTCAGGTTTATACACCAGGGTATTGGACTGCAGCAAAAAAGGAAAAAAATATCTATCGTAGTATGGAATCCATTACCATTCACACGAAAGGAACTGGTTACAATTATTGAGCCTAATGAAGGGAAGACAATGCATTTTTATGCAGATATTCCGCCGTTAGGATATAAGGTCTATGACCTTGCTAAGGTGGCAACAACTAAAAGAAAGCATTTGCGGATATCCACAGGAAGATTGCAAATTGAAAATGATTTTTACTTTATAAAAATCGGAAAATGTGGGACAATCACTACTCTTACCGACAAGAAAACGGGCGCTAATATTATTGATGCGGATTCAAATGTTTTTACCGGATATGACATCAAGAATAATAGATGGATTAACTCCACAAAGGGAAATCACAAGATTAATTTGGTTGAATCTGGAGATGACGCTACGACTATTCTTGCTGAAAATCATTATTGTGGTATTAAGCAGCACATCCGGATTAGCATAGAAAAAACCTCGCGCTTAATCAAATTTGACGTAGAAACTGATTTTGGCAAAAAGGGAAAGTTGATAGGAGATGACCTTGTAAGATTTTTGAAAATAACTCCTGAACAGGCACTCTCCCGTGACTGGGAAGATAAT
>CAYVEO010000015.1:40697-48514 GCA_964449965.1 uncultured Planctomycetia bacterium
CATATCAACATATTCCGTTTGGATATTTTGCATGGGAAAAGCAGAATCCTTATGAAATATACATATGCAATAAATGGGAATTTACTACATGGTCTGTGAATTCAATGGAATGGCTTGCACAGTCAGATGGAAAGTGGACATTCGTCCATTTTAACACGGGTAATTATGGCTATTATGTGAATGGTAAGTGCCTTTCTAATGTGTTTGGCTACGGAGGAAAGTACCCTATCCAGGGAGAATTTTGCAAAAAGGGAACGCTCCCTCTCATTGAAGAGATGCGACAAACTCTTGTGGGAATCCATAGGAGCCGCTATGCAATTGCTGCATTAAATACAGGGTTTGAAAATAGCGGAATTTTGAAAATGCATCAGGAATATAATTTTCCATTGCTGAGTTATTACGTTGGTGGCACAAGAAAAAATTTCTCTGATTCGGAAAGTTTCATTTCTCTTGATGCAGATACAAATGTTATCTGTAGTGCGATCTTCTCTCAAGGGCAGAATTTTTACGTGCGTATTGCTGAAGGAATGGGCAAAAAAAGAAACCCTGTCTGGCTAAAATGGAAATTTCCAGTGAGAAGATGTTCTAAAGTAGATTTTCTTGGCCGTGCGGAGCAGACAATTCAAATAAACAAGAAGGAGAACGGAGTTTTGGTGCAATTGGGACCATTTCAGATAATGACATTGTGTTTTGAGATTGGAGCCGGTGGTATTAGTCTGATTGATCGAGGAAAAAAGATATGACAGGTTACGAGAGAACAAGAAGAGCGATAGAATTTGGAAGCCCTGATAAAATTCCTGTTTGTGGTAACGCTTTGGAGACAGACTATGATGCAGATGTAGTCTTCGTATTTTGTGAAATGAGAGGAACACGTTGGTGGCAAAAGGAAAACGGAACGGATGAATGGGGATGTCTTTGGAAAAAGAGTGAGATAAATAATATGGGTCAGGTAGCAGAACATCCGATTAAAGAGTGGAATGATTTACAAAATATAAAATTCCCAGATCCTAATGACTCATTTCGCTATTATAAACTTGAAGAGATATTAAAAAATACTCAAGATAAATATGTAGTTCTTTGCAATGGCTCAGTCTGTTTTGAACGCATGCATTTCATGCGTGGATTTGAAACGCTTCTTGAAGATATTTATATAAATCGTAAAAAAGTTGAAGAATTAGCTGATAGGTTAATAGATTTCCAGATACGTACGGTAGAGAATATCGCAAAAAGATTCAAAGGGAAAATACACGGCTTTCGTCTTACCGATGACTGGGGAACCCAGGAGGGATTGATAATTTCTCCTGTGTTATGGCGGGAGATATTTAAATCAAGGTATAAGGCAATCTTTGATACAGTTCATAAATATCAAATGCACATCTGGCTACATTCCTGTGGAAAGATTAACGATTTAATTGAAGACCTTATTGCCATTAGTTTAGATGTTATAAATTTAGAACAACCAAGGTTATTGAGTATTGAGGAAATTGGCAAAAAGTTTTCTGGCAGGATTTGTTTTGAGAGCCATGCAGATATTCAGACCACCCTGGTAAATGGAGATGCGGAAAAAATTCGTGAAGAAGTAATGCTTCTTTTAAAATATTGGAGGACACCAAAAGGAGGTTTTATCCTTGGTGACTGTGACCCTGTGGGTTGTGGATTATCCAGAGAGAATAAAATGCTCATGAAGAAATTCTTTCAGGAATATGGGTATTATAAATGAACGCAAAGGCAATAGTTTTTGAGAAACCATTTACTGTATCTATCGGTGAGGTGAGAGTGCCGGAGATAAAAGATGATGAGATTTTGGTACAAACATTATATACTGGAGTTAGTACAGGAACAGAACTCAGAATTTTAAGAGGAGAGGAAACCAATGCAAGTAAGTTTCCATTAATACCTGGGTATTCCTTGGTTGGGAAAGTTATTGAAAAAGGTAAGAAAGTCAGAAAGTTATCAAGGGAAAAGTTAGTATTCACCACCAATGTTAATTTTTTCCATGAATATGCATCTGGTTGGGGTGCGCATTTAAGTCATGCAGTCTGTAAATCTCAAGATGTAATTATAATCCCCCAGGATGTCAACCCTGTCGCAGCTACTTTTACGGCAGTTTTGGCTGTAGCCTGCCATGGTGTATTAAGGGTAAAACCCCAAAGGGGAGAATCCGTTGCGATCGTTGGTCAGGGTTTGATCGGCCTATTGGCATCACAGGTTTTTAAAAACTATGGAACAAAGGTTGTAGCTTTAGATATACGCAAAACAAGACTAATGTTGGCAAAAAGGTTAGGGATAGATTACATAATTGATTTAGATGAAGGTAAATCAGAAAGAAAGTTCAGAACCTTATTTCCTCGTGGTGTTGATATAGCAGTAGATGCGAGCGGGACACAATCAGGATTAAATGAAGCCACCATGCTTGCTAAGGATAAATCCTGGGATAATACAAATGACTATAGCCCCAGATTATTACTTTTAGGTAGTTATGCAGGAGGTATAAATTTTGACTATTCCTCATTTCTCTTTAGTAAAGAACCGGATATATATACATCAAGAGCTTCTACTATATCTGATAAAAAGGAAGCACTACGGTTATTAAGTAAAGGTAAAGTGATGATAAAAGAGATGGCACCGAAGATATATAATTATACCAGGGCTCAAAGTGCCTATCAAAATTTAATGACTAATAAAGAATGTATATCTATTGTGTTTGAATGGAAATAATTTGGCTATATAATTGTAAAATAGAACATGGTAACTATACGATTAAAAGGAGGTCTTCGTTACGACTGGGGTGGGGGTAATTTAAAAATGAGTAAATTCAAATCAAAATCCTTTGTTTATTATGGACCGCATGATATACAATTAGGCGAATTGGATATAGAATGTGGTTTGACTGATATAATCATAAAAGTATTAGCCTCAGCAAGATGCGGGACGGACAAAACCATTTTCTATAAGGGACATCTCAAGGTGGACCGAAATGCACCTATCGTGTTAGGTCATGAGTTGGTGGGGGAAATAGTTGAGGTAGGTAAAGAGGTTCATACCTTGAAGAAAGGCATTGGTTATAAAGAGGGTGAAGAATTGACTAAAGAATATCTTGATTTCCACATAGGAGAAAGGGTTACTGTTCAATCAAGGATTGCCCGCTACATAGATGGTCTTATGCTTTTGAATGACCCGATTACAATTTTAAGTTTTTATATAAATGGTGGATACGCTCAATACATGAAGATACCAAAAGAATTGATACAGTCAGGGTCAGTACTAAGGGTTCCGAAGTCCATTTCAGATGAAGAAGCTGCATTAATAGAGCCAACTGCTTGTGCATTAGAATCAATTTTTACTACCCCGCATCCAATGGGAATAGATAAGGAGGGACGTCACTTATTTAAGTCAGGTATCAAGAAAAACGGGTTTTCATGTATTATAGGTTCCGGGACCGTGAGCATGATATACGCTATGTTGTGCAAGGCAGAAGGGGCTGGTAAAATATATATGATAGTAAGGTCTGAGGAGAAAAAGAAAATTATCAGGCAACTACTGGGAGAGGACATAATAGTTATCGTCAATCTTACATATAAGGATTTACCGGTCCAGGAAAAGGAGAAAATTGAAGAGAAAATAGTTGATGAGATGCAAGAAAAGACAGGCGGTAATTTGTTTGATGATGTAATATCTGCCTGTCCTGATTCTGATGCCCAGAGGCTCATGTTGAAACTTTATAACCCGTCCGGTTATGCAGTGGGTGCCTGTTTTGGTGGCACTCATGAGAAGGTAGACAGAGTAGACCTTGATATAAATCATTATCGTAGTGCTAAGACCATAGGCACAAGTGGATGTTCTACAAAGACCATGGAGACAGTGCTCCATTGGTTAGAGACAGGGGAAATTTCTCTTAGGGGATTCGTCTCCCCGGTAGAATATACTTTAAAAACATCTCCCAAAGAGTTCTTTAGCACCATGTCTGATGGTCTGAAACCAGTTCTTTATCCCTGGAAATAAAACAAGGAGTAAATTATGGAAAGAGTGTATCTTGACAAAGATGATAATATTATGACCAAAAAGGAGGTACAATTACTACCACCAGAACAATTGCAAAAACGCTCAGGGGTTCCTGTTAATATCCTTTCCACCACAGATGCTATCTATGAATCTATTGCGGATATTATGATAGAAACGGTCTTGAGTAAAAAGGGTGGGAAAGTGACCATGATATTACCGGTTGGTCCGGTTGGCCAATATCCTGTTTTTACCAGAAAGGTTAAAGAGAAAAAGGTTAATTGCCAGAATCTATGGACCTTCAATATGGATGAATTCCTTGATAGAAACGGACGGACAATTCCAGAGTCACATCCAATGTCCTTTAAGGGAGAGATGATGAAGAACTTCTTCAATCTAATCCCGGCAGAATTGAGAATGCCAATTAGTCAGATGTTTTTCCCGAGACACGATAACATGGAAGAGATAAATTCTACCTTTGATAAACATGCATCGGAAGGGGTCGACCTATGTCTGGCTGGAGTAGGTCCAGAAGGGCACTTTGCCTTTAATGAGGACCCTAACTTCAGACATGTTGAGGTTTCAGAAGAAGAATTCCTTACTGACAGGACCAGGCTGGTTCTGGTCAATACTTCTACAGTTGACATGGATGCCCTGGTAGCAAGTTGTGGAGACCGTTCAGATGTTCCGCCATTTGCTGTAACCATTGGACCAAGGGATGTATTGATGGCAAAACGGACTGAAGTAATCTTTTTCGCCGGAAAGTTTCAACGGACTGCCCTGAGAGAAACGCTTTTCAGGAAACCGACCATGAGGTTTCCAGGCAGCCTGCTAAAATTAAGGAGAAAAAAAGACGGCAGTCTGGAACCTCAAAATCTGACTATCTGGGCTACACCTCAAGAAGCTGGTATGGTTACATCTCAAACTATTTAAGTGGGGAGGCATGTATGGAAAAACTAAGTGCAAAATTATTCATTTTCTAAGGAAATAAACAGATGAGATCTAAAGTTGGAATAATGACTTTCTTAGATAGCAGGGATGAAATGCTGATGAAACGTAAAGCCATTGTAGATGCAGAAGAGAAAGGACTAACCAGTGCCTTGGGGGGTGATTTGGAACTTATATCTTTTGAACCAATAAGAACAAAAGAGAAAGTTGCCGAGATTGCCAGAAAGATGTTACTGTCAGAAGTAGATTTAATTATTATGCATCTACCAATCTGGGCATCGCCAAACCTTCTGACAATGACTGTAAATTATATTAACAGTCCTATTATTATTTTTGGTAATATGCGTCCGGATAGTTCAAGCCTTGTAGCAGTCTTTGCGGGTTCTGGCAGTCTTGACCAGATTGGGATAGACCATATTAGACTCGTTGGTAACCCGGATGATATAAAGATAAAGGGAAAGATTTCCAGTGTGGCTAAAGCAGCTTCTGCTATCCGACATTTAAAGGGTCAGACCTTTGGTTATATTGGTGGTCGTCCATTAGGTATGTATACAACTACAACTGACCCAGCCCAATGGCAGAGACTCTTTGGTGTTGACATAGAGCATATAGACCAGTTTGAAATAGTTCGCCGTGCTGAAGAAGTTAAAGAAGATGATGTGGAGAAGTATTTGAACTGGTTTAAAAAAAATGTTGGTAAGATTGTCTATAATGAAAATATTTTTAGTGAGGGAAAATTAAGAAAGCAGATCAGGTCTTATTTGGGGACCAAGTCTATAATTGCTGAACACAAGTTGGATTTTATTGGTATAAAGTGCCAGACAGAATTAAGTGATAATTATATACTCCAATGTATAGCAATTGCCTTATTAAATGACCCATATGATGCTGATGGTCCTAAAGAACCAATCGTCTGTGCCTGTGAGGCTGATGCTGATGGTGCACTGACTATGCAAATCCTGAAGATGCTCTCAGATGGCAAGCCCACTAGTCTAATGGATGTCAGGGCAGTAGATAGAGAAAGTGGGATTATGACACTTGGAAATTGCGGCGGAATGCCCACATATTTTACCAGTTATTCAGATAACCCTCAGAAGAATCTGAAAGATGTCCATTTAAAACCACACGTCTTTGGTAAAGCAGGAGGTGGAGCGACCCAATATATTTGTGGCCCATCAAAAGTAACTTTGGCAAGATTGATGAGGAAAAAAGGAAAATACTGGATGGGCATTATTACAGGTGAGTTTACGTCAAGACCGAGCGATGATTTGGGTGGTGTAATCAGCGTATTCCCGCACGCCTTTTTTAGGGCTGATTTGGATTACGATGAATTCCTGATGACATATAGTTCTAACCACATTCATGCTGTAGAAGGAAATATAATAGCAGAATTAACAGAATTCTGCCGATTATTAAATATTGATTACAAGGTTTATTCTAATTAAGAATGAAAAGAGAAGAATTAATCCATGACTTAGAAGAGAAGGCATATCTCATGAGACGTGAGACAATCAGGATGATTGTTGAGAGTGGCTCGGGACATCCTGGACCATGTCTTTCAGCGGCAGATATTCTCACAGTGTTATATTTTCATGTCCTTAGGATTGACCCTGAAAGACCATACTGGGAGGAGAGAGATAGGTTTGTTCTCTCTAAAGGTCATGCCGCTCCTATTCTATATACAATTTTGGCCCATAGAGGTTATTTCCCAAAAGAAGCATTATCTACTTTGAGACAGATAAATAGTATCTTACAGGGACACCCTGATATGACAAAGACACCAGGGATAGATATGACTTCGGGTTCTTTGGGGCATGGATTTTCTGCAAGTGTAGGTATGGCACTTGGTGGCAAGTTAGATAAAAAAAGATTTCGTGTCTTTGTTATGCTCGGAGATGGAGAATGCCAGGAGGGGTTAGTCTGGGAATCTGCTATGTCAGCCGCACATTACAAACTAAACAACCTTATAGGCATTGTGGATTACAATAAGTTGGAATATGATGGAGAAATCTCCAAGATTATGGAGATAGCACCTTTAGTTGATAAATGGCAGTCCTTCGGCTGGCACACAAGGCGTATCAATGGACATAATATGGCTGAGATATTGGATGCTCTAAATGAGGCTATTGTAATTAGAGAACGACCTACTATGATTATCGCAGATACTATTAAGGGGAAAGGTGTATCTTTTATGGAAAATGATTACAAGTGGCATAGCATTGTAGACTTGAAATTGATGAAAGAAGGATTGAAAGGATTAGGAGGATAAATGAGTCAACTCCAGTCCAGAAGAGAAGTCTATGGCAAGACATTGTTAGAGTTGGGTGTTGAAAACAAAGATATTGTAGTTCTTGATGCTGACTTATCCGGTATAAATTGCACAGATAAATTTGCAGCAAGATATCCAGAGCGATTTTTTAATATGGGGATAGCAGAGCAAAACCTGATGGGGGTAGCCGCTGGTTTGGCTACAGTTGGTAAAATACCTTTTGTCAGCACCTTTGCCTGTTTTGCAAGTATGAGGGCATGTGAACTTATAAGGACATCTATTGCCTATCCGAAATTGAATGTAAAGATTGTTGCTACTTATGGAGGTTTATGTGGAGGCAAGAATGGACCTACTCACTTGGCTATTGAAGATATAGCAATTATGCGGGCTATACCCAATATGATTGTAATAGAACCTGCGGATATTATTGAGACCGAACTTGTAATAAGGGCAATTGCAAAATATAAAGGACCTGTTTATATCAGATTAGGAAGGGATAAAGAACCCCAGATATTCAAAGAGGGCCATAATTTTAATATAGGTAAGGGAATAATCATTAAAGATGGAAAAGATATTACTTTTATTACCATGGGTATAATGG
>CAYVEO010000016.1:0-46521 GCA_964449965.1 uncultured Planctomycetia bacterium
CAATTTTATATACTACCAAAAATCCTTTCCAAAAGCAAGAAATATTTTTGGAAATTGTGGAAATTCTAATTGCTATCCTATGGTACTTGCAGTCTATTCTATTTAAGCAATTCAAAATCCACAATTAGAGGATAATGGTCCGAACCAATATTATTACCAGTTTGTCTTTTAAGAATGCGAATATCTGACGAGTGTAAAAAATGGTCTATGGGAATAAGAAGCGGTAATAACATGGTTGGCCATGTTGGCTGAATACCCCACCCTCTTGTGCTATCTTGTAATCCTGTTTCTTTTAGCAATCGTTTGAAATAGAAAGACCATGGAGTCGTATTCAAGTCACCCAAGACAATCAGGGATGTGTTTATTCTATTACTTTTAATAAATTCCGGTATTGCTGAAAGCTGTTCATTTCCCCATCTTGCATATTCCTTATTCCCCGGAGGCAGAGGATGAGTTCCTAAAATCGTCAACAATTTACCGCTGCTATCCAATTGAGCAAATACAGAAGGGACTTCTGCATTCCCTATATATACAATTTTAGATTTCTCAAAAGGGATTCTGCTGAGCATCGCAATACCAAAATTGTCATCTCTGGGGTAAGTTATATAATGCTGGTAACTATTTGTTATTGCATCCAATTCTTTGAGCCATAATGAATCAACTTCTTCAAGAAGAATGAAATCTGGATTGTATTCTGCGATGATTTCCTTAAGTCTGGCATAATTCTTGTTTGATGTATGAACATTCACCAACATGGCCCTTAAAGGTGCCGAATCGTTCACATGAGTCTCGTTATTGCCAAAATATAGGGGAACTATGACTATTAGGTTGATACCAGCAAATATTACAATAATTATTGATGACCGAAACTTATGAGCAAAACCAAAGGCCAATGCAATACCTGTTAATAATAAAAAATACTGCACACGGAAGTGAGACGACAAATCAAAAACCCACCACCATCCCATAAATCCAGTAACCGTACAAATACAAGCAAGGGCACATATTGCGGAAATAATTCCACATAGCCGTACTTTAAGTTGAAAGAAATTGTTCATTTTGGAAAGTCTGTTCCCATCATTTATCATGCCAACTCTAATAATCTGTTAAATTTTATTCTTACCTTAGCACATAGTTAGATACCTTTTCTTAAAATTTCTTTTAATTGTGGAGCTCTTGATAAATCAATCGGTGTAATCATGAGTCGCTCTAAAGGGAGATTCCCTACCTCTATTGCTCTAATATAGTCGGTGTATGGTTTCCAGTTTAGATTATCTAATCTCTTGAGTTTGCCCATTTCTTCGCCTGTGGTTTTTAAAAATGCTTTGTAAATAAGTTCTGAACAGTAAATCTCTTGGTCAGATATATCATACTTATAGTCGTACGGCTTACCTAAAAAGGCATATAACTGGTTCTTGAAGGTAGAGATGTATGGTGAATATTTAGGCACAAGGCGGTAAACAGCAAAACCTGCTTCTCGTCCACGTTGTAACCATCTGAAAAGTGGGGTTTCTCTAACATCCTCAATGGCCTCAATAACAACCCAACCACCCCCTTTACGTAAAACCACCCCGCAATGCGAGAATGGTGACTGCGTAATTCCCTCAATTGCATCAACAAGTTCTGTATGAGGCAGAGACTGGAAAATAATATCTCCTTCCTGAGGAGAGTAGCAGGCATAGTAGTAAATAACTTGAACATTGCCCCGAATCGCTACAAAAATAAGGATAGCAATAAGAATAGTCAGACGAACTTTGCCTAATATGGTATTAGGAATAAGCGTAATGCGACTAACTACAATTAGACTGCCGAATGAACCCATTTTTATGTTTTCATGCAAACTATTTCTCGCTGGATTTTGCTTTCATGCTTTCCAGCATGCTTTTTATGCTTTCGGTCATGTCAAGAACCTGAACGCCTTCAGGCGGGGTAAAACGGAATGTGTCTTCAGCAAATACAGGATTTAACTCAATATTTTTAAGTTCCTGTGACATTACTTCCTTTCCATCGCCGTTAAACCCGGCCATTTTCCGTAATACTCCATCTTCTATACCTATCCACAACTTGAATTTCTGGAAAGGAATTTCTACACCCGGCGAGGTAATTGGTTTACCTTCTAAAACACTCATCTTCTTCCCGTCTAATTCCTCTTCTCCTGCATATTTAATAGTATCCTTAACCATTCCATTAAACGGTTTGCTTAAGTCACAGGAATTTTGACCATCCGCGGAAGTGAGGTCGCCTATTTCTTTTAAGTTCATCTTCTGAACCATCTTCATCTCGGGCATGTATTGGTAAGATATATTCCCATCTGAAATTGTTATTGTAGTCATAGGCATTGGTTTGTCCATCTTCATTTCTAAGCGAATCATGTCGGGTTTTTTGTAAGACATCTTCCCTTCATGAGACATGGTCTGTCCCATCATATCCATTTTCATTACGATATCAGCACGATAGGATGTAATGGCAGAGACCTTACTTTCTATATCCTTTATTACTTCTTCAGTCTTAGTATCTGCCCCTGCTAATCCCGAAATTAGTAAAAGTGTAAGAAACCCTGCAAACCATTTACATTTTTTTACCATTTTCTTCTCCTTTCTGTATTCTGTGGTTAACGTATTTTAAAAAATATGAAGCTGCTAATATATCCAGTAATAAACAAAGGCTTCTTAGTAATAAAGTGATCTTTGTAGATGTCCATGTTGCAATTCCACTAGTAAAAATGCTAATACCTAATATATACCATCCAATCTTTTCAACATTATCTCTTTTTCTATACCCACCTACTATACAAAGAACGCCAAATAAAAGTAGTGCCCATACTAATTTACTTTTCCTATCGGCATGTATAGCAGTATTATAAAGTTTATAAATATGTATTAGGAATACCATAAAACAAAATAAGAGGTTTATCCCTCGTATGTCTTTTGTATTTTGTTGAATTTCTTCTTTAAAACTTCTCATAATACTAATATCTCCAAATCTATGCTCAGGTCTTATCCTCTTTTTATTCAGCAACTAACGCTCAAACTGTGTGGCAGCTAACAGCCGTCCGCACGAGTGCTTTATTATCTCTTTCTCAAATGTGGTCCACCTTTGTCTTTCAGTGTATCGATATTATCCTGATGTACCCAATATAGTTTGCCATCCGGATCAAAATAAAGAGAAACAGTTTGATCATATTGCTCGTTAGCATATACAGCCTCATGTCTGCGTAAGTAATATCCCCATGATGAGCCAACATATATTTTACCTTTAGTCGTATCATATGAGAAGGATTCAGCATCCGGTTCTCCAAGCAATTTTTTGACTTTTTCCTTGTCTATTCCCAATGTTAATTTTGAGAAACCCTCTATGACCTTCTTCCTTTTTTCTGCACCCGCCTCATAAGGAAATTTGTGAATTTGTTTTATAAATTGCGAAAATTTATAGTTCTGGCTCTCTTCCTCGCTACCTGTGTAAATTACTTTTTCTTTGCAACTAAAGAGAAAGATAGGGATGAAAGCTATAACCACAGCAATTATGGTTTTATTATTTATTGCCTTTATCATAGAGACAACGTAAAAGGCTCAGCGGCACGGGCCGCAGGCACGCGTCCGATGCAGCCGCTTGTAATTTTAATAAAATGCAACCATAATACTTCTCTTCTAAGGTATATACAGCGGACAAGTAATCCGGAACATATATAAAAGACAATCATGCTGAAAACAATAGAAATAGATACTGAAATTGAGTTATTCTCACATATCTCAGAGAGAGCTATGGAAGGCTTATAAAAAAGTTTCACAAGACTATTTTTCAATGAATTCACCTACTTATATATAAAACAACTGTTTTAAATACCAAATCCTATAAGATAAACAGTTTGTCTTTCCCAATCTACAAGCCACCAGTGAGTAAAATCGGTTGTCCAGTTATTTCCACTTATTGAACAAAATAATTCCATTTTTAAAATAGCATCTACGTTGCCCAAATCCCACCAACGGTGTTTCCATGGATTCAGATATTTAATATCAGAATCTGAGAACGGATACTCAGCCCTATTTCTATCTTCACATTCAAAATGTATTTCATCTATTTTAGATGTGTTTGGAGTCCCGTAATATTTTATCTGTGCCCTTCCAGCACCCTGAAGTATAAGGTTGATAACATCTTTATCTGCAGTAATACGTGCATATATTGTATACCCACCAAGTTTAACCCGTTGGACAGAATCCATAGATTTAATGCGGGAGATATCCACATGCGGGCAGATATTCTGCAAGACTTTCTCACGGCTCTGAGGCCTGTCCCGACCTGCAACCCACGTGATGAAGTTAAACAATATAATAAGTCCAATAATCACAAGTTCACAATATATTAATAATTTTATAAGTATATCCTTTATCTTCGCCAATTAATATTAACCTTCCCCCTTTAACATGTTTTTTGATTACTATGCTAACGAACAATTCATTCCATCCCCTTTTTTCATCAAATACTTATCTGAAAAATGTATTTTTTACTCGGCTCTAACAATTATTCTCATTTTCCGTTTCCCTATTTTTGGGCCAAGCCATCCGAGAAATCCAAGTTGCCCCCGCAAGCCCCGCAGCAGTACCAATAATATTCACCGTCCATATGACCATATTGTTTTTAGAAAAGAGATACCCAAACAAGAGAGCCAACGGAATCTTGAAGAGAACAGAACATGCAATGAACATAACAGGAAAAACGACCGCAATTATTGTGAGTTTGATAGCAAAGTTTTCTCTTATCTTTGATTCTTTCATTTCTTACCTTTTAATTGGTATGGTTTTAATTTTTTTTAAAAAATAAATATCTCCTATCCATGTAGTAACAGGAAGACATATAAATAAAAGTGCACCTATTGTATCTATTCCATATGGTGGCTTTGAGCCAAATGTTATTGCCATACCAACTACTGTGATTAAACATAAAATTGTAAGTGGCGTATTGATAAAATAAAATTTTTTTTCTAGATTAGCGGATCTTTTAAAGACACTTATACTAAATAGTATATAAAATATACCCGCTATCAAAGCAAAAATATTTAAAGACAGAGCTAATAGAAAGTAAGATAATCCTGACGCTACATTTAAAAGACCGAGAATTATTATTAAAATTATTGTCTTTTTAATCTTCATATAACTATGTTTCAACTGGATATTCTTTCAAAATAAAAAGGCAGTCAAGCACATTGGCCAACTGCCTATAAATTCCTCATAATAACTTCAAACTGTCCTGCATTCCAGCACCTCTTATAGGAACAGTTTAATGATACTCTTTCTGATGATAAAAGTCAAGCTAAAATTGCTGGAGAATCTACTTGCAAACACAAGGAATAAAGAGTATAATAAATATCAGTAACTGTACAATCATAGATTGGGGTTAAATCAAGGAGGTTCTTGCGAAAGGACGCTAATTAGAAAGGAGGACTAAGATGGTGATATGGGTTATTTTTGCCGTATTGGTATTATTGGTGTTGTGGCTTATCGCATCTTTTAATGGCCTGGTGTCTTTAAAAAACCAGACCCTTAACGGCTGGAAACAGATAGATGTCCAGCTTAAGAGGCGGCATGACCTCATACCGAATTTGGTAGAGGCAGTAAAGGGCGTGATGAAGTTTGAACAAACGACTCTGACACAGGTAATAGAGGCACGTAATAAAGCTGTTTCTGCACAAGGCGTATCTGAAAAAGCTGTACAGGAAAATATAAAGTAATCGGCTTTTTCGCACCCCAGGTTGTTTTTTGACGTCCTAAAAATCAATGCAATATCGCACTTACTTCAATATGTTCTGTAATTCTTCCGTACCTCTATAAATTTTGTTCGCAATTTCTAACGATACAAAGATAAAATATGCCGTGTAAAGAATTACAATAATCGTTAGTATTATTTTAAATGTTTTATTAAATTTTGGACTTTTATAAAGCAATGGCAGGGCTAAAGGCCCCAGTACAAAAAATAAGAGTATAACTACACTAACTGGTTTTAAATACCATTTAATTTTTTCATCTTCTTTGTCTTTCTGCATTTTTTACCGCCTGATTTCAGACCCTTTCGCGATTATCCTATTCCCATTGGAATAGATGTTCATCCTGTTCCCCCGGGCAAAACCTATGAGTGTAAGGCCGGATTGGGTGGCTATCTTTACAGCCAGATTGGTCGGAGCTGAACGTGAGACGAGTATGGCAATACCATGCCTGACAGATTTTACTACTATTTCAGAAGATGCCCTGCCGCTTGTCAGGATTATCTTGCCATTAGTCGGCATATCCTTTAATAGTGCATCGCCAAGCACCTTGTCTAAGGCATTGTGCCTGCCTATGTCTTCTTTAAATGATAATATTTTTTCTGTATCGCACAGGGCAGCACTATGGGCACATCCAGTAGTTCTGTAAAGGACAGAAGACTTTTGCATGGAATTATTTAATTCAATCAGGACACGGCTTGAGATAGAAGTATCTGATGTCACCTTCCTCTGTCCTAATGAATCCCTGGCATTATAAAATATTGCACTCTTCTCGCAGCCGGATGCTATCGTCCTTTTTGAAAATAATTCCCTTGTAAAATCTACAGGTGATTTAGTCCTGACCTTTGCAATGCCATTTTTTTCATCCAATTCAAATTCCCCTAAATCATCAATACCCTTTATAAAGCCTTCAGAGAATAAAAAACCGATAGCAAGTTCTTTTAAGTCTATCGGGGTGCAAAGTAACGTAACAAGTTCTTCACCATTTACAAATATGGTAAGGGGATATTCTATAATCACGTTATCTGTGATGGAATTTTTTTCATCCCCGGTCCATCGGACTATATCAACTGATTCAGTATGTCCCATTCTCCTAATCTTCTAACTTCCTCTGTATTCTCTTAATGGATAATGCCTTGCCTGTCAAAGGGTCTATATCTGCCAATACCCCGTGCAGTTCCACCCATTCACTTGCCATCTCAAATTTCACAGGCATAAGCGTGAGGAATCTTTCCAATATCTGTTCTGGCTTGCGCCCGAGGACAGACTTATACGGCCCTGCCATTCCAAGGTCAGTAATATAAGCAGTGCCGCGAGGCAGTATCTTCTCATCAGCGGTCTGGACGTGGGTATGCGTCCCTGCAATCACACTTACCATGCCATCTAAATACCACCCCATCGCAATCTTTTCACTGGTAGCCTCAGCATGGATATCTACGGCTATAATTGGCGTCTTACTCCTTATCTTTTCTATCTCCTCTTTTACAGTTCTGAACGGGCAGTCATAATTAGACATAAATATACGCCCTATAATGTTAATAACCCCGATGAGAAAGCCGCCTTTGCTTTTGTAAACTCCTGCTCCTCTACCAGGGACGCCCTTAGGAAGATTGGCAGGTCTTAAGATTCTATCCTCTTTATCTATAATTTCCTTTATCTCTTTCCTGTCCCATATATGGTCACCAGTGGTAATAACGTCTATGCCGGTATCAAACAATTCCATAGCAGTCTTTGGTGTAATGCCTGAGCCTCCTGCTATATTTTCCCCGTTAGCAATTACAAATTCCACGTCTTCTTCCCATTTTATTTTTGGCAATAGGACGGACACGGCATTTCTGCCAGGCTCACCTACAATATCCCCTATCAATAGAATTTTCAACTATTTTGTCCCCTAATTTATCTTTTCTATCCTGACGGCACAGACTTTGTATTCAGGTATCTTGGCAACCGGGTCTAACGCTGCTATAGTCAACGTATTTGCCGCAGCCTCGGCAAAATGGAAAGGCATAAAGAGGACGCCTGGCTTTATACCGCTATTTATATTGAGCCTTGCATTGATAGCCCCTCTCCTTGATACTAACCTTACCATCTCTTTATCTGTAACATATAACTTCTCAGCATCTTCTTTATTTATTTCAATGAGACATTCAGGAACCAATTTCCTTATCCCCTCCACTCTTCGCGTCATAGTCCCTGTGTGATACTGCTGGAGCAGTCTTCCCGTAGTTAAAACAAATGGATAATCTTTATCTGCCGCTTCTCTTGGAGCCAGATATTGGACAGGATGGAATTTGCCCAAGCCGCGAGTGAATTGAGCCTTATGTAGAATCTCTGTCCCGGGATGTGTCACATCAGGACATGGCCATTGCAGCCCTTTTATGTCAAGCCGCTCGTATCTCACGCCTCCGTAGATAGGCGTCAAGCCGGATATCTCTTCCATAATCTCAGATGGATGCCTGTAATGCATCTTATAGCCTAATCTGGCAGAAATAGCACATATAATCTCCCAATCATCCTTAGCCTCACCCGGCGGGACAAGTGCCTTATAGAATCTCTGGATTCTTCTTTCTGTATTCGTGAATGTCCCATCCTTCTCAAATGAAGATGTGCTTGGAATAACCACGTCAGCTAACCTTGCAGTCTCAGAGAGGAATATGTCCTGGACAATTAGAAATTCTAATTTTAAAAATGCCTCCCGGACATGGTTGATGTCAGGGTCCGAGACAAGGGGATTCTCTCCCATTATATAGAGTGCCTTTATATCACCTTTATATGCCCCATTTACCATCTCTACGATAGTCAATCCTTTTTGTGCAGGCAACGGATTCCCCCATGATGACTCAAACCTCTTTTTCACCTCAGGGTCATTCACACCCAGATAACCTGGCAGAAGGTTAGGCAATGCACCCATGTCACATGCACCCTGGACATTGTTTTGTCCCCGGAGCGGATTTAGTCCTGCCCCTGGCTTACCAAAATTACCGGTAAGCAATGCCAGATTTGCCAATGCCAGGACATTGTCTGTGCCTGTCGTGTGCTGGGTTATACCCATTGCCCAGAATATACTTGCACTCTTTGCCTTTGAATACAATTCTGCTGCTTCTTTTATTATTTCTTCAGGCACACCAGAAACCTCTCCGGACTTCTTTGGGGTCCATTCCTTTATAGACTCCTTAAATTCATTAAATCCCTCTGTCCTCTTACTGATAAATTCTTTGTCTTCAAGTCCTGCTCCAATTATATGGTGAATCATGCCATTGATTATTGCCACGTCTGTCCCTGGTTTCTGCCTGAGCCAAGAATGAGAAAATTCAGTCAATGGAATCGGACGCGGGTCTATGACGATAAGTTTCGCTCCCCTATGCATGACAGCCTCTTTCATCTTCAAAGAAACTATGGGGTGCGCCTCAGTGGTATTTGAACCTATTACCAGAATGACCTCAGAGTCAGGGATATCCTTGATAGAATTGGTCATCGCCCCGCTTCCTATTGCCTGAGCAAGTCCTGTTACTGAGGATGCATGGCATAGTCTTGCACAGTGGTCCACGTTATTGGTCCCTATTGCCATCCTGACAAATTTCTGAAATAGATAATTCTCCTCATTGGAACACTTGGCAGAAGAAAAACCTCCGATTGAGTCACTGCCGTATTGAGCCTTTATCCCGCCAATTTTGTCTGCTATCAAATTCAATGCCTCATCCCATGAGGCCTCTCTAAAATCGCCTTCTCCATCTCTTGGTCCTTGCCTGATGAGAGGTTTTGTAAGCCGCTCCGGGCTATGGACAAATTCATAGCAGAATTTTCCTTTAATGCACAGATTGCCGGAGTTTGCAGGACTCTCCAATGGCGATAGGACTTTAACTATTCTATTATCCTTTATGTTAAGTTCCAATACACAGCCGCACCCGCAATACGGGCAGACCGTATTCACCTTGGCGAATTCCCAAACCCTGCCTATAGATTCAGCCTGTTTTTCTCTCAATGCACCCACAGGGCAGACATTGACGCAATTACCACATAGGATACAGGTAGATTCAGTCAAGTCAACGTTAAATGGCGTGGAAACCTTCGTCCCGAAACCCCTGTTAGAGAAGTCTATGGCATCCACACCTATAACATCAGAACACATCCTTATACATCTTCCGCACAGTATGCACTTATTATAATCACGTATTATGAACGGATTGCCGTTTTCCACTTTATAAGAATGTCTTTCTCCTGCAAACCTTATATCCCGGACACCATACTGATAGGCATAATTCTGTAACTTACAGTCACCTGTCTTTTCACACGTCATACAATCGTATGGATGGTCTGATAACATCAATTCCAATACTAATTTCCGTGCATGGACAACCCTGTCAGTATTGGTCCAAACCTTCATCCCTTCAGTCACAGGATAGGCACAGGATGCAATTAAAGTGCGCGCTCCCTCTACCTCCACCATACATACCCTGCATGCACCTGATATGGGCAGATTTTTATGGTAACAGAGGTGCGGAATTTTTATACCCACAGACTTCGCCGCCTGCAATATAGTAGTGCCGGCAGATACACTGACCTTCTGGTTATCTATAGTCAAATTTATCATAGTTTCATTCTACCATCACTGCATTAAATTTACATGTTTCAAGACAGACGCCGCATTTAATACACTTGTCTAAACTAATCATATGTTTTTTCTTGACCTCTCCGGCAATTGCTCTAACAGGACAATTCTTTGCACAAAGGGTGCAGCCTTTGCATTTTGCCTCATCAATATAATATTTAATTAATGCCTTACAAACGCCGGCAGGGCATTTTTTGTCTTTTATATGAGTCTCATATTCATCTTTAAAATAACGGATAGTACTTAATACCGGATTAGGTGCGGTCTGCCCCAATCCACATAAGGAAGTATCTTTAATGGTCTTTGCCAATTCTAATAAGTCATCCAAATCTTTTTCTTCACCTTCACCCCTTGTAATCTTCTCTAAGATTTCCAAACACCTTTTTGTCCCGATACGGCACGGTGTACATTTGCCACAGGATTCATTCTGAGTAAAGGATAGAAAATAGTGCGTAAATTCTACCATACACGTCTTATCATCCAATACTATCATACCGCCTGAGCCCATGATAGAACCGACCTCGGCAAGTGTCTCATAATCTATTGGCAGATCCAGATATTCCCCTGGTATACATCCCCCTGATGGACCTCCTGTCTGGACAGCCTTAAAAGTTCTACCTTTAGCTACTCCGCCACCTATTTCAAATATTACCTCTCTTAACTTCGTGCCTATAGGGACCTCTACCAGTCCTGTATTATTAACCTTACCTGTCAGAGAGAATATCTTGGTCCCTTTGCTCTTCTCTCTTCCTACTTTACTATATTCTCCTCCACCATCTAAAATAATCAAAGGGATATTGGCAAATGTCTCGACATTATTGATACAGGTAGGCTTGCCCCAGAGACCGGACTGGGCAGGAAATGGAGGCCTTGGTCTGGGCATTCCTCTCTTACCCTCAATTGATGCTATTAATGCAGTCTCCTCACCACAGACAAATGCACCTGCGCCTTCTTTTATCTTAACAGAGAAAGAAAATCCACTGCCGAGTATATTCTCACCTAAAATCCCTGTTGCTTGACATTTTTCAACAGCAATCCTCAGCCGTTCTATAGCCAATGGATATTCTGCACGAACATATATATACCCTTCATTTGCGCCTATAGCATATCCGCCAATAATCATCCCTTCAAGGACACTGTGAGGGTTACCTTCAAGGACGCTCCTGTCCATAAACGCACCAGGGTCACCTTCATCTGCATTACATATAATATATTTAGTATCCCAAATTGCCTTGGCTGTCAGTTCCCATTTTAAACCTGTAGGGAACCCTGCTCCACCCCTTCCCCTTAATCCTGAAATCTTGACTTCATTAATAATATCTCCGGATTTCCTATTCAGTGCCTTTGCTAATGCTGAATATCCACCCACTTCCAAATAATCATCAAGGGATTCTGGATTAATCCTGCCATTATGTTTCAATACTAGGCGCATCTGCCTCTTATAAAATGGAATCTGGTCTATTAAGGGTATTTTTCCTTTATCTTTAGGAGAATGGACCAAAAGACGTTCTACAAATTTATTCTTCACTATAGTCTCTTCTACTATCTCAGGGACATCCTTTACTGTAACACGTCCATAGAATATCCCATTAGGGAATATTAAGACAAGCGGCCCTCTTTCGCAAAATCCATGGCAGCCAGCCATCTTCACAAGGACCTTTTTATTCAAACGCCTCTCCCGCACCTCAGAACTCAACCTCTCCAGAATTTCTTCACTTCCAAATGCCTTACACCCACCCTGGCAGACTGTAATTAGAGTAGAGAACTGAGATGTCTTTTCTCTTACTTCTTTCCTGTATCTTTCCAAGTCTTCTGAGTTGAAAAACTTTTTCATTTATACCTCTTTAGAATATCTTCAACATCATTTGATGTCAATTTTCCATAATATTGTTTATTTACTACCATAACGGGTGAAAATGCACAAGACCCTACACATGCCACAGTCTCAAGTGTGAACTTATAATCAGGCGTAGTCTCTCCATCCTTAATATTTAAAAGTCCTTCAATCTTTTTCTTAATCCCAGCCCCCCCTCTGACATGGCAGGCAGTGCCCTCACAGACCTTAATCAAATTTTTTCCCCTCGGAGATAGTCTAAACTGTGCATAAAATGTAACGACACCATAGACTTGGCTTAATGGCACCCTAAGCCGTAGAGAGACCTCTTTAAGGACCTCAGGAGGAAGATAACCGTAAGCCTCTTGGGCCTCCTGCAGAACCGGGATTAAAGAAGTTCTATCAACCTTATGTCCATCTAATATATTATTTAACTTTTTCAGATTCATTTTATTTCATTTCCCTTATCGCTACTCATGATGCTAAAAAGTATGCTGTGCTATTCTTGACTAATATTATTTTACCTCATTATCCATTTTTTTTCAATTGTTTTTTCTCACAAGCAATTTTTGAACAAGAGAGAGTGTTTAAAAATGCACTTCAGTCCAAATGGATTGGGTGGGTTTAATTTCTACAAAAGTTATCTGTGGCGAGTTAAACAACAGCCCTTTAACGAAAAAGATCACCTGCCGCTATGGAGCGCAGCGGAATAGCGGTCAGGTGTTAGCTCTTTCTTGATTGCCAATACCATGGTTTTCTATGCATATGAGCAACAGCCCATATAATGATACAGTCTTTGTCTAATGTAAATAATATTTTATATGGAAATTTGGGAATATATGCTTTGTATATGTCATTATCTTCTATCAAAAACCAAGTAGGGTTCTTTTTAATCTTATTAATTTGCTCAATAACGGATTTTCTAAATCGTTTTCCTATTCCTTTCGTTTGATTTTCATACCAGTCAACGGCTTCGTCAAATTCTTTAGCCGCTAATTCATGAATTTTGATCTTCACTGTATAGCCTTTCAAAATCTAATAATTTTGCTTTGCCTTCATTGACTGCTTTTATACGGTCTTTTACTTCAGAAAGCCATAATTCGCGAATTTCATCTTCTTCATGATCTATGCTAGATAGGATTAATTCAGCAAATACTACCCTTTCATTCGGTGACATTTCTAATGCTTTTTCTAAAAGAGCCTTATCCATAATATATTCCTCCTTTCAATAATTATTTATGTCTATTTATTTGACGAATAATCTTATCTTGCACTCTAAATATACCCTGCGAATATGGTTTTGTCAAGGAAATCCAGAAGGGTGGTTAGATATAAGACATCTTTTACCCTTACCAATTAAATCGGTCCTGTTACACTTCTTAAGCGCAGCCATCACCATACGATAATTATTACGGTCTTTATACTGAAGGAGTGCCCTCTGCATCGCCCGTTCTTTTTCATTCCTTGCACAATATACCTTCTTCCCTGTAAATGGGTCCATACCTGTCCAATAGATACAGTTTGATAATGTCATTGGTGTCGGGGTAAAGTCCTGCACCTGTTCCTGAAAATATCCCATGTCCCTCATATACTCTGCCAATTCTACCATATCATCTAACCCACATCCAGGGTGGCTTGAGATGAAATACTGAACAAGATACTGCTTCTTCCCTAACTTCTTATTAACCTCTTCATATTGTTTGACGAACCTGTGGTATATGCGGCTTTGGGGTTTATTCATAATGGATAAAACCTTATCTGATATGTGCTCAGGTGCAATTTTCAACTGGCCGCTTATATAATGTTTGCAGAGTTCTTCCAGATAATTGCAGGACTTGTCTCTCAGGATAAGGTCATACCTCACCCCTGAGGATATAGATACCTTCTTTATCCCGGGCAGTTCCCTCACCCTTTTCAGCATATCTAATTGCCTAATATGGCTATAAGCCTTACTCCCATTCCCCATCATATACATATTCGCAGTAGGTCCGCCTATGTCTGATATTACACCTTTAAAATCCTTATCTCTTGTAAATTCCCTTGCTTCATTCAGGATAGATTCCGCACTCCTTGACTGGACAATCCTTCCCTGATGGGACATCAACGCACAGAATGAGCAATTACCAAAACACCCCCTGTGGCTTGTGATAGAAAACTGGACAGTCTTGAATGCCGGGACACCGCCAAATCTCTCATAGTATGGGTGAGGCCTGCGGGTAAATGGGAGTCTGTATATAGCATCTAATTCCTCTGTAGTTAAAGGAGCGGCTGGCGGTAATTGAACCACAAATCTATCCTGATGAGCCTGAACAATAGTTCTGCCTTTCACAGGGTTTAATTCATTATAAAATAACCTGAACGCCTCGCAAAAACTCTTTTTGTTATCTTTTACTTCTTCAAAACCCGGTATTTCAACATATCCCTTGATAGATGCCAATTCTTCCTTACTTACAGTAAAGGCTGTGCCGCGGATATCTCTTAAATCTGATATTTTTTCACCGCTATTAAGTCTCCTTGCAATCTCCGGGACCTGCCTCTCGCCCATCCCATAGACCAGTATATCAGCACGGCTGTCTAAAAGAATAGACCTTCTAATCTCATCATCCCAATAGTCATAATGTGCAAGCCTCCTCAATGATGCTTCTATACCCCCTATAACTACAGGTATGCCTTTAAATACCTCTCTTATGCGGTTAGCATATACTATTACTGCATGGTCAGGACGTTTCCCTCCCTCACCACCCGGAGAATATACGTCTTTCTTGCGTTTCCTTTTGCCCGGGGAATAATTGTTCAACATGGAATCCAGATTTCCTGAGGTAATTCCCACAAATAACCTTGGCTTACCGAGCCTCACAAAATCTTTTATGGAATGCCAATCAGGCTGTGGGATAATGCCAACTTTGAACCCCTCTTTCTCAAGAACTCTCGTTATTATTGCCACGCCAAAACTCGGGTGGTCAACGTAGGCATCCCCTGTTATAAAGAGGACGTCCAATTCCCCCAATCCACGCTTTTTCATTTCATCTTTAAAAATTGGTAAAAATTCAGCCCTTCCCATCTATTATATAATAGCATACCACATCACTTTTTGCAAGGGAATTTCAGGGATTCAGGGATTGAATCCATCAGTTATAGGTAGGGTAACAACAATATTCTTGACCCAGTAGGACAGGCGTCCCGCCTGTCCCGAAATGGAGGACATTTGATGATATGTCATGCTTAATAGACCAGTAGTCTAATCCCGATTGCTATCAATGCCACTGAAAGCAATCTTATAATCCACGTCCCCTCTATTCTTCTGGATATGGATGCGCCTAATTGCGCTCCTAATATTGCTCCAAGTCCTATCAATATTGCAGGGACCAATCTAATATTTCCCAGCATTCCATGAAAGACCGTCCCTGTTAAACTTGAAATCATCAGGATAAAATGGGAAGAGGCAACGGCAATATGATATGGGAATGAAAACATGTATATTAATGCGGGAACATGTATTATCCCTCCGCCTATCCCCAGAAGACTTGAGAAAAATCCAACGATAAAACTCAATGCGATGCCGCAGACGTAGTTGAAACAATATATTATGTTATTATACTGACAGAATTATGTCTTTCCATCATTTTATCACTTTTCCTGTCCTTTTAATCTCATCAATAAGATTTCCGCCTTTGTAGAAATCCTCTGGTTTAAATGGAATAGGTTCAAGTCTGCTATCTATTTTTCTTCTTAAAGGGATTATTCTTCTCCTGTCCTCAAATCTGCTACCTGTAAATACCTTTGATATTATCGCAATATCAATGTCACTTTCTTCTTTAGGTCTCCCTTTAGCATAAGACCCAAAGACTATCGCCCCTTGTATTGGTATATTATTTTTCTCTAATTCCTTAAGATATATCTTTACAACTTCTAAATATGCTTTAACAGCCACTTTTTTATCTCCTTAATCTTTTTCAGGTTTACTTCTGTGAACTTCTTTGTGCACTTTTTATAGAATGCAAATCTTTCATCAGGGTATCTGGTTTCAAGATTGAAATCTGTAATTATTTCAAACATCTCTAATCTTTCAGGAGATAATTTCAATCCTATCTTCTCAACTAAGTATGTAAGTCTATGAGTAAGTGGCGGTGATTCATTAAATTTCTTAACAAAAAGCGCTTTTAAAACTTTCTCAATTGTTAGATGTCCAAAAAATAAGGTGTAAGGATAATCGCCCTTTTCAAAAAGATGACCCACCACTTTCCAGTCATTCTTTGCTGATTTTATCCAGTATTTAACCTTTTCATCTTTATCCATAACATATTACTTGTATTACTTCTTTTACTTGCTTACCTCTCAGATTGTGACTGTTTCATTTGTTTCAATCTTACCATAAATCATCCCAAAAGTCAAATTTTTTTAGGTATTTTTTAGGTATTATTTATTCTGGTAAGAATCGCACCATTAAATAGAGGAATACCATTCCTAATGTTAATGAAATGGCGCTGAATTTGTTGGTTTTTAAGTGGGTTGCCGGAATTAAATCTGAGGCAGCCACATAGAGAAATGTCCCTGCTCCTAAGGACAACAAGACCCCCACCGTGGCTTCAGTTAATCCTCTCAGCAAAAACACAGTTAATATTGCCCCTAATGGCGTAGCAAGGGCGACTAAGACTGAGTAGAAAATAGCCTTATTGCGACTTACGGAACTCTCTAACAGGACAGAAAATATAGCAATCCCCTCCGGAAGTTCATGTAATATAACCCCGAGTGTGGCTACGCTGCCTATCCTGGGACTTATATCAAAACCTACTCCGATTACCATCCCATCAATCAGGGAATGAAAGCCAATCCCTATACTCGCCACTAATGCACTGGAAGAAAGATGGCGGTGCTCATCATGTTCCGGATAGAATTTTTCCGCACCACTGTGAATCACCACCATATTTTCTAAGAGGTAGAAAACAAAAAAACCTGCCAATCCCCAGAAGAAAGCACCCGGGCCCACCACGCTGACAGCCTCGGGTAACAGGTGCAGGAACGCCGCCCCAAGTATGACGCCTGCAGCAAAAGAATTCAGGTTATTGGTATGCCTCCTTGCCCATTGTTCACGGTAGAGCAGTAAAAAAATCCCGATGCAGGAAGCAAGTCCTGCAACTATTCCATAACAAATTGGGGCAGTTATATTACTCATCTTAAGTCTCAGGGGGATGAGATACTCCCGGGACAAGGGTGTCCTCGGTAGTCCTCATCTCGTCTAACTGTATAGTTGTATCAGTAATGCAAAATTTTCCGCGCAGGATATTATTTATCTGCCGGATAATCTCATCGCCTCTATGACGGTCCTTAGGCTCAATTACGACATGGGAACTTAAACTTACCAGATTAGAACATATACTCCAGATATGCAGGTGGTGGACATCCTTCACACCTGGAATGCTGCGTATCATCTTTGCCACATTGTTAAAGTCTATCCAATTGGGAACACCTTCAAAAAGGATATGTCCGGCTTCTCTAAGCACCCTGATTGACCCTAATATGATACTTATTCCAATAATAATTGCCACAATGTGGTCGGTGAGATACCATCCCGTAAAATATATAATCACTGCGGCAACGACTACACCCACAGAGCTTAAGAAATCACTCAGGACATGCAATAAGACACTGCGTAAGTTAATATCCCGGCTGCTGTGTCTTTTTAACACAAAAAGAATTACGAGGTTTGCCGCCAGGCCAAAACTCGCTATAACAAGCATCTGGAGACCTTTTATCTCGTGTGGCAGCCAAAGGCGTTTTATTGACTCGTATATAATTCCTATGGAAACTAAAAATAGACTAACGCCGTTGAATATAGCAGCAAATACCTCAGCCCTGTGCCAGCCATATGTCCTCGTATCGCTGGCAGGTCTGGAAGCCAAATACACAGCCACCAGACTCAAAACCATAGAAAAGAGGTCCATCATTACGTGAGCGGCATCACTCAACAGGGCTAAACTGTGAGTCCATACCCCTCCGATGACTTCTATTACAAATATGCCGATTGTGAAAAAAACGGCAAATTTAAGTTTCTGTTTGGTTCTGTCATCATTCATAATTATTTTATAATAGCCGTCTGGCTGCGGCGATGACCTTTTCCCTGTCAGGCAGGACTGCCTTCTCTAAATTTGCAGCGTAAGGCATGGGCACATCAATGGATGTTACGCGCTCCACAGGACCATCAAGATAATCAAATACCTGGGAGTAAATCGTATCTGCTATCTGAGCGCCGAGCCCTGCAAATTCCCATCCCTCTTCAACTATCACTACCCGGCCGGTCTTTTGGACCGAACTGGTAATCAACTCGTTATCCAAAGGTTTTAGGGTGCGAAGGTTAATCAATTCCACCGATATTCCATCCTGACGCAGGGTTTTAACTGCTTCCTCTGCTACTAACAGCATCTTGGAATAAGATATAATAGTGATATCATCGCCTTCTCCCAGAATTTCAGCCTTACCCAAAGGTATAAGATATTCTCCATCAGGAACCTCACCCTTTGTATTATACAGAATCTCGCTCTCAATGAATATAACAGGATTATCATCCCTTATGGCACTCTTAAGCAAACCCTTGGCATCCTTTGGGGTAGCCGGCATAACTACCTTTAAGCCGGGACAGTAGCAAAAATAGGATTCAAATACTTGAGAATGCTGGGCTGCGAGTTGATATGCCGCACCGCCAGGGCCGCGTATGACTATTGGTATCTTAAATTGCCCCCCTGACATATACCTTATCTTAGCAGCGTGATTTATAATCTGGTCCAGGGCAAGGATAGAAAAATTGAACGTCATCAGCTCAATTACAGGTCTTAAGCCCACCATTGCAGCCCCGATACCCACGCCTGTAAATCCCTCCTCAGTAATCGGTGTATCTATGACCCTGTTTTCTCCGAATTCCTCCAACAGTCCCTGGCTTACCTTGTAAGCGCCATGATAAAACGCTACCTCCTCGCCCATCAGGAAGACCTTATCATCTCTTGCCATTTCTTCCTTCAGTGCCTGATTCAATGCCTCACGATAGGTAATAACAGCCATATCACCTTCTAAATATACAAGTCTTCTAAAATGGTATCTGTAGATGGTGCAGGACTCTTCATGGCAAAATCCACTGCCTCATCTATTTCTCTCTTAACATCTTCTTCCATTGACCGGACTGCATTATCTGTAAGTGTATCTTCTTTCAATAATTTTTCTTTGAATGTCCCGATAGGGTCTCTCTTTACTTGCTCTTCTAATTCCTCTTTGGTTCTGTAGTGTGCAGGGTCAAGCATGGAATGTCCACGGAAACGGTATGTCCTTGCCTCTATGAGGGTAGGTATGCTGTGCTCTCTTGCGCGTTGAATTGCCTTTTCTACAGACTCCCTCACAGATAGGACATCCATCCCGTCTATATGGTCACGCTCCATGCTATATGCACATGCCTTCTGGCATATATCATAAAGTGAGGTAGCCCTCTCTATCGGTGTCCCCATACCATAACGGTTATTCTCGCAGAGATAGATTACCGGGAGTTTCCATGTAGCAGCAATATTGAGTGACTCATGAAATGCACCGATATTAACCGCACCTTCTCCAAAGAAACATAGCACTACCTGGTCTTTTTTCTGATATTTGATGGCAAACGCTGCGCCTGTAGCAATAGGGAGGTGTCCGCCGACTATGGCAAACCCTCCGAGGAAATTTTTCTCTGCATCAAACAAATGCATAGAGCCGCCTTTACCCTTGCAAAGCCCTGTAGCCTTCCCGAAAAGTTCAGCCATTACTTTCTTAGGGGAGGAACCTTTTATTATACAATGGCCGTGGTCCCTGTATGCGGATAGGACGTAATCATCTTCCCTCAGGCAAGAGATAGCACCAACACACACTGCCTCCTGCCCAATATAAAGGTGGCAGAAACCCCCTATATGCCCAAGGGTAAACATCTCTGCCACCTTCTCTTCAAATCTTCTTATCAGAATCATCTGATAGAATAATTTTTTAAGGTCCATTTATTTATTATTTTCTGAGCAATTTTGTGAATTCATCCCAGTGTTTCTGTTCTTCCAGTAAAATATTCTGTAACAGGTAGGATGTCCCCCACTCTCCAATCTCTTCTGCCTGTTTGATGCGTATAGCATAATCATCCATTGCCTTCTTCTCTGCCGCCACGTCTAATTGAATCATCTTTTCAATAGTATCAGCCTGTTTGATTTCTGCCGGCTTGACTGTAGGGACCCCGCCCATGGCTACGATTCTCTCAGATAACTCCTCAGCGTGTTCCATCTCTTCTTTGGCAATACTCTGAAGTTTATCAATTATCGGCCCACGGCATAATCCTAATGTCAAATAGGAATGCTGCAGATATTGAACAATGGCAGATATCTCTGCTCCAAGGTCCTGGTTCAACCCCTCTATCAATTGTTTCTTATCCATACCCCATCCTCCTTTCTATACACAAATAGTATCATCTTTTATAAAAAAGTCAAGAAGTTTTTGAAATGTCAAACATTGAAGCGTATTTCGAGAACGGTGTTCTCCGGGATAATACAGTCGCGGTCGACGAGTTTAGTCAACCCCTTGGTGCGTGCGTCCTGCATGCTGTGGGCTGTCATCATATCCTCATAGCTTATAATTTCCGCCTTGATAAATCCCCGGGCCAAATCAGAATGGATTTTGCCGGCACAGGTTACGGCATCCGTGCCTTTTTTCACCAGCCATGCGTGAACCTCCTGTTTGCCCACCGTGTAGAAAAACATCATCCCTGCTTTCTCCAGGACGGCACGGCACACAGCATTAGCATCTAATGATGTGTCTTCAAGAACCACCGTGGGTTTAAAACTCAACGGCCCTAGTGCCCTGACTATTGTCTGTTCGCTAACGTCTAAGGACAAATCGCAGAGCGGTTTCTGCTCTTCAAGATGCGCCAGGCATTTCCCGAGCAAATCCTTTTCGGCCTGCCCTTCCGTCCTGGACAGTCGTCCTTCTATCTTCTCTATATCAAGTATGAGCAGGTCCAGAACACGGCCGCCCGCTATCGCAATGGCGTCCGCCGCTTCGTAGTCTTCCAACATGAACTCAAAGTAGTAAGGCGACAACTTTACAGGCTGGAACTTCTCGGCGAAAGCCGCGAAGACCCTGTCATTGTATTTCACCTTGCCTTCCTGCAGATTCAGCCCTATATATGCTATTTTCATTTAAAAAACCTTTCGTTTAATTAATCACTGCGGTTATACATAGATATATACCATACAAATGTAATTTTGTCAACATCTACCGCTAATTTCTGATTTATTTCCTGAAATGACAGAATTTTATTGACAATGGTTTTAAAGTATAGTAAAGTATAAAACTGTTGTGGGGCAGTAGCTCAATTGGGAGAGCGCATCCATGGCATGGATGAGGCCAGGGGTTCGACCCCCCTCTGCTCCACCAGATTCCCGATTCGGCATTACAAAAATAATATGACTCGTATCTCTGTCTTAATATTTTTATTACTCTATTGCATGAGCATCTCCACAAACTGCGAAACAGTCCAGAAAAAGGTCTACCTCATACCAGTTACTGGCGTAGTGGATTTAGGCTTGAGCGGATTTATAAAGCGTTCTGTAGAAGAAGCCAAGAAATCCGATGCAAAGGCTGTCATATTTGAACTTGATACGCCTGGCGGACGCGTAGATGCGGCTGAAGAGATATTAGAGTATATAAGGTCGCTAAAACCTATCCTGACAATAGCATTCATAAATGATGAGGCATCGTCTGCAGGTGCATTTATATCTTTTGGATGTGATAAAATCGTCATGGCACCTGGAAGTAGTATAGGTTCTGCCGAGCCAAGGACATCCATAGGTCCTACTTCAGAAGGCACTGACGAAAAGTACGTCTCTGATTTCCGTTCCAAATTCAAATCCATTGCTGAGGAAAATAACCATTCCGGCAACCTTGCCCAGAAGATGGTGGATAAGGATATTGAACTTAAAAAGGTAAAGATTAAAGGCGAGGATTTTATCCTGACCACTGAAGAACTTGAAGAAAAGAAGAAGGAATTTAAGGAAGAGGATATAGTAATAGAGGCAGGAAATATAGGTTTCCAGAAAGGCAAACTCCTGAATCTCACGGCAAAAGATGCAGTGGAACTGAAACTGGCTGAGGCTGAATTAAAGAACAAGGAAGAAATCTTATCTTACTTCGGATTAAAGGACTCAAGTTTAATAGGAACGTCTCCAAACTGGTCAGAGGGTATAGTAAGATTCTTAACCCATCCTATAGTAAGTTCCCTGCTTATGACTCTCGGATTTTTAGGATTGATATTTGAAGTAACACACCCCGGATGGACACTCCCGGGAACCATAGCATTAGCCTGCCTTGCCCTCTTTTTCTGGGGACATTATCTGGTAGGACTGGCAAACTTGATAGAAATTCTGATGTTTATTATTGGGGTAGGATTACTTTTAGTTGAAATATTTGTCCTGCCGGGATTTGGTATCGCAGGGGTAACAGGAATCATCCTTGTCATTGGAGGACTTTTTCTTGCTTTGATTAAATCTGCATCTCCGTTTCAGGCACCAAAAGTAGAACTAATGGGTGCCTTCTATATCATGGCATGGTCGTTTGCCGTTACTTTAGTATCCATGGTCTTACTTATACGTTTCCTGCCGCAGTCAGGATTCTGGAAGAGGGTGGCGTTGACAACAAGCGAAGTAAAGACAGGCGGTTACCGTGCGGATACTGCTGGCATGGAAACTCTTATCGGGAAAGTAGGCAGGACTGTCAGTATCCTCAGACCAAGCGGCAGGGCGGTATTCGGAGATAAGTTATTAGATGTAATTACTGAAGGCGATTTTATAGAAACAGAGAAGGAAGTCAGGATAATAAGGGTTGATGGGAACAGGATAGTGGTAAGTAAGGTATAGGGAGGTAGATACGTAATGCCTGCATGGTTTTTAGTGCTTACATTGATTACAATAGGTTTCATTCTGTTCATCATAGAATTATTCACCCCTACATTTGGCATCGTAGGTATAACAGGCATTGTGCTATTAATTGCGGGGTGTTATATAGCAGTGACCCAATTAAGTATGCTGTCAGGTATCTTCGTTTCAGCAGCAAGTCTTATAATTGTTATCGCCTGTATCAGGATATTCCCCAGAACACGTATCGCAAAAAGGATATTCCTTTCTACTTCAGAAACTAAGGATACAGGTTTTCATTCCGGGTCAAAAGAATTAGATATGCTGATTGGAAAAGAAGGGGTAGCCATCACCACACTGAGGCCGAGTGGGACCGCTCTTATTGACGGTAAGAGGATAGACGTAGTTACTGATGGAGTATATCTGCCCCAGGATTCGGTTATAAAGGTAACTGCGGTAAAAGGTCCAAGGGTAGTGGTAACGGAAGTAAAAAAATAATGGAGGGATGAGTTATGGAAACGGAATGGGTTCTTGTATTGGGAGTCATAGCAGGTATATTTATATTGATATTCTTTTTCTGGATAGTACCTGTCCGTCTGTGGATATCTGCACTGGCTGCAGGAGTAAGGGTAAGCATACTCAGTCTGATAGGTATGCGTCTTAGAAAGGTTCGGCCGGAGATAATAGTGCCTTCTCTGATTATGGCGCATAAGGCAGGGCTGCCTTTAAAAATGGATGCGCTTGAGGCACATTACTTAGCCGGTGGAGACGTATTTAAAGTAGTCAGGTCATTGATTGCGGCAGATAAGGCGAATATTGAGCTTAGTTTTGAAAAGGCTTGCGCAATTGACCTTGCAGGAAGAGAGGTCCTGGAGGCTGTTCATACGAGTGTTAATCCAAAGGTGATAAATGTCCCTGAAAAGGAAAATGCTACAATAGATTCAGTGGCAAGAGATGGCATTCAGCTTCTGGCAAGGGCAAGGGTTACTGTGCGGACTAATATAGAAAGGCTGGTCGGAGGAGCAACCGAACAGACTATCATTGCGAGGGTTGGTGAAGGTATAGTTAGCACAATAGGTTCTGCTGAAACATATAAAGAGGTCTTACAGAATCCAGACCTTATTTCAAAAACTGTCCTGTCAAAGGGATTAGATTCGGGTACCTCATTTGAGATTTTATCTATAGATATAGTTGACGTGAACGTAGGGAAAAACGTGGGCGCAGAATTACAGACAAACCAGGCCGCTGCAGATTTGAAGATAGCCCAGGCAAGGGCTGAGACAAGAAGGGCTATGGCAGTTGCCCAGGAACAGGAGATGAAGGCAAAGACCCAGGAGATGAGGGCAAAGGTAGTGGAGGCAGAAGCAGAGGTTCCAAAGGGCATAGCCCAGGCATTTCGTGAAGGTAAACTCGGGGTAATGGATTATTATTCATTGAGAAATATCCAGGCAGATACTACTATGCGGGAAAAGATAGTAGGCGGCGGAGAAGAAAAGAAGGATAAAGAATAATATTTAATATGGAAAATTTTATCTTTCTTATAATGATACTCATCTTCATCTTTCAGGGTATCGCTAATATACTTAAGAGACGGGAAGAAAGCAGAAAAGAGATACCTGTCCCGCAAGAGGAGGAACATTATGAAGTTCTTCCTCCCCGGGAAGAGGAACCTATTACTGTCCCGGAGGAGACTATTCCGCCATTACCTGAAGAATGGCAAGAGGAACTTCCTGAAGTTGTAGAAGAGCCCTATCAAGAAACCGTGTCTCGCACAGAACCTAAACTTACAGGTTCCTTGCGATTCAGGAGTCCGCATTTTCCTATATCGCAAGAAAAGGCTGCAGAAAAAATAGCGAGCCTTGTGCCTGCTGTCCCTTACGAAAGAGAAGAACTTATTAAAATTGGATATATGGCAGGGTTGACCACTGAGAAACTCAAAGACGGTATAATACTCTCTGCAATCTTAGGACCTCCAAAGGCGTACAAATTTATGGGCCGGGTGTAAGGTGTGCCGGGGTGGTGGAATGGCATACACGTCGGTCTCAAAAACCGATGGTTGAAAAACCGTGTGGGTTCAACTCCCACCCCCGGCAGAATAAGGAGGCAATGTTATGTCCATCGGTCAAATGTTGGAAAAGAGTGCAGCAATATTTCCATCCAGGACTGCCCTTATATTTGACAAAGAGAGACTCTCCTATCAGGCATTGAACGAAAAGTCAAATTCTATCGCCATAGAACTAACGGCATTGGGAATAAAAAAAGGCGATAGGGTCGGGCTCTTGATGGCAAATTCAATTGAGTTCGTTATCGCATATTTCGGAATAGTAAAGACAGGGGCAATCGTCCTGCCCATAAATATCCTGCTAAAATCCGACGAGATAAAGTTTATACTCAACGATGCAGGAACATCGCTCCTTATCACCTCTGAAGAATTTATGCCCATTATATCTCCAATCCGTTCAGAGACACCCACCCTCAAAAATATTGTCATAAGGGGAAAATCCCCTGCCCCAGGCTGCATCGGATGGGAAGATATGTTAAAACATTATAAAGAATCCCTGACTCCGGTAGATTTGAACGATGCAGAAGACGTAGCCTCTATTATCTATACCTCTGGCACAACAGGTCGTCCAAAAGGTGCTATGCTAACGCATCATAATTTATTATCGGATGTCCAATCAGCTGTAGAAATATTAGGATGTGGAAATGAGGAGGTCTTCCTCTGCGTCCTTCCCCTTTTCCATGCATTTGCAGCAACCGTATGCATGATTGCCCCGGTATATTTAGGGGCAAGTGTCGTCATAATGGGACGTTTTAACCCGGTAGAGGTCCTCAAGAAAATAGAAGAGGAAAAGGTAACATTATTCGCAGGCGTCCCTTCCATGTATGCGGTATGGGCTGGCATAGAGTTACATAGAATAGACCTCAGTTCATGGAAATTGTGCATATCAGGCGGTGCGGCACTGCCTGTTGAAGTAATGAAGGCATTTGAGGCAAGATATAAGATACCTATTTGTGAAGGTGATGGGCCGACAGAATGCAGTCCTGTTACTTCATGTAATCCTCCAAAAGGGGTCCGCAAACCAGGTTCAATAGGTCCTCCACTACCCCGCATCCAGATGAAGATAGTAGATGATAATGGTAATGAACTGCCAGCAGGTGAGGTGGGAGAGATAATTGTCAAAGGTCCTAACGTGATGAAAGGATATTGGAATAACCCTGAGGCTACACGCGAATCCATCAAAGACGGATGGTTTTACACAGGCGATATGGGAAAGAAGGATGAAGACGGCTATTTTTACATCGTTGACAGAAAAAAGGATATGGTAATTGTAGGGGGGATGAACGTATACCCCAGACAGGTTGAGGAAGTACTTTATACCCATCCAAAGGTTCTTGAGGCTGCTGTCATCGGTATTGAAGATAAACTCAGGGGCGAGCTACCAGTAGCAATAATCGTCCTGAAGGAAAATCAACTTGTCACTGAAAAAGAGATTATAGAATATTGTAAGGAGAGGTTAGCCAATTACAAGGTGCCTAAAAAGGTGGAATTCGTCACTGCCTTGCCAAAGACTGCAACTGGAAAAATATTGAAACGGGAATTGAAGAAAAGGAGGCTCTAAGATGCAGGTATCCGGAAAAAAAATAGTATTAAGCACAGGATTGCGAACACCGATAGGTCAGGTAAATAAATCCCTGGCAGAGATACTCCCAGAGGAATTGATGAAGATATTACTAAAGGAGTTAATGGCGCGGACAAATATCAGTCCAAAATTAATAGACGGCATAGTAGTGGGATGGGTTGGACAAGGCAGCCATGCACCAAACATCGCAAGGGTAGCAAGTCTATTGGCAGGGTTACCTTATGAGATACCAGCATATACTGTTCAGTCAAACTGTGTATCCGGGATTGAATCGGTATCTTCTGTAGCACGCCAGATATTACTCGGGGAAGGAGAATTGTTCATAGCAGGCGGCACAGAGAGTATGAGTAATATGCCCTATTCCATAAGGGGCGCCAGAAAGAACAAGGACTTGAAGACATTAGATAAGGTGATGAGCAATTGGAATGAATTGCCCAAAGACCCAAATGTCCAGATAACCGACTGTATGGAAGAGGGTATCACTGACCCTGTAAAGAAGATGACTATGGCTGCTACTGCCGAGATATGTGCCCAGACTTATAAGATAGACAGAACACTCCAGGACCAGTATGCGAGGGAAAGTTATGCCAGAACCATCAATGCAATAAGAGAGGGTAAATACAATGAGTATGTCGTACCTGTCCAGAAAGACGGCGAAACTGTCCTTGAACAAGATGAGAATCCATTTTTAAGGGAACAATTCATGAAACACCCTGACAAGATATCAAATGCACCTCTATTGTTTGATAATGAGGCAATGAGCATAAAGAAATTTTATGAAATGTATAAAGAGGAATTACAAGGAGTTATTTATAAGGAAGGTGAAACTAATGCAACTGTAAGCCCGTTCAATGCATGCCCGAGGAGTGATGGCGCCGCAGTTGTCCTCGTGACTACAGAACAAAAGGCAAAGGAATTGAATCTCCCTATACTGGCAGAGTTAAAGGGTTGGGCATTGTATGGAGTAAACCCAGCCCAGATGGGCATAGCCCCTGCATATTCTACCGGAAAGTTGCTAAAAGACCTTAACTTGAATTTCAAGGATTTAGACCTGATAGAGTTACACGAGGCATTTGCAGCCACATGTCTTACCATATTCAAGTTGGGCGAAAAGGATTTCCAGCATCAATGGAGAAAAAATTGGGAGGAAGGTAAGATAAATAGGAATGGCGGGACGCTTGCCTTAGGCCATCCACTCGCCGCAACAGGCACAAGGATAATATTGAACTTAGCCTATGAAATGAAACGTGACCCTGATATAAAATTAGGTATGGCTGCCGCATGTGCCGCAGGCGGTATCGGCGGGAGCATTGTCCTGAAACGATATCCTTAAAAGAACTATGGGGACTGTCCCATTTACCGGCTGAAAGCGGTAGAATAGGACTGTCCCCTTTTCAGTTTTAGGCGCTTATGAAGATAAACCCTAACGGTTTCACGCTTTTAGAATTATTAGTAGTCATCGCCATCATCTCCATCCTTGCTGCATTTCTACTTCCTGCAATAGCCTCTGCAAGAAATACTGCCTATAAAACCGCATGTCTTAATAATTTTCGGCAGGTGGGAAATGCCCTTTTAATGTATGTCCAGGACTATGATGAACAGTTTCCTCATTTCGACCGTGGAGACACAGAATATCCAGAAGGATGTTGCTGGTATGACACGGTAGATACCTACATTGGCACTACACAGGATTCAAATAAAGTCAAACAATGTCCGTCATCCAAAGGAAAATATTCTTACAGAAGTTTTAAAATGAATGAACGGCTTGAAGACAATGATGGCCCGATTTTTTTCAGACAGTTTTCTTCCATCATGAATCCTTCTCAAAGGGTTTTATTATTTGATGGAAGTGACGCTACATCCCGTTTTAAAGGCGTTACCGGTAGTATTTCAGGAAGACATGCTGCGGGATCTAATATACTTTTTGTGGATGGACATGTCTCGTGGTATTTAGAATCCATGATTGACGTCTGGGGAGAAACTGATTCTACCGCACCGATATACTGGGGAAAAACACCTGTAAGTGATTAATCAGAGATTTTTCTCACTACCGGCTCATTCATACTCCCTGTCCTATACCCTTTCAGGTCAACTGTTATATATGCAAATCCCAATTTCTTGAATTTCTTAAGAATCTTTTTCCTTATATCCCCATTCCCGGCAAGTCTTTTTATATCATTTCCAATAACCTCAATCCTTGCTATATGGCCATGATGTCTTATCCTGACTTGACTAAAACCCAAACCCCTGATAAATTCCTCAGCCTCTTCTACTACATTTAATTTATCCTCTGTTATCCTGTCATGATACGGGAAACGCGAGGCTAAGCAGGCAAACGATGGCTTATCCCATGTGGCAAGGCCAAGTTTTTTTGAAATCTTTCTAATATCCTCTTTACTCAGTCCCGCCTCTTTCAGCGGGCTTCTCACGCCGTGCTCTTTTGCCGCAAGTGCTCCGGGACGAAAATCTTTTGAATCATCCGCATTCGCCCCATCTGCCACATATCTTATACCCTGTTGTTTGGCTATACCCTTGAGCGTTTTGAATAACTCACCCTTACAGAAGTAACATCTATTGACCGGGTTATTACGAAAATTCTTAATGCCAAGTTCATCTGTATGTATGGTCCGATGCCTCGCTTCCATAGCCTTTGCCAGACGAACTGCCTCTTTATATTCCCTCGCAGGATAAGTTTGGGACCTCGCTGTAACAGCCAATACCTTATCTCTATGTAATGCCATTGAGGCGGTCTTTAACAAGAATGTGCTGTCAACCCCTCCGGAGTATGCCACGAGGACACTGCCCATTTTTTTAAGTATATTATAGAGTCTTTCTAATTTCTTATCCATCCCCCGCCTATAACTATATCGTTTTCATAGAACACAACTGCCTGCCCTGGTGCAGGTGATTCCTGTCCTTTTAGAAATTCCACCCGGACGCAATCCCCTGGAATATTTGATATAATAGCATTATCCTTGGGATGGTTGTATCTAATCTTTGCCTGGACTGTCCTTGTCCCATTCAATCTCTCAATAGCCACCCAGTTAAGGTCGGACGCTACCAACTCCCGCCTCCTTGTTTCCTCTTTCTTACCCACAATTATAATATTATTTCCCTTGTCAATCTTGAGGACATATAGAGGTTCGCCTGCAGCAAATCCCAATCCCTTTCTCTGTCCTATTGTGAAGAAACATACGCCGGGATGTTCCCCTAATATCCTTCCATCTTTATCCATGATAAGTCCAGACCTTACCCTGTCTTTTAACCTGGAACGCAGGAAGCCATTGAGGTCATCATTGAGCACAAAACACAGTTCCTGACTATCAGGTTTGTCATGGACATTAATGCCTAACTCCTTTGCCTTTCTACGAACATCTTCTTTCATCCAATCCCCGATAGGCAGTAATATATGGGACATCTGTTCCTGAGACAATCTATACAGGACATATGACTGGTCTTTGAACCGGTCCTTCCCCTCTCTTAGGACGTATCTATGGCTGCTGCTATTATATTCTATCCTTGCATAATGACCGGTAGCCACATAGTCTATATCTAATTCCATCGCCTTCTTTAATAGAGTCCCGAACTTTATCTCCTCATTGCATACTATACACGGATTTGGGGTAAGACCGTTTTCATACTCATTACAAAAATATTTTATTACCTTCTCGTCAAATTCACGGGCAGCGTTCAGGACATAAAACGGCACCTTCAGGAATGAGGCAACTGCCCTTGCATCCTCAATGTCCATGGCAGAGCAACACAACCTGTCGTTCCCTTCGTATTTACAAAGTTCCTCCGGCCAGAGCCTTAAAGTCGCCCCTATTACCTCATAACCCTCTTCCAATAATAATGCGGCGGCTAATGAACTATCCACGCCGCCGCTCATCGCTACAAGAACCTTTTTTCTCATTTCTTTTCATCAATCAGGTCTTTTAAAGTAGTAGAATTAAGAACCTCAGATATACTATCCTTGAGTTTATTCCATAAGAGCCTTGTAACGCAGGCATCAGCCATTTCACAAGCCTCGCCACCTTCATTACTCACACAGTAGGCTAACTCTATTGGTCCTTCCAGTATCTTTATTATTTCACTAATCTTTATATCCTCAGGATTTTTTGACAGGAGATAGCCGCCCCTCGGGCCTCTAATGCTCCGCACCAGTCCATCCTTGCGTAACTTGTTAAATAATTGTTCTAAATAAGGGATAGAGATATCCTGTCTTTTTGATATACTCGCAATAGAGACAGGTCCCTCGGCAGAGTGGATTGCCAGGTCAAACATAGCCCTTACCCCGTATGTGGACTTGGTAGAAAGTTTCATTTTAAACCCCATCCTTCATTCTTATAACAATATCCTATCACAAAAATGACCAAATAGCAAGATTTTTAAAAAAAAGGGTGAAAAGGATTGACAAAGAAAAATGTATATGCTAAAATTATGTTAGAATTGGAAAATTGGAGGAGGAATGGCATGACACGGAATCTCAAGGAACTCGAATCGCGGGCACTCGATCTACCACTCAAAGAGCGTGCACAATTAGCGGAATACCTACTTGATAGCCTTGATGTGCTTGATGATGCAGAAAATGAGCGACTGTGGGTAGAAGAAGCCGAAAGGCGATACCGCCAATACAAGAAAGGCAACATCCCGAGTCGTCTTGCCAGGGACGTCTTCCGCGATACACGTGATAGAATCAAATGAAATTAGTCAGGTTTCTTCTCCCTGCTGAACTGGAAATGCTGAACGATGGCCTATTATCCGATTCAACATACGACGACGGCTTATCCATCGTTTCCCCTATGCAATTCTGTATCGGACTGACCCGGAAGAAATTGTCATTTTAGCAGTAATGAACCTTCACCGCCATCCGAATTATTGGATTAACCGTATATAATTGATGAGCACTTTCTGGAAACAACTACTTCACTGACGGTACCACACGTGGCTGATTGGTTACAACACCAACTATTGTAGCAGCATTTGGATTGTTTTTCAATGCTGCTTGTGTTGCAGGGTTTAATATCCCAGGAGGCACCAAGATAGTAACCAATGCATCCGCAGGACAAGTATCTGCACTCAACTTCAATGCGGATTGTGTGTCATTTATACACCCTCTGAGTTCATCAAGTTTGTCAAGCACATCACATACTTCACCATCTGCCAGTTCCCGCAGTTCATCTTCGTCACACGTGAATCCCGGAGGCGCATCAGGAATAGAATAAGATATCGCATATCCAATTTTCATCTGACCATTATTCTGCCCTGTGTACCACATCTTGTAATTACCATTGTCATTTATTATCCATGGACCAAGAGCATGTTGCCAATCAAACCCTCCAGTATTTGTTATCACAGGATTTGCAGGATACTTAACCCAGTTTATCCCATCGGTGGATGTGGCATAAAATATACGGATACTCCCGCCAGGTGAACCACCTGCATCGCCATACCAAATCTTGTAAATAGAACCCTCTTTCAATATAAATGGATTTATGTTCCACGTCCCCAGGGCTTCCGGGATAAATATTGGATTACCCGCATATTTTGTCCAGTTGATTCCATCTGGTGATGTAGCATAACCAATCCTGTGTTGACTGCCCGGCTCTCCGCCCTGATACCACATCTTATAAGTATCGCCGTCTTTTATAACCATCGGGTCACTTATAGCGATACTTTCCCATCCTGTTCCGTGTCTTAATACTGGATTTCCTGCATATTGTGTCCAGTTGATTCCATCACCTGATGTCCAATACCCAATATCACCACCCTCTAATAATCCCGCCCAGGCTTTGTAGATTCCGCCTTCAAAAACAATAGTTCCAATAGTGGCGCTTAAAACCGGGTTTCCACTATATTTAGTCCAATTGATACCATCTGGTGATGTAGCATATCCAGTCCTGCTTCTCTGCCCATCATACCCGTTATACCACATCTTATAAGTTGAACCTTCTTTGATTATAACAGCGTTATGCACATGGACAGCCTCCCATGAACCATAAGCACCAACAGTAAGAACAGGATTCCCCTCATATTTAACCCAATCAACCCCTAATTCAGCATAGGCAGAACTGCAGCCCAATAGAAAGCCAATGACTAAAACCCCCAAAAATCCACACATATATACCTTTGAAACAAATTTTCCTTTTCTCATAACATGTCGCCTCCTTTTATGGTAAATACCCAATTCCACGACAAATCCGGCACACTTTCCTTGCTGCCTCATCCCCTGGCCGGTTATAATAACCGGCACCTCTACATCCCCAACATAGACGAGGCATTGTTTTCTTAGGTTCCTTTGGTACCACTTTAGGAGGAGTAGATTCTGGTGGAACGCCTATGAATCCTTTTCCTGAACAGGTAGAACAAACACCTGTTCCATTACAAACCTGACATTTAATTTCACCAGTTCCAAGGCAATACTTACAGGCTATTTCTGATTTTTTCCCACTGAGCCGCCCTTTACCATCACAATGAGGGCACCTATTCTCAGTTCCAGAAATTCCGTTATAACTCTTTATTTTATAGCCAGTACCATCGCAAATAAGGCATTTAGGGCCAAGTTCTTCTACCACCTTTTCAACTCCAGAACCCTTGCATATATTACACTTAGATTCCCCTTTGCCTGTGCAAGAAGGGCATTTACCAGAACCAGAACATATCTCACATATGTGCGACTGAAGCCATTGTTCCCTATCTGATTTATCCGAGCAAATATCCAAAAGACGTTTTGCATCAGCGAAGATTTTGCTATCATGGAAATCTTTTATAACCTTATCCAACCCCTCTATTGCTTGGGTCCATTTTTGCTGCTGATATAATCCATAAGCACTCTCATAGAATGTCCGGGCCTTTGTCTCATATATTGCCCTTTCATATGACTCATCAATTCTCACTGCTTTTAGAAACTCTTCCTCTGCCTGACTATTCAATCCATTTTTAAAACAGAATAACCACAATAGGTAATGACCAACTGCATCATTATCAGTCGCTTGTGAACGTTTTTTCTCATAACGTTCCATCGGGCCAAGAACTTCGTCATCAGAAACCGATTTAGCAGTCTCGGCTACTATATCTTTTGGAATACATTTTACAGTTCCAGCACTTGTCTTTATCACAACTTCTTCTGAAGTCTTGTTAACTATTGTTCCGGTTAATTCTATTCCGGAGATTAATTTGATGCTTACACTCTGAGTCTCACCAGCCATGTAGGTGTCCACGTTTATTCCGGGTATAGGTGCACCCTCTTTCATAATCTTCTCCATAGCATCAAAACCAGTCCTGGCAGGTTCATTGCCCGGTGCCATTTCTAAAACCATCTTGTATTTTTCCAGTGCTTTCTTGTACTTTTTATTTTCATATAGGGATTTTGCTTCTGCCAATGTTTTCTGGACTTCTGCATTACGGTCGTTTGCAATCTGAATAAGCGCACTTGCATCAATATAGTCCGGAACAATCTCAAGAACCTTATTTAGTTCAACTATTGCTCCCTTATAGTCTGATTTATATAATAGGTCTTCCCCTTTAGAAAAATGGCTTTCTATTTTGGCGACAGTCTTTGAGGCAATTTCATTTTTTTCTTTAAGACTATTATCCTCTGGGTAAATCTTTATTCCTGTTTCAGTAATTCGTGCAGCCTCTTCATAATTTTTAGTTTCAAGAAGTCTTTCTACTGTCTGTAGCCATACTTTTTGAGGTTCCAAGGATCCCTCGTCTCGCAATGTCTCTTTGGCTTTATCAATATATGGAAAACATTCTTTTTCCCATATTGTCTCAATCCCCTGGTCAAAGTCTTTATCAGCAGAATTACCTATCCCGCCAAGCCTTTCCTTCCATCTGCGAGCAGTTCTTTCTAAACCTTCTTTGATAATTCCAATGTAATAGGTGGAAAGATATGTCTCTTTACCCTGATATCCTGTTTTGAACTCATTTACTAAAATTGCATATCCCTCGTAATCTACCCCTTTACTTACTGAAGCCTTTATTATATCTGTTTTACCAAGGAAAGATTTAGATTCTTCTATATATTGTAGGTTTTCATTTGATATTGAAGTCTTTTTATCATCTTTGCTCAATTCACTGCTTCTAGAACAACCGGTCAAGACCGCCATAGCCACAAAAATTGCCATATATTTACTTACTATGTTCTTTTCCATGTTACACCCCCATTTAATATTTTTGAGATAGAGGATACAATCCAAACTCAAGTAATTTAAAATTCATCCTTTCTTCATCAATGCCAAGGACGATAACGACCTTTGAACTTCTGATAAGTCTTATAAACTCCTCCGGATTTGTAATATGGTACTGTTCAATCACACCCTTGATTGAGCTCTTCTCCATTGCATCTGCTGTAACGCCAGGATAAATATACATAAAAGAATTATCAAGATAGCCAAAGGGAATCACCCTATATCTATTGATATAATTCTCTCTTACTGCGGACAATTCCGGATTGAGATTCTTATCAAAATATATATAACTTTCTTTATTATCTGTTAAAAGGTTAACTGTGTTTTTTGTAGGAACCACGCTTATATCATACTTATTAAGGAATCGTTCCCTCATTCTATTTGAACTAAAATTAAAATCTATCATAAAATTAAATTGTTTCTCTTCGCCAAAATTTGAATACTTTTTTGAATATGACCTGAACTTTGCAGAATCATATGAAACCACTTCGGAAATTGGTTTTCGTCCTGCCTCTTTAGTCTTTTCTCCCTTTGTGATGACCTCATTTATAAACCTTTCATCTTCGTTACCTCTTCCCGGAACCGAGAAATTGACATTATCAACTGACCTTTCAAATCCTTTGTCATCCAGCATCTTATTGCCACCTTCACCTCTTACTTGCTGTTCTTTCTCGGCAGTTTCTGGTCCAACAGATGGTAACCTGTATGGCTTGGTTAGAACAGGTGGGTTTGCTCCCTCAAGTTTATCTCTCCATTTTTGCTTTGCCTCTTCTATGGCTAATTGTTTTTTACTTTCTTCTGCTTCTTGCTTGGCTTTTCCCTCTGCGATACGTTTTTCTTCAACCAGTTTCTTTTCAGCCATCTGGCGTTCTTTTTCTCTTTGAAGTGCTTCTTTTGCCTTCCGTATCTGTTCAGCAGTGATTAAAGAGACCTCAACGGGTTTTGATTTTGATGCAACTGCTGACATTGTAAGAGGAATAGAAATTATAAGAAGAAGAATCATATGAAATATGGCAGAAAAAAACATAGACCAATTTAACTGCTTTTTATCGCTATTATTTTCCATTCTTAGATTTATTTGCCTTTTCAGAGGCTACGAGTAATTTCTCAAATCCAGCAACGTTACCGGCATCCATGACAGATACAACTAGGCCATGTGGCACATCTGCATCAGCCTCAATTATCAGGTTCTTTTTATTATCTGCCTTAACTATTTTAGATAATCTTTGTTTAATATGGGAAATGTCTACTGCCTCATTGTCTATAAGTATGTTCCCCCCCTTTGTTATTACTACAATAACATCTTTGTGGAGTTCATCTGCTTGCCCCTCGGTCTTTGGTAGATTGACTTTTACTCCGCTTTCCACACGAAAACTTGCCGTCAGCATAAAAAATATGAGTAATTGAAATATGACATCAATCATAGGGGTTAGATTTATTCCCATTCGTTTTCTTCGTCTGCGAGTCTGTTTGGCTTGAATTTCACTCTCAAGTGGTATCTTCGGCTGGAAATATGACCATATCTCGGGCACGTCCTCTGCCCGCATCCAGTTACTGTTTTCGTCTGGACGGACAAGCTCATCCGGGTCAACCCTGAACTCCCAAACCCATCTTCGTAGTGTTTCAAGAGTATCAGGATGATATAAACTGCCGTCTTTCTTTTTAAGTATCCATGCCATCTTTCTGACCTGCTCTTAATACATACTCTTTCCTCATAAATAACATCCCATACAAAATTGAAGTCGCTTTGTCTATCTCTATGCAAAATTTATCAACCTTTGCCTGAAAGTATTCATACAGAAACATGACAGGTATTGCTACAACCAATCCTGCAACTGTTGTTATCAATGCCTCCCAGATGCCTCCTGCTAAATCGCCAGGGTTTAAAGTCTGGTTTGCTACTGATTTTATCTGAATAGACTGGAAACATCTAACCATCCCTGTAACAGTTCCAAGTAAACCTAAAAGTGGGGCGCCAACATATATTGAGTATATCGTGGGGAGATATTTCTCAAGTCCCGGAACGATGTTCGTCCTCTTCTCATCCTCCACAATTCTCATTATTTCTTTCATCTCTTTGGTCTCGTTTTCAAGACCGGCTCTGTAAATCTTAGGGATTATGCCTCGTGTTCGCTTGCATATTGCAATTGCCTCATTTATTGCACCATCTTTAACTACAGGTTCTATCTCTTTTAGAAAACCCGGGAATTTTGTTCTTGCCTTCCGGTATGCAATGAAGCGCTCAATAATGAGCCCAAGACTGATAATGGAACACACCAAGATAGGAATCATAAAAAAACCACCTTTAATTAAGAGATACATAAATTATCCTCCGATTTTAAGGCCATACTCCTTTACCATCACATAGAAAACAGTTAACTTTACCAGTTCCTTCACAGACATTACATTCACCATTTCCCTTACAGAGACTACAAGTTTTCTGCAAAAGCCTATCATATCCATCTCCACCACACATAGAACACTTACCACTACCTTTACAAGATTCACAGTCTCCTATTTTATTTCCCTTGCAAACAAGACAAGTAACTGAAGAAATATTTTCCTTTAACTTTAGTGCCAAAGCTCCTGCTTCAGCAAAAACCTTGGCTTTTGTCCAACTCGATTCACGAAGTTGTTTTGCCTTATCTTTTACAAGAAAACCAAAGTCACTGCCAGCAACTTCCATTTCTGATTTCCAAGCAGAAAAACTCAAAATGTAATTGCACGTTTAAACATTTTATATGAAAGAAGGCTTGTCTTACCTTTTTCTAAAGCGAATTCGTCAAATTTCTTCCACTGGTAATTTAAATCTCGAATCCGCTGTCCAAATTCAGAATAATAGATCCCAACTTCAAGGTCAGATCCTATGCGCTCAAGTATCTCAAGCACCTTTTGTGCCTCTGGTAAATAGGCCTCGTATTCTTGTTGCATCTTCCGCAATTCAACTTGGCGTAGTTTCTCTTTTTCTTCTTCCTCTTTTCTCTTTTCCTCTGCTACTCTACGTTGCTCGGATTCCTCTATTTTCCTCTCTTCCAATCTACGTTGTTCTTCTTCCAAACGTTCTTCTTCTTTCTTTTTCGCAATCAGTTTCCCACCCTCGTTTACAAGTGTTTCTTCATATTCCTCTTTTGATAAGAATTTTCCATTGTGCTCAAACAAATCTTTCTTTTCCGCTAAAAACTTTAAAGCTTCAATGGATTTCTTGCAGTCTTCTTGTAATATCTTTGGTAACATCCAATCAGATTTTTGTGAGGCTTTTGAAGATTTATCAATAGCCTCAAGATATTTATCAAGAGCCTGTTGCAATTCACCATTTTGGGTTGCAGTATCACCCTCGGTTTTTAATTGTTTTGCTTCTTGATATAGGGTGAGTGATGTGTCTTTGCTACAACCATAAAAGAAAATAAGGCAGGTTATTATAATTACTTTTGGCACTCGGAAGGAATATTTTTTCATGCCTGGAATTTTATCTCCTTTAAGCCCCAATTATACACCTTACTATAATTAGGTGTCAAGGAAATAATTACCGTGGGATAATAGGGTGTATGGAATATACTATTAGATTGAAAGTGGGGAAGAAAGTAAAGGAATTACGTAAGAAGTGCGGATATACTCAGGAGAAACTTTCTGAGGTTTCTAATATTGACTATAAATATATCCAGAGAATAGAAGGAAAGAATCCACCTGCCGTGAAGATTGATACCATTGAAAGGCTCTCCAAAGCACTGAAGGTAAAACCTTCTAAATTGCTGGAATTTTGATTTTCCGAAAATTCTGTTGACAAAAGCCGCAGAAAATGAGTATAATTAATATAGACATTTAACAAATTGCTGAGATTATGCTTACGTGAGGGGTGACAAATGCATGAAAGGAAGCGCCGACTTAATGAAAAGAAATTCGCAAATTGGGAAAATCTTGATGAGGGGGGACGGCGTTATTTCTATGAGGTAAAAGGGATGCACGGCTGGAAGGCACGATACATTAAAGAAGTCGACGCATCTGAGAGAACACTTAGATTTTATCAAGAGATCTACAATGAAAAAGGTAGACTGGTTGAGGTTCATGAAAAGTATCCAATAGAACATAAACATAAAGAGATTAAGGGAGGCTTGCAATGATTAGACAGAAAGATGTTGCGGATAAATTAATTCAGTATTTGTGCCATAAGATTACACTTGCACAGTTGATTGATTGGGCAGAGAATGCGATGATGGATGCAGAATTTGATGATACAGATTTCATAACGATTCGTGATGTTATTAGTCGAGTTGGATTAGCGGATGTAAAAGCGTTTGGGCTAACATGGGAAGACTGTGAAGAGTTTCTGACACGTCTAGGATACCGCGTGAAAATTCAATTTTCCAAAGTAGCCTGAAATAAAATTTAGATATAATTTAGGATGTTACCATCGCTCACAAAGTTCCTTGCTCTCACCGATTCTGAGTCCCCCACTTTTTACAAATAGGCATACCACACCCATGTTTTTTATCTTTGACTTGTAAAAAAAATGATGTTATAATTATAAAAGATGAAAATCCTACTTATAAATACGAATAGAGAACTATCCCCTTACCCTGCCATTCCGATTGGGGTGGCTTGCGTAGCATCCTCTCTTGTAGAAAAGGGATTTAATACGAAGGTATTAGACCTATGTTTCTCAAAGGGTATAGAATCAGATACGGTGAAAGCGATAAGGGCATTCAAACCTGATGCAATAGGACTGTCTATACGGAATATAGACAATGGAGATTATCGTAACCCAAGATATTCCATGCCTGATGTGCGTAAGATAGTTGCCTCCTGCAGGAATGAATCGCCAGCAATCCCTATAATTATCGGGGGTTCTGCAGTCAATGTTATGCCAGAAGGGCTCCTCCGGTATCTTCAGGCAGATATTGCTGTCATAGGAGATGGTGAATTGACAGCACCTATGGTATTGGAACGCATTATGAACAAGAAAGACTATTCTGACTTGGATGGCATTGCATTCAGGGAGAATGGCACTGTCCGATTAAATCCGCCGCTAAAACCATTAGAATATGGATTCCGCATAAGAGGAGACATCCTGCGATGGGTCAATGCTCAGAGATACGTATCCCGTGGAGGGATAATACCTATCCAGACAAAACGCGGCTGCACCTTTGAATGTATCTATTGCAGTTACCCTGTTATAGAAGGGACTCATCCCAGATTAAAACCTCCGGAATTGGTAGCGGATGAGATAGAATGGATTGTCCGGAAATCCGGAATCAGGGATTTTGAATTTGTAGATTCCATTTTTAATTCCCCAACCCATCATGCCAGGAGGATATGCGAGGAAATCATAAAGAGGAAACTTAAAATCCGTTTAGGGGCAGCAGGATTAAACCCCATGGGGTGTGATGAAGAACTATTCTCCCTTATGAAAGAGGCAAATTTCAGGTGGTTTATCTTTACCCCGGAAAGCGGTTCTGAGAAGATGTTATCCAATTTAAACAAGGGTTTTGGAATTACAGAACTTAAGAAGGCTGCCCTTCTGATAAATAGATTCAGAATACCTGCTTTATGGAGTTTTCTTATAGGGGGTCCCGGGGAAAATATAGAAACAGTATCAGAGACCCTTGAATTTATAGATAAACACGTTAAGAATCCTCACCTTGCATACATCACTGTGGGTTTGAGGATATATCCCAATACTAAATTAGCAGACATTGCAATGGATGAAGGGATTATTAATAATCAAGACGAATTGATAGGGCCCAGTTTTTATCTTTCAAAAGACCTCTCCGAAACAGAGTTAAAGGCAAAATTACATGGATTCTCAAAGACACATTCAAATCTTATCCATTCTTATGAAACCCGGAATCCCATCTTTGGTCTGGCATCCAGGATATTTTATGCCATGGGAATAGCCCATCCTTATTGGAGATACGCATGGATATTAAACAAGTTAAGCCGACCAAGGTCGGCAACTACAAAATTATTGAAATCCATCCCTCTGACAAACGGCTCCCGCATAGCAATCATAGGCGCGGGGCCTGCAGGGACATTATTTGCCAAATTTCTCATGGAAAAAGCAAGACAAAAAGGCATCAATGTCAGGGTAACTATATTTGACGGAAAGAGATTTACTGCCACAGGGCCAAGGGGATGCAACATGTGTGCAGGTGTAGTCTCAGAAAATCTCACTGGTAGGCTTAACGAGATTGGCATAACCTTTCCTGATGAGATTGTGCAAAGCAGGATACAGGGCTATAAACTCAAGACTATGATGGGAGAATTATCACTGTATAATAAAAATAAAGAGGGTAAAATCCTCACTGTCTTCAGGGGAAACGGGCCTGATTATTCCTCCAATCTATCCAATGTAAGTTTTGATAACTTTCTATTGGAATACGTCCAGGGAATCGGAGTAGAACTCATCCAGGAACCTGTCTCTGATATAACCTTGCCTTCCGGCATAGGAAATGAGGTGCGTATAGAATACGGCAGAGGTAACGATAAGAAAAACTTTATTGCAGACGGGGTAGTGATAGCATGTGGATTAAATACTTCATTTTTAGAAAAACTAAAAAATATGGGATTTGGCTACATCCCTCCTAAAGTAGTAAATACATGCCAGATGGAGATTGCCCTCCCCCCTGAATATATAAAAAGCCATTTCTCTAATATGATATTTGTATATTCTCTGGGTATACCGGGTATAAGGTTTGCTGCGATAGTCCCTAAATCAGAACACCTCACGGTAACTGTAGTTGGTAATAAGAATATGAAGAAAACTGATATGTGGGCTTTTTTAAGACATCCTCTCGTAAAGAAGGACATGCCGGATGGTTGGGATATACCTGAGCGATATTGCCACTGCCATCCTAAGATTGGACTCACCCCCAGCAGGAACGCTTTCACAGACAGGCTGGTTATCATAGGAGACGCCAGCTGGTCAAGGTATTACAAGAATGCATTGGAATCTGCCTTCTGGACAGCCCGTTTTGCCGCAGAGAGTATCGTTGAGCATGGATGGTCTCGTGCGGGCTTCAAAAAATATTATTACAAGAAGTGCAAGGAAAAGATTGTCAGGGATAATTCCTACGGCAGGCTTTTATTCGGAATAGATAGATATATCACCTCCCTCGGTTTTATGACACGCGCGCATATTACAGTAGCAAACAAGGCAGATAAAAACAGACAGGTGAGGTCATTAAGATGGATAATATGGAATATACTCACAGGGAACGTTCCTTACAAGGATATCATGAAGGCTGCATTAAATCCCTTACTGCAGATAACCCTTACATGGCAAATCCTGAAGGACATCGCGGGGGGTTTTAGGAAACAGGTAGAACCCAAAGATGGACGGGATAAAAAACATCAGTATCTACTTCCTCCCCGAAAGGCTGTAATAGGCATTATAGGCGGCGGACCTGCCGGGTGCGGCTGTGCCATAGCGGCCCGTATGCTCGCATCACGAAACAATCTGGACCTCAAGGTTTTGCTATACGAGAAACGTTACGTAAGAAATGAAAAAAAGACATGCGCAGGGGTACTGTCTCCCCCTATCAAGAAGATACTAAAACAATTAGATATAGAAATTCCAGAGGAGATGATTCATCATGTAATTACAGACTATGTCCTTCATGGAGAATATGAGAACCTTCATCTGACAAGGGGTGAATTAGAAGAAGAACCCACGTTCTCTGTCCAGAGGAACAGGTTTGATGATTTCCTATTTGAAAAAGCCAGGGATAACGGCGTAACAATAATAGAGGAAGAACTAACAGACATAAATATTCTTGAGGACGAGGTCCTGCTCCACTCAGCTAATGCAACGAGAAGATGTGACGTGGTGGTAGGCGCCTTCGGGTTGAATGAGAAAATGTTGACTTTATTTGAAGAGAGACTTAAAACATATAAGCGGCCTAACCTTTTAAGGTCTATTCTCATAGAATTACCTATGGACGAGAATGTAATAAATCATAAGTTTAAAGATACTATCCACGCATTTTTACCAAGGAGGATGGGCAGTATTGAGTTCGCTGCCATAACCCCAAAGAAAGACAGCCTTACGATAAATGCAGCAGGCTCACGTGTGACTGAGAAGGATATGGAGCTCTTCTTAAGGAGTCCTGAGTTCATCAATCTCATTAACGTCACATCCGGGGTACCAAAACCATTCTACGGCGTATTCCCTGCAGGGCTTGCCAGGAATTTCTACAGTGACCGCGTCCTGCTAATCGGAGATGCGAGCGGTATGGTGAGACCTTATAAGGGCAAGGGTATAAATAGCGCATTAACCACAGGTATCTGGGCTGCTGAAATCATTACGAATAAAGGGGTATCTAAACAGGCTTTTAATGAATTCTATGAACGATGCGCACCGCTTGTAGAGGACTGCTATTATGGCAGAATCTTAAGGTCATCCTGCAGAATAGCATCAAGGTTCGGCTGGATAGACCCTGTAATAGCCTATGCAAATAAAGACTACCAGTTATATGACGGGCTCTACAATATCGTCTCAGGAAATAAGTCCTATAGGGAAACTGTCAGGAATTCAATGAGCTGGCGTCTTATGATGAAATTGGCAAGGATTATTGGAAAAAAATATGCCATACGATAGTTTTCATGAATATATAAACAAGTTAGAAGAACTCGGTGAATTGAAGCGTATCACAGAGACTATAGACCCTGAATTGGAAATTACCGAGATTACAGACAGGGTCCATAAGAATAGCGGCCCTGCCCTTCTATTTGAGAAGGTAAAGGATTCAAGAATGCCGGTTGTTACCAATGCCTTTGGCAGTATGAAGCGTATGTGTCTGGCATTAGGGGTTAATAATTTAGAAGATATATCAAATGAAATCAGAAATATCATGAAGATGGAACCCCCTTCTTCATTCATTGGCAAATTATCCCTTTTGCCCAGACTTGCCCGATTCGCTTCATTTTTACCTAAGGAAGTTAGAAATGGGGCATGTAAAGAGGTAATAATTAAAGATAATCCTGACCTCGGGATATTGCCTGCCTTAAAATGTTGGCCTGGTGATGGAGGGAGATTTATCACGCTCCCGATGGTCTTTACGCAAAATCCCCGGACCGGAATAAGAAACGCAGGAATGTACAGGATGCAAATCTTTGACCGCAATACCACAGGTATGCACTGGCATACGCATAAGATAGGGGCAGAACATTACCGGTTATATTGCAAACAAAAGATGAGGATGCCTGTGGCTGTGGCATTAGGCGGTGACCCTGCTATTGTCTATTCTGCTACGGCCCCTCTCCCTTCTGAATTTGACGAGATGATATTCGCAGGCTTCTTGCGCAAGAAGGCAGTAGATATGGTTCGTTGTGAGACTATACCTATTCAAGTTCCTGCATTGTCAGAGATAGTATTAGAGGGATATGTAGAGCCCGGTGAGAAAAGACCCGAGGGCCCATTTGGGGACCATACAGGATACTATTCCCTGAAAGACGATTATCCTGTATTCCACCTGACATGCATAACTCACAGAAAAGATGCTATATACCCTGCTACTATAGTTGGCAAACCCCCTATGGAAGATTGTTTCTTCGGCAAGGCAACAGAAAGAATATTCCTGCCGCTCCTGCAGTTCCAGTTCCCGGAGATAGTTGACATTAATCTGCCGATAGAAGGTATATTCCATAATTTAGTTATAGTCTCTATACGCAAGGGTTACCCAGGACATGCAAAAAAAGTTATGATGGGACTCTGGGGATTAGGCCAGATGATGTTCACAAAGATAATTATAGTAGTAGATGAGGATGTCCATGTCCAGAACTTGAGTGAAGTAACGTGGCGGGTGGGAAATAATATAGACCCTAAACGTGACACTATCTTTGTAGAAGGTCCTGTGGATGCACTTGACCATGCATCATCCTCACCGCTCATTGGTTCAAAAATAGGGATAGATGCCACAAGGAAACTGCCAGAGGAGGGTTTCCGAAGAGAATGGCCGCCTGATATAAAGATGTCGCAGGAGGTCATAGATAAGATAAACTCTATATGGGGAAAATTATGAGAATATTCGTAGCAATAACAGGTTCAAGCGGGATGGTATATACCAGGAGGTTTCTGGAATTGTTAGTCTCCAAAGGTATAGAAACCCATCTTACCATATCGCAGAACGGCGGCATAGTATTGGAAGAAGAACTGGGCATTAAACCCAATCTGAATAAATTTGATGCATCTTGTCTGATTACTGGCACCAAGGGTGTAAATATAAAATATTACCGGTGGGATGACCTCAATGCACCGTTTGCGAGCGGGTCTAAGATTAATAAAGATGATGCATTTGTAATAATCCCCTGTAGTATGGGGACGTTAGGCAGAATCGCCTCTGGCTACTCTCAGGACCTTATTACAAGGGCTGCGGACGTCTTCTTAAAAGAGAGAAAGAAATTGGTTCTGGTAATCAGAGAGACGCCTCTCAATTACATCCATATAAAAAATATGGCATCAGTTACTCGCGCAGGAGGCATAATATTGCCTGCCTCACCTGGATTTTATACTCATCCCAAGACGATTGATGACATGGTGGATTTTGTAGTAGAACGCATAATGGCTCAGATATTATGAACAAAGTAAAATATTTCTTTGAAGCAATCAAGTTCTCCCATACCCTCTTTGCATTACCATTCGCCTTAATCTCAATGCTTATAAGTGCAGGGGGATTGCCAGATATAAAGACTATCTTCTGGCTTCTCATAGCAATGGTAAGTGCAAGGTCTACTGCCATGGCATTTAACCGGCTCATAGATATAAAGATAGATGGGCTTAATCCAAGGACTATGTCAAGGCATCTGCCAACTGGCAAACTAAGGCTATGGGAAGTGGTCATATTTGTCCTGCTAACCGCGAGCCTATTTATATTTTCAAGCAGTATGTTAAACAGGTTAGCATTATTCCTTTCACCTATTGCACTGGCTATAATATATTTTTATTCTTATACAAAATATTTCACCTCATGGTCACACCTTTTCTTAGGTTTATCCTTAAGCATAGCACCTGTGGGGGCATGTGTGGCCGTATCAGGCAGGATAACTCTCGCATCCCTCATACTTGGCGCTGCCGTCATATTCTGGGTAGCAGGGTTTGATATACTCTACGCATGCCAGGATTATGAATTTGACAGGGGGCATGGACTCTATTCCATCGTAGTCAGATATGGTATAAAAAAGGCATTGTCCATCTCTCTTGCATTTCATATAATAATGGCTGTCCTGCTCATTTTATTCGGCATAGTCGCAAAACTCGGAATTATCTATTTAGCAGGGGTGATTATAACGGGATTATTAATTATTTATCAACACAGGTTAGTCAAACCAGATGATATATCAAAAGTCAACACTGCATTCTTCACGGCAAATGGTATAATCAGTATAATACTTATGCTCGCAACTTATGCGGATTTTTATTTATGATTACTAAAACCCACGAACTTTATAATATCTATAAAAAGGTAAAAGACGGCAGACGCATCAATGAGAAAGATGCACGGAACTTATATAATTCAACTGACATCCTTGCCATCGGCTATATAGCCAATATAATAAGGGAATGCAAGAGCGGTAAGAAGACCTATTATA
>CAYVEO010000017.1:0-25524 GCA_964449965.1 uncultured Planctomycetia bacterium
ATCCTCATCATATTACGGTTTGCCAGAGAAAAATTTATGAAATTCAGTTTGGCTTTCTTTCTCTTTGGACTTTTGCCATTTTTAGGCTTTATAAGATTAAATGCTGATATAGCTGAACACTGGCTTTATATAGCCTCTTTTGGATTCCTTTTATTTATAAGCGGATTATTTGCCAGGGTAAAGCCATTGAATAGAAAGATTGTATTGCCTGTTGCAATCCTGATTCTAAGTCTCCTGACGTTACAGCGTAACACAACTTGGCGTGATGATGTAAGCATATATAAGGATACACTTAAATACCGTCCGGATGACCCTAAGATTCACTATAACCTTGGCAATGCATACCTGCGCAGGGGGATGTTTAATGAGGCAATTAAAGAATATTCAATTTCAATTGAACAAAAACCGGACTATGCCTATGCGCTTAATAATTTAGGCATCGCTATGGAAGGAGGAGGGATTGCATTTGCAGAAGAGACGCATTTTGAACACAGCCTTTACGGCGAGGTTCTTGCAAAATTCGTTGATGATGGTAATGTGGATTACGTTACGTTGAGAAACAATCCAGCCTTATTGAATGATTATTTAAGAAAGACGGCAGAATTAGACCCAAAAGAACTTGCTTCTATGACCCGGTACGAAAGGCTCGCCTTTTATATCAATGTCTATAATGCCCTGACATTAAAGGTTATCATAGACCATTACCCTGTTAAGAGCATAAAAGACATTCCTGGAGTATGGGATAAGATTAAATTTAAGGTTGCAGGCAGCGAATTCAGTCTGAATCAGATAGAACATGAAATTCTTAGAAAAGAATTTAAAGAACCGAGGATACATTTTGCCCTTGTCTGCGCCTCTATAGGTTGCCCAAAGTTAGCCAATGAGCCATTTAATGGCATAGATATGAATAAGCAGCTTGAGAGAAAGGCACATAATTTCATAAATGATAAGACAAAGGTTAGACTGGATAAGGATAACAAGATACTATATCTCTCTTCAATATTCAAATGGTTTAAGGAGGATTTCGGGGATGTAGTGGAATTTGCGGGCAGGCATTTGCCTGAAGATGATGTAAGATTTGTCAAAGAGAAAAAGCCCAGGATTAAATATCTTGATTACGATTGGTCATTAAATGAAAAGTAAAGAAGGATATGCGTCGCGGCTACTTAAACGCAGTGTTAATATTAGTACTGCATGAAGGAGTAACATGAGGTTTTTAAAAAGTCCGTGGTTTAAGGTATTGCTCATTGCAGTTTTTATCGGAGCTGTTCTTCTTATTTTACGCAAGTTTAATATAAATTTTTCCGGTGTAACTGAAGAGGGATTTAAAGAAAAAGTAAACTCTTTTGGGATTTGGGGCCCTGTTTTATACGTTATAGTATATCTCTTGCGTCCTTTGATACTCTTTCCTGCCGGGGTTCTTTCTGCTTCGGCTGGTTTAATATGGGGTCCGGCTAAAGGATTTTTTATTTTACAGATTGGAGCAAATATATCTGCTGTAGCAGAATTTTTGCTCGCCAGGTATTTCGGGCGGGAGATCATTAAGAAATACTTAAAGGGAAAAATGACCAATCTTGATGAAAAGATAGAGAAGCATGGATTTTTAACTGTTCTTTTGATAAGGCTCATCCCTAATGTTGCATGGGATATTCAGAATTTGAGCCTTGGTCTTACTAAGGTCAAATTCAGGGATTACTTCTTCGCTACACTTATAGGCATTATGCCTGGTTCGTTTGCCTTTGTATATTTTGGCTCTTCTCTGATAAAGGTTTTGTTTAACCCCAGGAATTTCTGGATGATAATTGTTGCCATATTTATATTTGCGGGTGTTTACTTCCTTCAGAGATATTTAAGAGGCAGACAAAACAAATGATTTCCATGCTAAAAATTTTAGAAAAACTGGGTGATAAATGCCTATACCTGCTGGAAGAGGCGGGCAGGATGGGTATGTTTCTTTTTTCCTGTCTGGTGAATGCGGTGATGCCCCCGTATAAACTGTATCCGGTCATCAGGCAAATACACTTTATCGGTGCCCGCTCATTATCCGTCATACTCTTTACCGGCGCCTTTACAGGCATGGTCCTGGGACTGCAGGGTTATTACACCCTGCGGAAGTTTGGAGCAGAGGCGGTTCTTGGTTCAGCGGTGGCCCTCAGTCTTATCCGGGAACTCGGCCCGGTCCTTACAGCCTTGATGGTTATAGGGCGGGCAGGCTCGGCTATGTGTGCGGAAATCGGCATCATGCGCAACTCCGAACAGATTGATGCCCTGGAGTGTATGGCCATAGACCCGTACAAGTATCTGATGGTCCCGAAATTTATTGCCGGCATATTTTCCGTTCCTCTTTTAACTTTTATCTTTGATGTGGTTGGTATTCTTGGAGGTTTCCTCGTAGGCGTTCTTCTCCTTGGTTTGAACGAGGGGACATACTTCCAGGCTATGTACGCCGGTGTGGTATGGAAGGATATCAAGATGGGTATAGTAAAATCCCTGGTATTCGGTTTCATGCTCGTATGGATTGCGTCTTCAAAAGGTTATTTTCTCCATCTGGAGCGGTCCGGAGGTTTCGGTGCCGAAGGCGTAAGCAGAACCACGACTAACGCGGTGGTATTTTCGTCTGTTACAATACTGGTCTGGGATTACTTGATTAGCGCCATACTGCTCTAAATTAAATATGAGGTGCCGAGGCGAATGAGCGGGGAAGGTAATAAGGTAGTCATACAGTTTATTGACGTTGAGAAGTCGTTCGGTAGTCAGAAGGTGCTTAACAAGATAAACCTCTCAATTCTGGAAGGAACTACTACTGTCATAGTCGGTGCGAGCGGCACAGGCAAGACTATGATTCTGAAACACATGTTAGGGCTCGTTAATCCTGACAGAGGAAAGGTGCTGGTCTTCGGCCGGGATATGTCTAATATCAGCAGGAAGGAACTGAAAGACATAAGGATGAACTTCGGGGTCCTGTTCCAGAATGCGGCACTTTTCGACTCAATGACAGTCTACGATAATGTAGCCCTGCCGCTTAGGGAACGTACTAAGGCATCAGAGGAAGAGATAAGGGATAACGTAGAAGAGAAACTGGCGATGATGGACCTTGAAGGGATAAACGATAAGTATCCGGCTCAGTTGAGCGGAGGTATGCAAAAGAGGGTAGGGCTTGCCAGGGCTTTGGTCCTGAACCCCCGTGTTATCTTCTTTGATGAGCCTACTACCAGTCTGGATGTGAGCAAGAGCAACGAAATTTACCGCCTTTTCTACAAGACACAGGCGAGGCTCAATTACACCGCGGTAATAGTCAGCCATGACGTGCCGAAGATATTCAAACTATCTGATTACGTGGCGCTTCTTGCAGACGGCGTTATCCAGGGTTGCATGTCGCCGGAGGAGTTCCAGCTTTCGGATAACCCTGTTATAAGGTCCTTTGTTGAAAATATCATGGGTCCCGTATACTCAAGCGAAATAGAGGAAACCAATCATTATGAAGAGACTTAATATAGAAACTGCAGTGGGTGTATTTCTGGTTTTGGGATTTCTTTGCTTTGCCTACCTTTCCGTGAAACTTGGGGACGTGAGCATTTTCGGGAATAACACATATACGGTTAAAGCACGTTTCCGCTCAGTCTCAGGCTTAAAGGAAGAATCTGTCGTAGAAATTGCCGGCGTCAAGGTAGGCAAGGTCTCAAGTATAATACTCGACCCTGAAGATTACGTGGCGGTAGTTCACCTGTCCATTAACAGGGGCGTGAAGATTCAGGAGGACAGCATAGCATCCATAAGAACCTCCGGCATAATAGGTGATAAATTTGTGGATATATCTCCCGGAGGAGCCGGGGAGTATATAAAACCAGGCGGAGAGATTACAGAAACTGAATCAGCCATCAATCTGGAAGAACTGATCGGCAAATATATATTCGGGAAAAAATAAAGGAGGCATTTTATAATGAAGATGTTCGTTCTTTTCCTTGTTTTTTTCCTTGCATGGCTGAATATTTCTCAATCCATCTACGTAGTAGGACAGGCGTCCCGCCTGTCATTATGTTTGGCAGAAGAGCCGGGAGATGAAGCAGACTCAGGCGGAGAAATCTCATCGGATTTTGACAAGGATTTCGATGCCGGGGAAACAGAACCCCTGGTTGTTTCTGATCCGATAGAACCGTTCAACAGGGTAATGTTCATGGTCAATGACAAACTATATTTCTTTCTTCTTAAGCCTGCTGCGAGGGTTTATAGAATTGTTCCGGAGAATGCCAGGGTATCGGTCTCAAAATTATTTTCCAATATTCTGACACCCGTAAGGTTTGTCAACTCTATCCTGCAGCTCAAATTTAAAGATGCCGGTAATGAGTTTAGTCGTTTTGTGATTAACACTACTACCGGTGCAGTAGGGCTCTTTGACCCAGCCAGGAAGTATGCTGGCATTAACAAGAAAGAAGAGGACTTTGGACAGACACTCGGGGTATACAGTGTTGGACCAGGATTTTATATTGTTTTACCGGTCTTAGGTCCTTCAAATGCAAGGGACGGTGTGGGAAGGATAGTAGACGCTGCTCTAAACCCACTTTATTATCTGGATATTAAAATAACAGAACAGGCAGCCATAGGGGCATATAATGGAGTAAACAACCTGTCTCTGGATAAGGACACATACGAAAGCATTAAGAAGGAATCTCTGGACCCGTATCTTTTTATCAGGAATGCCTACGCCCAGAAACGGGAAGCAGAGATAAGGAAATAATCTATGGTATTCAAAAAATTTATTTCTATTTTTCTGGTAATTATTATTGCAGGCATTGTTTTTGTTTCAAAGGCATATTCCAGCCCCATGGACCAGGCACGGGCGGCTATAGGAACGATTATAGATATACTTAAGGATAAGGATTTGGCTCAGGATGCAAAGCGTCGCGAGATAAGTTTACTCGTTCGCAAGAGGTTTGATTTCAATGTTATGTCTCAGAGCGTCCTGGCTACCTACTGGAAGAAGACAACCCCGGAAGAGAGGAAGAAGTTTACGGAACTGTTTTCCGAATTACTTGAAGCAACCTACATAGGACGGATAGACGCCTATACCAATGAACACGTAGAGTACGTAAAGGAGAAGGTGGAAAACAGGCAGGCTGTAATAGATACGATTGTTGTAACGAAGAATGCCGATATCCCGGTCCAGTACAAGATGATACTAAAGGACGGGGAGTGGCTTGTTTATGATGTCGTAATAGAAGAAGTAAGCCTTATCAGAAATTACCGGAGCACTTACCAGGAAATAATAATGAAAGAAGGTTTTGACAGGTTATTGTTGAACATGGAAGAAAAACTCAGAGATATCAGAAACCAGAAACAGGATAATCAGGTAAAATGAAAGAAACTTCCAGGGAATTGTGTATCAGGATGAAGAAAGATCTTAGTCTTTTTCATTTCCTGTCCGAAAACGACCTTGAGAAGATAGCAGGATACTTTAAGTGCAGACAGGTACCTGCCGGCGAAACTCTGTGGAGAGAAGGTGATGCCTGCGGTAACGTGGCATTTATCGTCTCGGGACGCGTGGAAGTAAAAAAACAGACCGAATTTAAAGGAAAAGAGGTTGTCATCGGGGTTTACAGCAAAGGGACCATGGTGGGGGAATTATGCGTTCTGGACGGCAGTCCCAGGGCTGTTACCGCGGTGGCGATGGACGATGTCGGCCTTCTTATTCTCAGCAGTGAGGATTTTGAAAATATAATCAACAAGTATCCCGGACTTGGGGTGAAACTCCTGAAAGATATGCTATTTGCCGTTTCCACCCGCCTGAAAAAATCATTTGACCGCCTGGCGGCTATATTTTAAAAAAATGAATCTCATTTATGAAATCAATACACTCCTGTGGTTGAAAGAACTGTCTCATAAATATAAAATTGAGATTAAGTTAAATAATATTCCTGAAGAGGAAATTACGAATTTTAAAGACTTAGGTTTTGATGCTATTTGGTTTATGGGTGTATGGTCAAGAAGCAAGGAATCCGGAAATGCAATCTTAAAGGATGCAAAATTAATGCAGGAATTAGAGTTTACAGTTCCAGATTTAAAGTTAGATGATATTGTTTCCTCACCCTATGCGATAGCCGATTATAAGGTCAATAGTCTCTTAGGAAATCGTCATGATTTATTAGAATTAAAAAGAAAACTGAATAAAAATGAAATCAATCTTATATTAGATTTTGTCCCTAACCATGTTGCTTTGGACCATCCCTGGCTTAAGAAAAATCCTGAATATTTTATCTTAGGCAATGATGAGGACATAAAAAATCATCCTGATTTATTCTTTAGGCATCCAGACACCGGATATATTTTCGCATACGGCAAAGACCCCAATTTTCCTGCCTGGCAGGATGTGGTACAATTAAATTATTTTGATCCTCAAACTCGAATAGCAATGGCCGGAATATTATTAGATATCGTACCCCTGTGTGATGGTTTGCGCTGTGATATGGCAATGCTGATCTTAAATAGGGTGCAAAAAGAAATCTGGAAGGGAAGGATTCTCTACAATAATAAATTCTTATCATCTGTTTAAGATATTAGATAAGCCTGCCTGCCGTCAGGGAGGGAGTAATTATGCCTAGAGATATTCCTGTAGGAAATGGTAACATTCTGGTTGCTTTTGATAGAAATTATAACCTGCGTGACTTTTATTTTCCTCATGTAGGTGAGGAAAATCATACTGCAGGCGAGCCCTTTCGTTTTGGTATCTGGGTCAATGGCAAATTCAGATGGTTAGCGGATGGTTGGGAAAAAAGATTAGATTATCTTGATGATACGCTGGTAACCGATGTCACGCTTTTAAATAGAGACCTAAAAATACAGGTGCGTGCTAACGACTTAGTTGATTTTCATGAGAATATTTACCTGAAAAAACTTATCATAGAGAATCTGTCCGATGAACCGCAGGAGATAAGGATTTTTTTATGCCATGATTTCCATATTTACGGCAATAACATAGGAGATACCGCACTCTTTCGCCCCGAATCTGATTGCCTTCTTCATTATAAGGGTGAGCGGTATTTTCTCATTAACGCCTGCGCAAACAATAAATGCGGCATTGAACAGTTTGCAACAGGTATAAAAGGACATGGGGGATTAGAAGGGACCTGGAAGGATGCCGAAGATGGCTTATTAAGTGCAAATCCTGTTGCCCAGGGCTCAGTTGATTCAGTAGTTGCTATCCATTTAAGAATTAAGCCAAAAGGTCAGGATACATGTTTTTACTGGATATGTGCCGGCAAAACATGGGAAGAGGTTTCTATTCTAAATAAGGTTATATGGGAAAAGACGCCCGAGAAGATTTTAAAACGCACACATGATTACTGGGAACTATGGGTAGATAAAGAAGAACTGAATTATGACTTGTTACCTAAAGAGATCGCCCGTCTTTATAAACGAAGCCTTCTCGTAATTCGCACTCAAATTGATAGCGGTGGAGGCATTATTGCCGGAAATGATTCGGATGTGGCGCAGTTTAACCGGGATACCTACAGTTATATATGGCCGCGCGATGGAGCACTGGTCGCTCATGGTTTAGATTTGGCAGGATACCTGGGATTAAGCCGCGATTTCTTTAATTTCTGTGTTAAGGTTATTGAGAAGGAAGGATATTTTCAGCACAAATATACTCCTTCAGGAAGTATAGGTAGCTCCTGGCATCCCAGGATAAAAAACAAGAAGCCCCAACTCCCCATACAGGAAGACGAGACTGCGCTTGTGGTATGGGCACTCTGGAATCACTATAAAATTTTTCGGGATATAGAATTCATTAAACCATTATATAAACCTTTAGTCAAGAATGCTGCTAATTTTATGCTTTCATACCGCGATGGAAAAACAAACCTTCCTTTACCAAGTTACGACTTATGGGAAGAGCGTCAGGGCATACATACTTTCACGGTTTCTGCGGTTTATGGCGGCTTGATGGCTGCGGCAAATTTCACTCAGGCTTTTGGCGAGACAGATATATCTGAGAGTTACCGAAGAGGGGCATCTGAAATTAGACAGGCAATGGATAAATATCTCTACCTCAAGAAAGAAAAGCGATTTGCCAGAATGCTTAACTTCCAAAATAATGGCGAAGTGGAGATTGATTCCACCATTGACGCCAGTCTCTACGCAGTATTCGCCTTTGGTGCTTATCCAGTAGATGATGAAAAGGCAATAAATACAATGGAGCAGGTCTATGAGAAACTCTGGTGTAATACAGGAGTTGGCGGACTATGCCGCTATGAAAACGATTCCTATCACCGTGTCAGCAGCAGTGTGACTGGTAATCCTTGGTTTATCACCACGCTTTGGCTCGCGCAATATTATATTGCCAGAGCCAAAAATAGGGCTGAACTGGATAAGGCACTTTCTATTATGGAATGGGTAAGAACCCATGCCATGGAAAGCGGCGTTCTGGCTGAACAGGTAAATCCTTATACCAACGAACCTATTTCGGTCGCTCCTTTAACATGGAGTCACGCCAACTTTATTATTGTAGTCCAGGAGTATCTCAATAAACTCATGGGGATAGAAAAATGCGATGCCTGCAAACAGTCAAAGTATTTTAAATATTTAAAAGTCAGGTATGGTGAAGTTCAAAAATAAAATTATAGAAAGATTTTGGATTCCATGAAAGGGGAAGTTCATATGAAAATAGGTTTTGTAGGTTTAGGTAAGATGGGAGCTAATATGGTTGAACGTTTATTACGGCATGGGCATCAGGTAACTGCCTATGATTTAAGCGAACAGGCAAGAAACGAAATTTCCAGGAAGGGGGCAGAGGCTGTTGTTTCTCTATCTGAGCTGGTAAAAAAACTAGTGCCTTCCCGCATTGTCTGGGTTATGGTGCCGGCGGGCAAGCCAACGGAAGAGACTATTAACTCATTAGATTCGCTTTTAGGTAAAGGTGATATAGTGATAGACGGGGGGAATTCATATTATAAAGATTCCATTAGACGATATGACGGGTTGAAGAAAAAAGATATATCGTTTCTTGATGCCGGTACAAGCGGAGGGATTTGGGGATTAAAAATCGGTTACTGTCTTATGGTGGGCGGAGAAGAAGAGGCATTTAAGAAGGCGGAGCCGGTATTTAAGGCGTTGGCCCCTGACGATGGATACGCTCATGTAGGGAAAAGCGGCGCAGGGCATTTTGTAAAAATGGTACACAATGGAATAGAATATGCTATGCTTCAGGCCTACGGCGAAGGATTTGAAGTAATGGAGGCTAAGAAAGAATTTAATCTTGACCTTGCGCGTATATCACAGCTGTGGAATCATGGCAGTGTAGTGCGTTCCTGGATTTTAGAACTCGCTGAAGATGCTTTTAAAAAGAGCCCTCATTTGGAAGGCATAGAAGGCTTCGTAGCTGATTCCGGAGAGGGCCGTTGGACGGTTGTTGAAGCCATAAGCGAAGACGTTCCTGCTCCCATCATTACATTGTCATTATTGGAGAGATTTAGATCGCGACAGAAAGAATCATTCAGCGCAAAGACGATAGCCGCTCTGCGTAACGAGTTTGGCGGACATGCCGTTAAGAAAAAATAATTTTATGCGGACAAGGAGAATATCATGGGTAAAGAATTAAATGAAACCTCTCTACAGAGCAAATTTTTAGAAAAATGCGGGATACCTGTATTTGAAGCGGATATGCCAACGTTTACTCTGGTTGTATTTGGCGGAGCAGGCGATCTAAGTCAAAGGCTTCTTATGCCTTCACTATATCATCTTTATTCCGAAAAAAAGTTTATCAAGGACATCGCAGTTCTGGGGTTTGGTCTTCCTGAATTTTCAGACGATGGTTATCGTAATTTTATGGAATCAGCCATTAAAAGATTTGGCTCCCGATATTTTAAGCAAAAGGAATATGCCAAATTCGCAAGATGCCTTTTCTATCAAACCGCAGACCTCGCCGATGAAAATTCATATAAAAGTCTTCGTGATAGGATAGAAAAAATCTTTCCAAAAGATAAAAACCATAATGTGCTGTTCTATCTTGCCATTCCGCCAAAACTTTTGCCTGTCATTCTAAATAATCTGGATAGATACAATCTCTGCAAAGGTGTTTTAAACAGTAAAATAATTATAGAGAAACCATTTGGTTATAATAGAGAGAGTGCCATTGAACTTAACAAATTTCTTTTAAAAGCATTTGACGAGAATCAAATTTTCAGAATAGACCACTTTCTGGGCAAAGATACTGTTCAAAACATTATATTTTTCCGCTTTGGAAATAGCATATTCGAGCCTTTATGGAACAGGCGATACATAGACCATGTTCAAATTACAGTGTCAGAGACTTTGGGTGTTGAACATAGAGGTGCTTTTTATGAACAGGCCGGCGTTGTGCAAGACATGGTACAGAATCATATTATGCAGCTTATTGGTTTAGTGGCTATGGAGCCTCCGGTTGGATTTGAGGCGGATTTGATAAGAGATGAGAAAATAAAGGTATTTAGAACGATACGGCCGATGGATGATAAATACATCGATGAATTTATGGTCCGCGGCCAATACGGGCATGGAAAAGCGGGAGAAAGAAGCGTTCCCGGATACCGGAACGAAGAAAATGTTTCTCCGAATTCAAATACAGCTACATTCTTTGCAGGTAAATTCTATATTGATAACTGGCGATGGTCGGGCGTCCCATTCTATGTTCGGGTTGGAAAACGGATGGCTAAAGCTATTACCGAGATATGTATTCAGTTTAAACAGCCTCCCATAAGGTTATTGGGCAGGGACTGCGATGTTATTGAAGCAAATCAACTCATCTTGAGCATACAGCCGGACGAAGAGATTTGTTTGAGGTTAAATGTAAAATACCCAGGCATAGGCAATACGCCGCATACTATCAATTTAGACTTTAATTATGAGAAGAGTTTTAATATAAAAAGACGTCTTGCATATGAGCGGCTGCTTATTGATTGCATCAAAGGAGACCTGACACTATTTGCCCGCCAGGACGGCGTAGAAGCGATGTGGGCTGTCGTTGACCCAATAATCAAATACTGGGAGGAGAATCCAGCGCAAGATTTTCCTAATTATGCTGCTGGTACATGGGGGCCCAAAGAGGCAGAGGAACTGATGAAGAAAGGTAATCGAAAATGGCGGCTCTCAAGTTATGGCAAAAGAATAAAAAGGTCTTAATGTTTGACGCTTATGGCCTATAAAAATTTGTTATAATAGGTAAAGGAGGAATACGATTACGCTCGTAATATTTGTTCTGTTAAGTACGATTTTTTTAGCCTATGCCAATGGTGCGAATGATAATTTTAAAGGGGTGGCAACCTTATTTGGCAGCAGAACTACTGACTATAAAAAAGCAATTTGGTGGGCAACCATAACCACTTTTTTAGGTTCTTTGGCAGCAATTTTCATCTCCGCCAAACTTATCGGAGTATTTAGCGGGAAGGGACTGGTCCCTGATTCAATAGTAAGAGACCCTAATTTCTTGATTTGTGTTGGAATGGGCGCAGCATTGACTGTATTTATTGCCACTATGACAGGGATGCCTGTCTCTACTACGCATGCTTTAACTGGTGCACTAATAGGAGTTGGATTAGTGTCTGCAGGGGCTCAAATTGATTTTCATATCCTGGGCAAAAGATTTTTTCTGCCCCTCTTATTAAGTCCGGCCATATCTATATTTCTTACATTGGCTATTTATCCCTGTTTTAAATTTGCCAGGATAAATTTAGGTATTGAGCGCGAGATGTGCCTTTGTATCGGGAATAACGTTGAATCGGTTTGCATTCAACGAGATGGGACAGCAGTTTTGAAGTCAAGCGGACTAACTATTGCAGTTGACGAACTCAAAAACTGCCAGCAATATTACCAGGGCAGGATTTTAGGGTTTGACTCTCAAAAAGTTCTTGACAAATTACATTATATCTCGGCAGGGGCAGTTGGTTTTGCCAGGGGATTAAATGATACCCCGAAAATTATTGCGCTTTTACTGGTGATGAGCGCTATTTCCCTGAAATTGGGAATTTTTCTTGTGGCTTTTGCTATGGCTATAGGCGGATTATTAAATGCCAGGAAAGTAGCCTTGACGATGAGTGAGCGAATCACGAAGATGAATCATGTCCAGGGTTTTAGCGCAAATATTATTACCGCCTTTCTTGTTATCTTTGCCTCTAAATGGGGATTGCCTGTTTCTACAACACATGTCTCCTGCGGCTCACTTTTTGGAATCGGACTTGTGAACAAAAAAGCTGATTGGCATATAATAGGTAAGATTATCCTGGCATGGATAATCACTCTGCCTTTGGCTGGATTTTTAAGCGGGACAATTTATTTTTTATTAAAATGAGGTGTTAACTTTGGTCTATAATATGATGGTAAAGAGGCTGGCCTTTATCATGAAACAAAAGTTTTTAAGACTAAGAAAGGCATTAAAACGGAGTGAAGGATTTCCTTGATAAAACTACTTTCTTATGGTTAATTAAGAGGTGGAGATGGAACAAACGTTTGAATTTCCGAAAGATTTTCTCTGGGGGGCAGCGACTTCCTCTCATCAAGTTGAGGGTGGAAATATAAATAATGACTGGTGGCAATGGGAGCAGAATGGAAATTTCAAGGAAAGATCCGGCGAGGCTTGTGACCACTGGAACAGGTTCCGTGAGGATTTCGCATTGGCAAAATCGCTTCATCATAATGTTCACCGATTCTCGCTTGAATGGAGCCGTATTGAGCCTCAAGAAGGCAGGTTCAGCGAAGAATCTCTTTTGCATTACCGTGAGGTGATTGAATCTCTCAAATCAAATGGCATTGAACCTGTTATTACGCTCCATCATTTCACACTGCCTCTCTGGCTTGCCCGGAAAGGCGGTTGGCTATTTAACGAGACACCCTTCTTGTTTGCCCGTTATGTCCGAAAGATTGTTGAAACTGTAGGAGAAGGCATCTGCTATTGGATTACCCTCAATGAACCGGTAGCGTACGTTTTTAAAAGCCATCTCATGGGCGAATGGCCTCCCTTTGAGAAGTCTTATGAAAAGGCATTGCAAGCATTGTCTCATCTTCTAAAGGGGCATGTTTTAGCCTACAACGCGATCAAAGAAGTGAATCAGGAGTTGAATCGGCCTTCCGCTCAAGTGGGGATTGCCAAGCATGTTTTGATATTTACTCCGTGTTCGGAACGTTCATGGAAAGACCGTCTCTCTGTCAGGATTAGAAATTTGATGTTCAATCATATTTTTATTAAAGCTTTGATTCGCGGACGGATTTTTTATCCCGGACTTTTTCATATACGGCTGCCCAAAGCAAGAACGCTTGATTTTATCGGACTAAACTATTACACGCGCGATTTTGTTCATAACGAGGGATTTCGTATTCCAAAGATTTTTGGGGACATATGCACCTTGAAACACCACCGGGAGATTGGGAAAAGGAACTTTCTTTCCTGGGAAATTTACCCTCAAGGACTCTATCAGTTGGTTAAGGAATTTTCTCAATATGGGTTACCCCTTCTTGTCACAGAAAATGGCGTCTGTATAGACCATGACGAGGAGCGTTATGAATTTATTATAAGTCACTTAATCCAATTAGCCAAAGCGATGAAGGATGGGGCTAAGGTTTTTGGGTATCTTTACTGGTCATTACTTGATAACTACGAATGGGGTGATGGATATGCGCCCCGGTTTGGCCTAATAGAAGTGGATTATACGACTCAATCCCGCAAAGTCAGAGAATCTGCAAGGAAATTTGCAGAGATTTGCAAATCAGGGCAAATTTACGGTGAAGGGTCATCGTGAGCAGAAAAAAAGAGATTTTGAATAAATTTAGATAAAAATTTGTTATAATAGATAAAGGGGAAATATGTTCCATTGGAAATGGAATAAGAGGTTAAAGAGAGAGTTTGAAGAAATGCTATTAGAGAATATTGACTCTCTCTATAATTCTGCAATCTGGATGACACATAATAGGCACGATGCCGAGGATTTAGTGCAGGAGGCATCTTTAAAGGCGTATAGGAACTTTGACAAATTCAGGCAGGGGACGAATTTTAAGGCATGGATGATGACTATATTAAGGAATATTTATATCAATGAATATCGCAAAAAGATAAAAGAGCCGCAGAAGGTGGAATTTGAGAAAGTAGAAGGGTTTATAAGTTTGCCTGAAATTAATGGTGCTCAAGAAGAAATATTCAGTGAGACAATAAAAGATTCTATTGACAAATTGCCAGAAGAGTTACGTACTACGTTAACCCTATTTTATGCAGATGGATTCTCTTACAAAGAGATTGCTGAGATTATAGATTGCCCAATAGGGACGGTTATGTCCAGACTTTATACTGCAAGGCAGATTCTAAAAAAGCGATTGTCCAAATGTGGTGAGAAGATATGGAAGAGATGAATTGCCAGAGAATAAAAGAATATTTATGCCAATTTATTGATGGTCAATTAGATAATCAAATTACACTATTGATAAAAGAACATATTTCTATATGTCCTCTATGCGAGTTAGAATGGAAAAGAGAAAAGGAGATGGATTCTTTAATTAGACGAACTATTCCTAAAGAGAATGCCCCTTTTGCATTGAAAGAAAGAATTATTAATAGGATAGAAGAATTTAAGAGAATAAAAGTTTTTTCCCTTCCGGGTCTAAAGCCGATATTGGCAGTAACCTCGGTTGCATTATTGTTGGTTATTGTCTCTACAGTGGTAAAAGAAACCAGGATTTTTCCAATATTTACTGAGGCTATTTCAAACCACATCAAATTCTTACAAGGCGGTTTGCCTATTGAAATAACCTCCGCTAATCCTCAAGATATAAAAGATTGGTTTCACGGGAAGATTGATTTTGCGATAATGGTTCCTGACCTTTCCACAAAAGGTATTCACTTAATCGGTGGAAGAATATGCCATCTCAAGGATAGGAAAGTCGCTTATCTAATGTATGAGAAGGACAGTTATGTCATCTCGGTCTTTATAATTGATACCAAAGGTCTTAATATCCCGAGGGCTGAAAGCATGGATTTGGGTAAGGAGAAAGTTTTTATAAAAAGTGAAAGTGGTTATCAAAGCATCCTTTGTTTGAAAAAGGGTAGTGACATAGGCTGCATCTTTGTCTCAGAATTACCGGAAGATGAGTTGGTAAAGATAATAACGTAAATACCTTGACATGTCATAAGATTGGAGTATAATTGATAAATATGAAGATAGAAATATTTTCCATCTCTATTCTAATCTTAATTTCCTTATGTAGAAATTGGCGGCAAGCCGTTTGATAAAATGTTTACAGATATTGTTTTCAGGGATATGACGTAAAAGCATATAAATATCTTTTAAAAACGGAGGTCTGACGGGATGAATACATTTCTAAATGTTTTAGAGAAACATAACGTAGACTATAAGAATAGTTTAAGAAGGGGAGACTTAACAACATTGCAGGTTAATATGGGTAATCTCTGCAACCAGAGTTGTTCGCATTGCCATATTGATGCAGGTCCGGATGGGAAGGATATAATGTCTAAGAAAGTGGTTGATGATATTTTAAAAATTTTGTCTAAATATAAGATTGAAACCCTGGATATTACAGGCGGTGCACCTGAGATTAATCCCGACTTTGATCATTTAATACGTTCTGCACGCCCGTTAGTCAAAGAGATTATAGTCAGGTCTAATATGACAGTTTTTTTCGAACCAGGCAAAGACTATTTGCCGCATTTTTTTAAAGATAATAAGATTCACCTTATCTGTTCACTGCCTTGTTATACGAAAAAGAATGTTGACAGCCAGCGCGGCAATGGGGTATTTGAAAAGAGTATAAAGGCACTGCGCATCCTGAATGATTTAGGGTTTGCTAATGGGGATGGATTGAAACTTGATTTAGTTCATAATCCAAATGGCTCTTTTTTACCTACGGGGCAAGCTGAATTAGAAACGGATTATAAGCATTTTCTCAAAAAACACCATGGAGTAACTTTTAACAGGCTCATTACCCTAACAAATGTTCCTGTGAATAGATTTAAGAATTATCTAAAAAACAACGGAGAATATGAAAAATATATCAGTCTTTTAGAAAAGAAGTTTAACACAGTGGTTCTGGAAAATATCATGTGCCGTAATCTATTAAGTGTAGGGTGGGATGGACGGCTCTATGACTGTGACTTTAACCAGGCAATGGGTCTGGCATTGAAAGACGGTAAAGGAGAAGATGTTACTATAGGGGCTATTGACCTTAATGGCTTAAAAGGGAAAGAGATATATTTTGATGAGCACTGTCTATCCTGCACTGCAGGTTCAGGTTCAAGCTGTCAAGGGGCATTAAAAACAGATGCTGGCGGGACAATCCGCGACGGTGTCCAGGATTTTTATCAGGGTGCGGCAAAACAACCCAAAAAAGAACTCTGCTGTCCTGTAAGTTACGAGAAAGAGGATGTTTCCTATATACCTAAAGAGGTTTTAGAGGTATCCTATGGCTGTGGTAGTCCTATAACCTTAGCCAATCCCAGGCAGGGTGAGGTGGTCGTTGATTTAGGATGCGGTGCAGGTATTGATTGCTTCATTGCTGCAAAAAAAGTAGGCATCATGGGAAGGGTAATAGGAATTGATATGACCGAGGAGATGTTAACCAAAGCCAATAAGGCATCAGAGCGTGTTGCTGAAAATCTGGGATTCCTTAATTTAGAGTTTAGAAATGGTTTTTTGGAAGATGTGCCTGTTGAGTCAGAATCTGTAGATTTGGTGACTTCCAACTGTGTCCTAAACCTATCCGAGGACAAGTCTTTGGTATTTACTGAAATCTATAGAATTTTAAAAAATGGCGGCAGATTTGTTATCTCGGATATAATTGCAGACAAAGAAACTCCTGTCTATATGAAAAATAACCGGGAATTATGGGGTGAGTGTATCTCCGGCGCCTTAACTCAAACAGAATTCTTATCCAGGGCAACAGAATCTGGATTTTATGGGCTTGAGGTATTGAAAAACTTAAAATACAGGGAAGTGGAAGGGATACAATTTTGTTCTATTACGGTTCGGGGTTATAAATTTAAAAAAGGGAAAGATTGCGTCTATATAGGACAATATGCTACATATCTTGGTCCTTATTCTGAAGTGAGAGATGATGATAATCATATTTTCCCTCGTGGTATACCAATAGAGGTATGCACAGACACAGCAAATAAACTTATGGAAAAACCTTATGTGAATCAATTTATCATTACGGATGTTAATAAAGATGAGGGACCGAGTCCTTGCTGTTCTTCGGAAAACAAGGGGAAGTCCTGTTGCTGAAGGAGGTGATAATAATGGGAGGCTGTTGCGGTTCGGGAAATGTAAAGAAGGGTAAGTACAAATGTGAATCCTGTGGTTATGTATCGGATAAGCCAGGCAATTGCTGTGGTAAACCAATGAAGAAACAATAAAATGGGAACAAAAAAGGAGGCTATAGAATGAGAAGGTTAATTTGTATTTTGTCTATTTTTGCAGTGGCGGTTTGTTTTTCAAAAGCATCTTTTGCTGCAGAGCATCCGGGAACAAAATCTAAGTCTAAAGAACACCCCGGAAAGACGCAGGAAGAACATCCTGGTGAGAAATCTATGCTTTCAGCAGATGAGATTATTAAGGGGATAAAAGACAATATAGATAAGGTTACAAAAGAGCACAAGGGATATTATCCGATTGAGGATTCTGAAGAGGGAAAACATTTACACCTTAAACTTGTGAAGGTCCATGAAGATAGAGTCAGTTACATCAAGAAAGATGAAGCCTATTTTGCCTGCACAGATTTTATTACGGAAGACGGCAAGACAACATATGATGTTGATTTCTGGATGAAGAAGAATAAGAAGGGTAAACTTGAGGTTTATAAGGAAAAGATTCATAAGAAAGACGGTAAACCGAGATTTACATATAAGGATGATGAAATAGTGGAGATTGAACCGGCTCCTAAAGCGCCAGAGGAAGGTACTGGGAAAATGGCACCAGAAGAACATACATAAAAAACAGGGATTTCAAAATTGAGATTCTTCGGCTACGCCTCAGACGTCGTCCTGAACTAAGTGAAGGAACAACAAAAAGAAATGTCACTCTGAGCGTAGCGAAGAGTCTAACTTAGTGTACAGGAATTTCAAAATATTGTAGTTGCCCCGACGTTACGTCGGGGCCTAATTTAAAATAATACATGAAGAGGTAGAAGAATGGCAAGGATTAAACCTTTAAATAAAGAAGAGGCACAAGGAGAAACAAAAGCAATTTTAGAGGCAATAGAAAAACAATTTGGGATGATTCCCAATCTTTTCGCCACTATTGCACATTATCCCAAGGCGCTTAAGCCAGTACTTGATTTATACGGGGCGATTGCCAAAGAGTCATCCATTGACCCAAAACTTCAGGAATTGGCAAACTTAGAGGTGTCCCGTATAAACCGGTGTAATTATTGCCTTGCGCATCATGCTCAAATGGCAAAGAGACACGGTGTAACTGATGAACAGATAGAGGCTATTAAGACAGGGGGGATGGTTAAAACCTTTTCTGATAAAGAAAAGACAGTGATTGAATATGCACGCCAGGTTACAAAAGATGCCGAAGATATACCCGATGATTTAATTAGACGTCTCAGGACTTATTTTTCAGATAGCGAGATTGTAAATCTCACGCTTATTGTTGGGTTAATGAATCTATTTAATAGTTTCAATGGTGCATTAGGAGTAGAATTAGAGAAATAATAAATGCTCTCTATAATTATTCCAGTATATAACGAAGAAAAAATTATCAGGAAAATTTTAGGAACCTTACCGTATAGCTATAATATTGAGGTAATCATTGTAGATGGCGGAAGCAGTGACAGGACAGTAGAGTTTGCTGGACAGTATCCGGTTAAGGTGGTGCAATCCATTAAAAATAGAGCAGTCCAGATGAATAAAGGGGCAGAGATGGCTTGTGGCGATATCCTTTTGTTCTTACATGCCGATTGTCTACTTGAAAAGGGAAGTATAGAGGCAATTCAAGATATTTTAAAGGACGGATATGGCGGTGGTTGCTTGTGTCAAAGAATAAATTCAACAAATTTTATATTCCGGTGCATTGAGGCATCAGGTAGTCTAAGAGCAAAATGTCTTAAGATATTCTATGGAGACCAGGCAATCTTTGTGCGGCGAGATATATTTTTCAAATTGGGAGGATTTGACCAGGTCCCTTTATTTGAAGACGTGTTATTCTCTAAGAAGATAAAAAAAGAGGTCAAAACTAAGATGTTGAATAAGCATGTTTTTGTTTCGCCCCGCCGCTGGGAAGAAAATGGGATTATAAAGACAACATTTATAAATTGGCTGTTAACCCTTGGATTCTTGTTAAATGTACCATATGATAGATTAAAAAAATTATATCAAGATATTAGGTAATTTTTAAAGGGGGTTAAGAATGAAATACGATTTTGATGTTGTAGTATTAGGTGGGGGGGCGGCAGGATTGTTTGCTGCAAGCGGGACTCAGGGTCTGGGTGCAAAAACCTGTATGATAGAGAAGAATAAATTAGGGGGTGACTGCACATGGTATGGTTGTATACCCTCTAAGGCACTGCTCAAGTCGGCCCATGCCCTATCGTTAGCAAAAAGACTTAAAAGTTTTGGGATTTCATCCGGTGATAGCCAGTATGATACAAGTAAGGTAATGTCCCATGTAAGGGATATTATAAACACAGTCAGCACTCACCATCCTGCTGAGTTATTTGAGAAAAGGGGTATAAAGGTGATATTTGGCAGCCCTAAATTTGTTGATAGCAGGACCGTAGAAGTCAATGGAGAAAGGATTTTTAGTAAACGTTTTATAATTGCTACGGGTTCTCACCCTGTTGTATTCCCTATCCCCGGACTAAAAGATGTTGACTTCTTGACTAATGAAACAGTCTTTGATTTGAATACACTGCCGAAATCAATGATTGTTTTAGGCGGTGGTCCGATTGGTATTGAGTTGTCACAGGCGTTTAGCAGGCTCGGGGTTGAGGTATCTATTGTAGAGATGTTAGATAGGATTTTATTCCGGGAAGATTTTGAGGCAAGCGAGATTTTAGTAAACGTTCTTAAAAAAGACGGAATAAAGATATTTACTGGTAAGAAGGCAGTCAAATTCAGGAAAGAAAATGGCCATACGATAGTTACTCTGGAAGACAAAGATAAAAACATATCCGAGATAAGAGGGGAAAGGGTCCTGGTCGCAGTAGGGAGGGCACCAAATACACAGGGTTTAGATTTAGAAAAAGCAGGCGTTAATTATGAAAAAGCCGGTATAAAGGTAAGTGAATTTCTGCAAACAAGCCAGGCAAATATCTTTGCTTGTGGTGATGTTGCCGGACCTTACCTGTTCAGTCATATTGCGGCTTATCAGGCAGCAATTACAGTGAGGAACGTACTTTTCCCTATCTTACGGCAGAAGGTAAATTATGATTCTGTTCCCTGGGCAACGTTCACTGACCCTGAACTGGCGCACCTGGGCTTGACTGAGGAAGAGGCAAAAGAAAGGTATGGGCAGGATATAAGGGTCTATCGCAATTATTTAAGAGAGACTGACCGCGCAGTTACGGATTTGGAAGAAGATGGTCTGGCAAAGGTAATCTGTGATAAAAAAGGATATATTTTGGGTGCACACATTGTAGGGGCGAATGCCGGAGAGATTATCCATGAATATGTCCTTGCAAAGGCACAGAAACTCGACGTTGGTAAATTGAGTTCTACCATTCATATATATCCTACTCTATCGCAAGTAGTAAAGAAAACAGGCGACCAGTATTTACTTGAAAAACTGAATTCCCCTCTAATTAAAAAAATTGGCAGGCTTTTAATGAAGTTATCATTTAAATGCCCATGTCATTAAACAATGTTTTGATTATATTCGTAAAGTATCCAGAGCCTGGTTTTGTAAAGACGAGGTTAGCAGAAAAAATAGGTAAAGATAAAGCAGCCTTACTCTATCGCCTGTTTGTAGAGGCGATATTGGCAAGGACTGAGGATATTGGTTTTAGAAGGATTATATTTTGCCATCCACCTGAAAAATCCCAGGGATTTAGAGATTGGCTTGGAGACAACGAGGTTTATTTCCAGGAAGGTGATACCTTAGGAGAAAGGTTATCCAACGCCTTTGAGGTCACATTTAAAAATGGTGCTATGCGAGTAATTACAATTGGTAGTGATAGCCCAACGATTGATAAAAAAATTATCCTGGAGGCGTTTAAAGAATTAGAGGCTAAACAATGTGTAATTGGACCAGCGCAAGATGGAGGATATTATCTTATAGGTTTATCCCATTTCCATAGAGAGATTTTTAAGGATATAAACTGGAGCACGAAAGATGTTTTCAGTCAGACCAAAGACAAGGTGAATAAGTTGGGACTGGAATTCTCCATTCTAAATAAAGAGATTGACATAGATTCTTTTGATGACCTTTTGGTTCTCAAAGATAGATTGAAATCTCTCTATAAAACAAACCCTATCGGATTATCCCCCTTATTAAATTCTCTTGATTAAAATCTTTGAAGGTGATATAATTTGAAACATTATAAAGCAGGAGGAGGATTTTGTATGCCAGGTAAGACGATACGTTTAGCCGTATTAGGGGCTGGGGGATTGGGTAAGTCTGCCGCAAGGATTATAGGCGTGAAGAAAGAGTTACGGCTTGTAGGCATCTGCGACAGCCTTGGATTTGCCTACAGAGAAAAAGGGTTGGACACAGAAGAAATTTCAGGGCTTGGCTCTCATCAAAGCGTGGGTGACTTATCATACGGCAGGAGGGTGAGGGATGTGATAGGTGAGATGATTAATCGCGCAGACAGGATAGACGGTATCTTTATAGCGCTTCCTAATTTACCCAATACATTTATTCCGAATGTGACTAAGCGTTTTATAGACTCAAAGTGTGAATTGGTATTCACAGATGCCTTAAAGAGGACTGGTGCGGTAAGGTTGATGTTTAAATTAGATAAAGGACTGAAAAAGACTAAGTCTGTTTATATTACAGGCTGTGGTGCGACGCCGGGACTATTGACTGCTGCCGCAGTAATAGCAAGTCAGTCTTTCATCAGGGTAGAGGATGTCCATATATGGTGGGGGGTTGGTATATCTAACTGGGATGCGTATAAGGCTACTATTCGGGAGGATATTGCCCATATGCCTGGATACACAATAGAAAAGGCACGGCGGATGAGTGATAAAGAAATAGAAAAACTGCTTGATAAGACAGACGGGAGATTAGAACTGCATGATATGGAGCATGCAGATGATATACTCCTGAAACATGTAGGTGTAGTGGACTCTAATGATAAAGTCCATGTGGGCGGGGTAATGGATACAAGGTCTGCTAAGAAGCCTGTTAGTACTACGATGACATTGACAGGGACAACGTTTGAAGGTAAACGCTCAAGCCACAAGTTTATTTTGGGGGATGAGACCTCTATGGCAGCCAATGTGATAGGACCTGCACTTGGATACCTTAAGCGGGCGATATGGCTTAAAGAAAACGGGCTCTACGGCATATTTGGTTCAACAGAATTCATGCCGATGGTGGTGAAGTGAAGGATTTGAATGTAATATTATCGGAAGAGATTGAACGCCTCAAGGAGAAAGGTTTATATCGGACTTTAAGGGTAATGGAATATATCCGTGGCCCTGTGGCAAGGATAGACGGGAAAGAATTTATAATCTTTTCCTCAAATGACTATTTAGGACTTGCAGGACATCCCGAAATGATAAGGAGTTCTGTAGAGGCGACAAAGAGGTTTGGAACAGGCACAGGCTCTTCCAGGCTCTTGTCAGGGACTATGGAACTGACCAGGATACTTGAAAATAGGCTCGCAGAATTTAAGGGATGTGAAGAGGCAATAGTATTTTCTACAGGTTATATGGCGAACTTAGGCGTAATTACATCATTAGCAGGCAGTGGTGATGTAGTAATCATTGATAAATTAAACCATGCGAGTATCATTGATGGCTGTAAATTAAGCGGAGCCCGTTTGAAAAGTTACCCTCACAAGGATATGGGAAGACTTGAGGCTATACTTGCATCAAGTATGAATTTTAGAAGGAGGCTAATCATTACTGATGGGGTGTTCAGTATGGATGGTGACATTGCACCCCTTGAAGAGATTACAGGGCTTGCAGAAAAGTATGAAGCAGTAGTTATAGTAGATGATGCCCATGGCACAGGGGTTTTAGGCAGGACCGGCAGAGGTATTTTAGAGCATTTAGGTATGAAAAGTGATGGTATCATACAAATGGGAACATTCAGCAAGGCGTTGGGGAGTCTGGGCGGATATATAGCAGGGTCCCATTCCTTGATAGACCTTTTACGTAATAAGGCAAGGACATTCATATATACTACGGCGCCAACTCCATCTATATTGGCGGCTTCTATCGCATCTCTTGAATTGATTGAAAGAGAGCCTGAGCATAGAAACCGGCTCTTGAAGAATACAGAAACATTCAGGGCAGGATTGAAGGATTTGGGATTTAATACAATGGAGAGCACTACACCCATTATACCTATCCTTACAGGGGATGAGGAGAAAACAATGATGTTATCAAATGAACTATATGAAGAAGGTATATATGCCCCCGGTATAAGACCGCCTACGGTCCCTCATGGAATGGGCAGGGTAAGGTTCTCGGTTACTGCCCTTCATACGGAAGAGCACCTCCAAAAAGCGCACGAGGCATTAAAAAATGTTGGTAGAAGGCTCGGCATAATTTGAGGGGAATATTTGTCACCGGCACAGGGACATCTGTTGGCAAGACTATTGTTGCGGCGGGATTTGCTCACGTCTTAAAATCTTCCGGGAAAGATGTAGGTGTAATGAAACCTATCGCAACTGGCGGCGTCAGGTCAGATGATGCAGAATTCCTGGCAAAGGCAGCAGGCGTCAGTGACGATTTGAATCTAATTAATCCTATTTGTCTGAAACCCCCTCTGTCTCCATGGGTAGCAAGTAAAATTACGAAAACACCCATTGAATTAAATAAGGTATGGCAGGCATATAAGACGTTATCTGACAGACATTCATTGCTGATTGTTGAGGGAATAGGCGGGCTCATGGTGCCTATACGTAAAGATTTTTTTGTAGCAGACATGGTAAAACGATTAAAATTGCCAATAGTAATTGTATCATCTCAGTTATTAGGGACTATAAACCATACGCTGTTGACAGTCATGGCTGCTAAATATTATAAAATAAAAATACTCGGAATCGTTATGAATAACATATCAGGACTCAAGGATGGCATCCTTAAAGAAACTAATCTTCGTGCTATAGAGGCTTTATCCAGGGTTAAGATAATAGGGGAACTGCCTTTTGATAGGACTGTAAATGTATCAAATGGCACCCTGGGCAGGGTTGTCCAAGATGCTCACAGATTCATATCTATAGATAGAGTTATATAACCAAGAAGAACAAACAGAGTCTTGGGCTAGGACATCTATTGATTAGAAAATACAAAGAAACTGCTAAATCACTCTAGCGAACGCCTAATGGCTGCTATTGATTTTTGTCATTACGGAACAGGTAAAAAAGATTGACAATCGGACAGAATATGGTATTATATTATGACCGGAGGTGATAAGAGATGAATATTACAAAAGATATAAAATCGGTAACTTACCTTAAGTCGAGAGCAGCAAATATTCTAGAGCAAATAAATACCACACACAGGCCTGTGATTATTACCCAGAATGGAGAACCAAGGGCTATCTTACAAGACCCACAAAGTTATGAAAACATGAGAAATACTATCGGGCTATTAAAGTTAATTTCACAGGGCGAAAGTGATATTCAATCAGGTAAAACAAAAACGCAGAAAGAAACCTTTGATAATATTGAAAGAAAATTAAAAGAGAAAACCTGATGTATAAAAAATATGAAGTGATTTGGACAAATACAGCAGATGGGGATTTAAGTAGAATAATTGATTATATAGCACAAGATAGTATTAATAATGCAATAGATGTATTTGATAAAATAAAGAATAAATGTTCCAATCTTTACATTTATCCCAATCGAGGGCGAATAGTTCCTGAATTAAGAGATTACGGTATTTTATTGTATCGTGAATTGATAATAGGCACATGGAGAGTTATGTATAGAATTACAGAAAATCATGTATTTGTCCTATCCGTTATAGATTCACGCCAAAATGTTGAAGATATATTATTGAGTAGATTCGTAAATAAATAACACTGCTAACAACTCAATCCAGCGGACGGCAAAAAGCGCCGTCGCTGATTTCTATGTTGAGCCGACGCTTCGCATCGGCTCAACGGACGGCGTCTGTTCCCAACCGCTTGTTAGGCTAAAATGAATATCAAGAATTTCTACGAATGGAAACGATGGGAAGAACGTACACAATTAAAAGGATTAAAATTTCCTGGAGTTTATGCTCTATCAATTTCAAAGGATAATCTTTCGGGTAAGCCTTTCTCTTTAATAAAATAAATAGTGTATTTTGGCATGACAAATTCAGTAAATGGTCTAAAAGGACGTCTTAGACAGTTTAACCATATGTTGAGGACGATGAAAAATATTTTTAAA
>CAYVEO010000017.1:25534-46264 GCA_964449965.1 uncultured Planctomycetia bacterium
CAATGATACCAAACAGTAAAGCAACAAAAAAATATTTAGGAGGATAAAAATGAAAAAAACAGCATATTTAGATAAAGACGAGATGAAATTAGCAAAATCTCTTGAAAATGAAGAATGGGTTTCCGACCTCACAAGAAAAGAGAAAAAGAAATATGAAGAATATGCCCGCTATAGTTTGAACAAGAAAAAAAGAATTAATATCCGAATGAATGACCGGGATTTTAAAAAAATTCAAGCCAAAGCCATTGAAGAAGGTTTACCATATCAATCCCTTATCTCTATGTTGATTCACAAATACAATGAGGGAAAAATAATAATAAATTTTGAAAAAGCCTAACACAAACAAATCTCAAAATCAAATCCAAAGATTCTAATACTCGGATAGTAAAATTCCCTCTTGACAAAAGTTTAAAATGTGTTATTATATATTAGCACTCTAAGATGGAGAGTGCTAATGGAGAGGATATGCAAGAGACTGATTTGGAAAAGAGGAAGAGAAGGGTTTTAGAGATAATCATAGAATCCTATACTGATACTGTTTTACCTGTGGGTTCACTCACCATCTCACGGAAATACAGGCTGGGTCTGTCCCCTGCTACAATCAGAAACATCATGGCAGAACTTGAGGAAGAAGGGTTTCTTGTCCAGCCGCATACATCCGGCGGGAGATTACCCACAGATAAAGGATACAGGTTCTATGTAGATTCGCTAATGCATGTGAGATTCATTACACAGGAAGATGAGAAGAGGATAGAACGGGAATATAAATCAAGAAATAAAGAGTTAGAGTTCCTTATAGAAGAGACATCCAGAATATTGTCTATAATAACCAACTATGCCGGCGTCGTTTTGTTTCCAAGACTGGCAGACGGGATATTCAGATGTATTGATATAATTCCTGTCACCCGTTATAAGGCATTGGTGGTATTGGTGACATTGTCCGGATGGATGAACAGCACTCTCGTAGAGTTAGAAGAGCCGATGGATGAAAGTGAATTGAGACGGCTGGTAAGGTTGTTGAATAATGAACTTGAAGAACTGCCGTTATACAAGATAAAAGATTATATTTTGCGGAGGACTATAGAGGAGAGAAGGGAACCTGTATTCTATATATTCAAACGAGCAATAGAGATCTTTGGCCTTAATCTGCTTGTAAGTGATGATGATAGACTCTATTTAGAAGGGACAAGCAATATATTGGAGCAGCCTGAATTTCAGGATGTGGACAGGATAAAAGTGATATTAAGGGCATTAGAAAAGAAAAAGGCAATCTTAGAGATTATGAAACAGGACATTGGTAAAGAAGGCATAAACATACATATTGGCAGGGAAACAGGCTATAAAGAAATTGAGGATTGCAGCATTATTACTGCTTCTTATAAGATGAAAGAGGCGGCGATTGGCACACTCGGGGTTATAGGACCTATGAGAATGGACTATTCAAGGACTATCTCAATAGTAGAGCATATATCCAAGGTGCTCAGCCAGATAATTAGCGATATGGCAGAGTGAAATCAGGATAATTATGGAAACTAAAATAAAAACGGGAAAATCTGATAAAAAAGATATAGATGTGAAAGAAGATGACATCCTGAGCTGTGAGGATTCCCTTGAGAAAGAGGTGCAAGAAGGCGGACAAAAGGAGTCTCAAGTATCTTTTGACAAATTATTGAGGTTACAGGCAGAATTTGAAAATTACAGGAAGAGGCTGGAAAAAGAAAAATCAGAGTTCATTAAGTTTGCCAATGAAGGCATAATAAAGGAACTTCTGAAAGTGGTAGACAATTTTGAACGTGCCGTCCATTCAACATCTGCGACCCAGGATTTCAAGGTGCTGCATCAAGGGGTAGAAATGATACTGAAACAGCTTCAGGATGTACTTAACGAGCGGGGACTGAACAAGATAGAATCTGTAGGAACATTATTTGACCCGCTTAAACATGAGGCAATAGCAGAGGTTATTACTGAAGAACATCCAGAGCACCTTGTTGTGGAAGAGCTGCAAAAAGGATATATGTTAAATGGCCGGGTGATAAGACCCGCGGCTGTCAGGGTGGCGAAGAGACCTGAGAAAAATTTGAAAGGAGCATAAGGTAATGGCAAAGGTTATAGGGATAGATTTAGGGACTTCCAATTCAGCGGCAGCAATAATGCAGGGAGGCAGGCCTGGTATAATACCGTCTGCTGAAGGGACGAGTTTGGGCGGCAAGGCATTCCCGAGTTATGTTGCATTTACAAAAGATGGTCAGCGGTTGGTAGGGGAACCTGCAAGGAGACAGGCTGCAATCAATCCTGAAGGGACTGTTCAGGCTATAAAACGTAAAATGGGAACAGACTACAAGGTAAAAATCCTTGGAAAGGAATATACGCCTCAGCAGTTATCTGCTTTTATACTCCAGAAGATAAAGCAGGATGCCGAGGCATATCTTGGTGACACGGTCAATGAGGCTGTAATTACTGTGCCGGCCTATTTCAACGATAACCAGAGGCAGGCTACGAAGGATGCAGGTGAAATAGCAGGGCTTAAGGTATTAAGGATAATAAATGAACCCACTGCTGCGTGCCTTGCATTCGGGCTGGATAAGAAGGGGAAGGAACAAAAGATACTGGTATTTGATTTAGGCGGCGGGACATTGGACGTTACTATCATGGACATGGCCGAGGGGGTCTTTGAAGTAAAATCTACAAGCGGCGATACGCAGTTAGGCGGGACAGATATGGATAATGCATTGATAAATCATATCGCCTCAGAATTTAAGAAGGATACAGGGATTGATGTGCGGAACGATAAAATGGCAATGCAGAGACTGCGCGAGGCTTCTGAGAAGGCAAAGATAGAGTTATCCAATGTTTTTTCTACTGATATTAATCTGCCATTCATAACGGCAGACCAGACAGGGCCAAAGCATCTTACAATGACCCTGACAAGGGCAAAGTTAGAAGAACTGATAATGCCGACTATAGAACGGTGCACTCATCCTGTGGAACAGGCGTTGAACGATGCCCATATGACGCCTAAGGATATTGACAGGATAATCATGGTGGGAGGACCGACGAGGATGCCCATCGTCCAGAAATTCCTTGAGGACCACGTCGGCAGGAAGATTGAAGGCGGGGTTGACCCTATGGAATGTGTGGCGATGGGTGCCGCAATTCAGGCGGCTGTTTTGAAGGGTGAAATAAAGGACGTCCTGCTTCTTGACGTTACGCCGCTTTCTTTAGGCATAGAGACATTGGGGGGCGTCTTTACCCGGCTAATAGATAGAAACACCACAATCCCTACCCGCAAGAGCCAGATATTTTCTACTGCGGCTGACAACCAGCCTGCTGTGGATATCCACGTGCTCCAGGGTGAGAGGCCAATGGCACAGGATAACACTGAGTTAGGGAGGTTTGACCTTATAGGTATCCCGTCGGCGCCGAGAGGAGTCCCGCAGATTGAAGTAACATTTGACATAGATGCAAATGGCATCCTGCACGTCACAGCCAAGGACTTAGGGACAGGGAAGGAACAATCCATTAAGATAACCGCACCAACAAAACTTGCCAAGGAAGAGATAGAAAAGATGGTTAAGAATGCCGAGAAATTTGCAGAGGAAGATAAAAAGAAACAAGAAGAGGTGGAAGTGCGGAATCAGGCAGATACATTAATATACACTACGGAAAAATCCCTTAAAGATTTTGGCGAAAAGATCTCTACAGGTGATAAGGGAAAGATAGAAGAAGAACTTAAATCAGTCAAGGAGGATTTAAAAGGCAAGGATATTGACAAAATCAAAAAATCCATGGAGAAACTGACCCAGGCCTCTCACAAACTTGCCGAAGAGATTTACAAACAGGCGGCGAGCAAAGGTAAAACAGAAGAGGCTCAACCTGGCAATAAGGATTCCAAGACTGAAAAAGAAGACATAGTAGATGCTGATTACGAAGTAAAAGATGATAAGGATGAGAAAAAATAGATGAGGAGTTCTGTTGGCAAAGCGGGATTATTACGAAATATTAGGGGTTAACAGAGATGCTAACCAGGAAGAGATCAAGAAGGCGTACAGGAAGTCAGCATTAAAATACCATCCTGATAAGAATCCTGGCAATAAAGAATCTGAAGAGAAATTTAAAGAGGCCACAGAGGCTTATGAGATATTGAGGGATTCTCAGAAAAGGGCTGCATACGACCAGTTTGGCCATTCACTGGGAGGAAAATATGAAGGCTTTGAAGGTTTTGGCAGAGACTCCGGCTCTTTCAGTGATATATTCAGTGAGGTCTTCGGGGACGTATTTGAAACAGATACAAGACGCAGGTCCGCACGTCCTCAGAGGGGTTCAGACCTTCAGTATGAGTTAGAGGTATCTTTCAAAGATTCGGCATTTGGGATAGATAAGACTATCAAAATCCCGCGTGAGGAGATTTGTAACAACTGTAATGGTAACGGAGCCAAACCCGGGACAGGCAGGAGGCGTTGTCCTACGTGCGGCGGGACAGGTCAGATAAGAATCTCACAGGGGTTCTTCAGTCTTGCAAGGACCTGTAACAGATGCGGCGGTGAAGGTGAGACTATAGAGACGCCATGCACTACGTGCCGCGGGAGCGGCAGGATTCGGGTGGAGAGAAAGATAGAGGTCAAGATTCCTGCGGGTGTAGAAACCGGGACCAGGCTTAGAATCAGCGGTGAAGGTGAAGCAGGGGTCCGGGGAGGTCCCCGGGGAGATTTATACGTCCTGCTCCATGTTCAGCCAAGTGAAATCTTTGAGCGGCATAATAATGATTTAATATGTGAAATCCCTATTACGTTTGTTCAGGCGGCATTGGGTACTGAGATAGATGTGCCCACATTGGATGGTAAGGCTGCTATAAAAATACCGCCGGGTACTCAAACCCATAAGGTATTCAGGTTGAAAGGCAAAGGCATGCCGAGTTTGAGAGGGTATGGTAAAGGGGATTTGCATGCAAGGGTGATTGTTGAGGTTCCGACAAATTTAAATGCAAAACAGAAGATGATTCTGGAAGAGTTTGCCAGGACAAGCGGAGAAGATGTAAATCCGATTAGCAAGTCATTTATGGATAAGATAAAGGATGCGTTTAATAAGTAGAAGGAGGTTGTAATTACTATGCCAACGTATGAGTATGAGTGTAACAAATGCGGGCACAAATTTGAGGCATTTCAACAGATGACAGCAGAGTCGCTGAAGAAATGCCCTGAATGCAGCGGAAAGGTCCGCAGGCTTATAGGAGTAGGTGCAGGGTTTATATTTAAAGGCTCCGGGTTCTACGCTACAGACCATAGGAGCGACAGCTACAAGAAGAAAGAGAAAGAGGAAAATGGTCCGGCTGTATGTCCTGCAAAGAAAGAAAACTCAAAGGCATGCCAGTCCTGCGATAAAGGGTAAGGGTGAATAACCTAAAATTCTGGCTCCCTGTCTATCTCTATGCCCTTTTTATTTTCGTCCTCTCCTCAATCCCCAAACTGCCGGAGATAGGTCCGGATTTTCTGAATGCTGATAAATTATTGCACATAATAGAATACGGAATACTTGGGCTTTTGCTGGCAAGGGCATTCAAAAATTCTTCATCTCAATTTCTAACGGGAAATTTTCTAATTCTAACCTGTCTCGTCTCATGTCTATACGGGATAACGGATGAGTTTCACCAGTCCTTTGTCCCAGGCAGGGAATCAAGTGCATGGGATGTCCTGTTTGATACAATAGGAGCATTTTTTGGGTGTGTAGCATGGACAAAAAAGAAAAAGCTCTAAAGATAATCTACACATTGAGAGACAATGGCTGCCAATCCTATTTTACCGGTGGAATGGTGAGGGATATGGTTATGGGTAAAGAACTTGCCGACTATGACATAGTTACAGATGCCTCAGAAATTGACATCCAGAGGCTGTTTCCTCATACCGTTCCTGTAGGCGCACAATTCGGGATAGTATTGGTAATAATAGACGGAGAAGGATTTGAGACAGCCCGTTTTAGAGGCAGGGATATACAGGAAGACGTCCTGCTTAGAGATTTTACAATCAACGGACTTATTTTTGACCCGGTTGAGAATAAAATAATAGACCTTGTCCATGGTCAGGAAGACATTAATAATAAGATTATTAGAACCATAGGTGAACCTGTTAGAAGATTTGATGAAGACCCATTGAGAGTGCTCAGGGCAGTCAGGTTTGCAGTAAATTTAGGGTTTTCAATAGAGGGTGAGACTTACAATGGTATCAGGATGATGGCAAAGGCGATTAAGAGAGTAAGCCCTGAAAGGATTCGGGATGAGATTATCAAGCTCATGACAGGCCCAAACCCTGGTCAGGGACTTGTGTTATTAGACGAGGTTGGACTTCTTATTGAGATACTGCCTGAAATTGTCAAGATGAAAGGGGTCAAACAGCCGGAAGAATTTCATCCGGAGGGTGATGTATTTATACATACAAAGTTGATGATGGCTCACCTGAAGAATCCTACCCTTACACTTGCCCTTGGCTGCCTCTTCCATGATATCGGCAAACCCTTGACCTATGAATTAAAGGACAGGATAAGGTTTCATAATCACAATACAGTAGGTGCGAAGATGACACGTGAAATAATGGGTAGGTTGAAATTTCCCAATGACGATATTGACAGGGTTTCTGCCTGCGTAGAAAACCATATGAACTTTATAAATGCGGCTCAGATGAAGAAATCCACATTGAAAAGGCTGATTATGAGAGAGACGTTTAAAGACGAGATTGAACTCCACAGGTTAGACTGTATGGTAAGCCACAAGGACTTGAGCATATATGAATTCATGATGGCTGAATATAATAAGTATCTGAGTGAGCCGGTAAAGCCAAAACCATTATTAAACGGCGATGACCTTTTGAATATGGGCATACCCCAGGGACCTGTCATAGGAAACATCCTGAGAGAGATAGAAGATGGACAACTGGAAGACTTGATAAGAACTAAGGAAGAAGCGATAGAGTATGTCAGGCAAAAAATGGGATTAAAAGATTGACTTTTGAGAAAGATGTGATAAAATTTAAAATATAGAAGAGGGATTTTCTTGATGGAATACGACTATGATAAGAATCCACAGGGGTTCGTGCCTATACGCCCGCGGGATAAAAATTCCCAATTGAGGCGGTTCTTATCTGCAATCTCCGGGATGAAAAAGGGAAGGGTCTTAGAGATAGGAGCCGGGGGCGGGAGGTTTATCAATGCAGTCAGCGATGCAATGCCATATTTGGATTTGGTAGGGGTTGATATAAGCAAAACCTCTATTATGCTCGCTGACCGGAATTCAAATGGCAGGATAAGATTCCTTGTAAGCGATGGTTTATCTCTCCCTTTTAAGGATGGGAGTTTTGATGCAGTGGTCATCATGGATGTGATTGAACACGTAGAAGAAACAAGGAATTTATTAAAAGAGGTGAACAGGGTTTTAAAGAGGGATAAAATCTTTCATGCCTTTGTGCCATGTGAGAGGAATCCGTGGACGTTGACCTGGCTATTCTGGAAGGTGCGGATTGGCAATAATCTTACCCGCAAGTATTTCGGGCATGTCCGGTATTTCACTACCGGAGAATTAGAAGAACTTATGTTTAAAGAAGGCAGGTTTAAGATTACGGAAAAGACATTCAGCGACCATCTCCTGTCCCAGTTGATTACCCTGTTTTTTCTTTATGTACCAAAAGAGATACTATCCGTCTTCGGTAAGAAATCCGTTGAAACCTTGAGGGATAGTTATGACTACGTGGCACAAGACAATAAGAACAGTCTTCCTGTTTTTATAAAAGTGCTTAAATCATTAAAATCAATGTGGGAGAAGTCATTCGGCAGGTTTTTTGGGCTTTTGGTATTCTACGAGTCAGAGGTCCTCAAGCATTGCCCTTTTATGGCGAAGGGGGTTCATGTTACTGCACGGAAGATTGACTCCCCTCTTATGTTAGCAGATGAATCCCGTTAGGCCCAATTCTTATTTATGGGCAACAGTCATTATCGGGTTCTTTCTGATTCTTTTACCCATTCCTTTTGAAAAAATCCATTCTGATGAGGTTATATACTGGGAGATATCAAGGAATTTAGCCGGTGGAGCAGGGTTTAAGACTATTGACCTTGAAGGACCTTTCATAGGGCACGGCGTCCTGCCGTTTCTTATTACAGCCCCGTTTCTCTATATCAATAGCCACATATTCACAGCCAGGATTATCTCTGCGCTATTTACTATTGGATGCAGCATACTGATATTCCTGATTGTAAGGAAGCATACAAAGGATGAGAAGGCTGCATTTATAAGCAGCGTCCTATTTATATTTTCCCTGAATACGTTGAGGTTTGGGGGAAGATTCTATCTGGACCCGTATGGCTTATTCTTCTTTTTATTGAGCATCTTCTTCATAATAAATGATAAAACAGCCTTATCAGGCATTGCTGCAGGATTGTCCATACTTGGCAGGGAACTGTGGCTTGGGATATATCCATTTTATTTAATATATATCTGGAAGAAAAGGAAACCCGTGTTACCATTTTTCTTATTCTCTATGGTGCCATTTATCCCATTTTTAATTTATGTATGGGCGGGACCCGGATTAGGTTATTTTCTAAAGGTTCAGGCTATACTATGGAACCTGAAAGACCTGTTAAATGTAGGTGCGAGGGGCGAGCTGATTCCTCAATTGTTCCATAGCTGGACCGAATTTTTCTTGATACATATTATTACGATTATCGGCGCTGTATGGTCTATTAAGAATAAGATATGCGATGTGTCGTTCTTGATATGGCTCCTCCCTCAATTTGTAGTTCTCAGCATGGTCAACGGATTCATAACGAACGGCGCATTTACACAGTATCCTATGGGGCTGCAGGCAGGTCTTGCATTGTTGGCTGGACCCGGGATTCTGGATTTAGCCGGCCGATTCGTCATGCGTTTTAATAAAAAAGTATCCTCAGTTGCAGTGGTTCTCTGTCTAATATTTGCACAGTTTATAATCCTGAATATATTATCTACGAAGGTGAGTTTACACGGGAGTTATGGTGTCCACGCCCTCGGTTATTGGAATGACAGAAAGGTGATAGACCTGTTGAATGAAAATGCGAAGGGCGAGGTGATTGTGGGTGAACACGGGGCATTTGTCCAGGGGGCTTCAAAATGGATATGGGTGGACAGGGATATTGCCAGGGCAATAGAGATAGAACCGGATTGGCTGGTGACTTATCCTAACAGGGTCAGGATTATCAAGGAAGAAACCCCTGAGGTAAAGGTCTATCATATAGGGCCGTATCTCGTCCTGCATTCACATCCACCGGGACATATCCATGAGATAATCTCTCCCGCAGATTTTCCAAAATGGAGGTTTAGAAAATAAGAACCTTAAGCAAGACTTACATAAATGCAGGTTTTATCATATCCGGCAATTTCATAAATAAATTAATAAATATATTACTCATATCCTGCCTGAGCAGATATCTGGGCACAGAAGGTTTCGGGGTTTACTCCTTTGCATTCTTCTATGTAGGGTTATTCGGGATATTGACTGACATGGGGCTAAACACCATCCTGGCAAGGGAGATAGTTAGAGATAAGGCCAGAGAATCTGTAATATTGGGCAACGGCATAATGATAAGATTTGTCCTTACGTTATCAGCCCTGCTCTTGTCATGCGTCATTATCCTGTTCACACGCCATCCTCAGTCAACAATTAAATTAGTCTGGTTATTCTCACTTGTCCTGGTTTTTTCCTTCAGGATGATTACCTTCAGGCAGGTATATGACGTCCCATTTCAGGTTCGCCTAAAAATGGGACGGCTTACAGTGGTCAACGTTCTGAACGAGTTACTAACGCTGGGTTTGATTTTATGGGGTATAAAAACAGGGAAGTCCCTATTTGAAATTATCATGATATTTGTCCTTGCAAACCTGCCCGGCTTTATAGCCATTATGGTATTATCAGGTAAGGTCATACGCCCCATATTCAAGATAGATCTTAAACTCTGTTCATCCCTGCTTCGTGAGGCACTCCCTGTAGGGCTCTCCGGTATATTCATGAGCGCCTATGCAGGGCTTGGCGGCGTCATGCTTTCTATGATGAAGGGTGACGTTGAAACAGGCTATTACGGGCTGGCTTACCGGCTCGCTACCTCTCTATGGATTGTCCCATTTGCCATCATGACGTCTATATTCCCGAAGATGAGCGAATATGCCAGGGTGTCCAGGGATAAACTTGTCCGACTCTACAAAGATTCATTAAAGACTATGGTTATTATCGCTATCCCAATAGGTCTGTTAGGCTGCCTGTTTTCCAAAAGCGTAGTGCTATTAGTTGGCGGAAGGGAATTTTTGCCATCTAAGATAATACTCTGTATCTTGATAGGGCAGGTGGTATTATACCATTTTACCACATTAACCTTCTTTACGCTCAACGCCATCGGAAGGCAGAAATTCAATTCTTTCAATATGGGTTTGATGCTAATTGTGAACATAATACTTAACCTGCTCCTGATAAATAAATTCGGCTCTTTGGGTGCCTCATGGGCATTGGTGCTCACAGAGGCCCAGGGTGCATTGGTAGGATGTTATCTTGTTTCAAGGGAATTGCATAAAATATGAGAATAGGCATAGACTGCAGGATGCTTGGATATTCCGGCATTGGCAGATATATTCAAAATCTGGCAAAAGGGCTCGTTAACAGTCCTGATAATCATGAGTATATCCTTTTTGGAAATGAAGAGAGACTTTCGGATTTCAGGAAAACCAACCTCGTGCATATAAAAAAGGCAACTTCACCTATTTATAGTTTCCGGGAACAGTTTGAGATGCCTCTGGCAGTACGCGGACTTTCTCTACTTCATGTCCCACACTACAATGTTCCTATTTTTTATAATGGAAGACTCATAGTAACTATCCATGACATCATACCAATCTTATTCCCGCAATTTTTATCCTCACAGAGGGCAAGGTGGTATGCCAGGTTTATTCTCAAGACGGCAGTCCGGAAGGCAAGCCTGATTATCGCTGTTTCAGAAAATACAAAGAAGGATTTGATAAAGCACCTGAATGTCTCCGAAGAGAAGATACGGGTAATTTATCAAGGCGTGGGACCTGAATTTAAAAAGATAAAAGACGCTATTTCTCTTCTTGGATGTAAAAAACGTTACAGCCTGCCAGACAAGTTTATACTCTTCGTAGGGAATATAAGGCCGCACAAGAACGTCTATAATCTAATTAAGGCATTCCTTGAGTTAAGAGCCGCCGGAAAGATTCCCCATAAATTAGTTCTGGTTGGGAAGAAAGACCTGAGATTCCCTGAGATAAGAGAACTTTTCAATCTCATTGAGAAAAACAAAGAGGACATAATATACTTAGGAGAGATAAGAGAGGAAGATTTGATATCCATATATAATCTATCAGACTTGTTTGTATTTCCTTCTTTATACGAGGGATTTGGATTCCCACCGCTTGAGGCAATGGCTTGCGGGGTGGCAGTGATAGCGATGCGGTCTTCCTCCCTGCCGGAAGTTGTAGGGGATGGGGGTATGCTCATAGACCCAGACGAACCAGATGCTCTTATGAATGCAATAGAGAAGATATTAGGGGACGAAAGTCTTAAGGAGGAATTAGGTAAGAGAGGCATAAAGCATTCATCCGGATTCTCGTGGGATAGGACAGTAATAGAGACGTTGAAGATATATGGGCAATAGAAAAAGATAGTTAACAGTGAACAGTTTACAAAAATATTCTATTTTTATTGACATAATGGAATCAAAGATTTATAATTGCTATAACCATGAAAGAGAAAAAAACAGAACAGTCTGTCCATATTGTAATGGGAAACGTTACCCTTGATGGGGATTTAACAATTCCGGATAGATCAAAGGGGATTGTACTGTTCGCTCATGGAAGTGGCAGCAGCCGCAAGAGTCCCAGGAACCGCTACGTTGCTTCAGTATTGAATAAGTCAAAGTTTGCAACCTTGCTCTTTGACCTTCTTACGCCGGAAGAAGAAACAATAGATATCCGGACACGGCATCTCAGGTTTGACATTGAATTGCTATCCAAGAGGCTTGTCGGTGCTACTGATTGGCTTGGCAACAACAAAGAGGTGAAAGACTTAAGCGTAGGATATTTTGGCGCCAGCACTGGTGCGGCAGCTGCATTGGTTGCAGCAGTGGAGCGACCGGATGTTGTCCATGCAGTTGTCTCGCGCGGAGGCAGGCCTGACCTTGCAGGCAAAGTGCTTCCCAGCGTCCAATCACCAACGCTTTTAATTGTAGGAGGAGATGACCCTGTGGTGATTGACATCAACCGGAATGCAATGGAACAAATTAGAGCGGAAAAAGAATTGCTTATCGTCCCGGGGGCATCGCATCTCTTTGAAGAACCCGGGGCATTGGAAAAAGTTGCAGAACTGGCAGCAGACTGGTTTGGCCTCTATATTAAGAGAAAAATTTAATTGAAAAAAATAGCGTTAACAATAATAGTTATTCTGTTTGTTCTCCTTTTTGGTTTTCTTGTATGGTTGGTTATACCTGCAGGAAAAGACAGGGTAGATGCCATTATCCCTGCTAAAAGTTTTGCCGTCTTATCATTAGAACTGGACCTGTATGATAGAGGTATTAGAGGTATTCTTAAACCTTTAAAGGATAAGGCTATCTCATCGGTAAAGAAACCTTTTGTCAAATTTTTAATATGGAGCAATACGTGGAAGTTTTTTCTGCCCACTGATGTTACTATGGTTTTTATCCCTGATGAGCAAAGAGAGGGCAATAAGTTCAATTGGATTTTGTATTCAAGCGGAAACAGGATAGGGAAAATTCTTAAATGCCCTATTGCAAGGGTGAGGTTTGATAATCTGCTGGCAGAAGGCAGACCTTTTCAGACGATAAGTTATAAGGGGGTGAATGTAACAAAGATAAATGATGAACATAACGAAGAAAAGTCCTATTATTATGCCTTTTTAAAAAATTGGCTCATTGTGTCAAACGAGGTTTATTTATTAGAGGAATCCGTGGAAAGATATGCAGGGCATCAGGATAAAAAAATGCTTGAAGTCCAGGATGGGTTTAGAGACTTTATGAACAAGAAAAGGAGCGGGGAGTTAAGTCTATTTCTGCGTAATGGTTCATCCCGTGAGGTGTCAGATTTTATCTCTAATCTTGAGGAAAAGTTTTCATATTCAATATTCCCTAATGTTAATTCAATGGACTGGATAGGACTGCACATGGATATTGTTGACAGGGATTCTGCTGATGCTGTCTTTCTATTCAAATTCTCCGGGGACGTAGAAACTGGCAATAAGATTGAGAATGATGTATATTTTATTAGTGAAACCTTGCGCAGGATAGGGAGGGCTAATGGATTAGATGGAAGATATACGATAGGGGAGGAAGGGGATTTTATCGCGGCAAATTGGAAGGTTACGGGGGTAAAAGAATTTTTAAGGGCAATTCTGTCAAAGTATAAGGAGGATAAATGAAAAAGGTTTTTGTTGCTGCGTGGATAATGTTTGCATGGATAGGGGGCATTGAATCCCTATCGGCAGGTGAGGATTTGATGAATCTCATTTCCAAAGATGCTGTAATTGTAGCTTCTATAAAAGCCGGTAAGGATGACCCGGGTGTTTCCTATGTGGCTAATATATGGAAAGAGGCGCTAAAGGAACGGGAGAAGAATTATACAAAAAGGCAGGAAGCGATAGAAGATATCTTTAAACAGCCGCATTTGCCTAATGTAACACTCGCCATCTTTGGCAAGGATATTGCTAAATTATATGCAAGTGGGGGCAGTGTATCTGAATTGACTTCATACCTTATACTGGTCGGTGTAGAAAGTTCTGATAAGGAGTTTTTAAGAAGCAGGCTGGATATATTGCTTCAGAAGAACGAAGACTTAAAACGAGAGATGTTTAATGGGGAAGAGATTGTATCTAATGAATCAGCAGGGTTGCCTCGTGACCCTTCTGCTTATGTTCAATTAGGCGATAGAACAGCAATAAGTCCTGGTATAGAGAGGCTGAAGGATGCAGTGAACCTGTCCAAAAATCCGAAAGATTCAATTGCCGGGTTGAGCAAATATAAAGATATAATGTCTAAAGCGGCACTGTCGGGTGATGGGCAATTGTATATAGACAACAGAGATTCATTATTTACAAACATGCTGAGAGAGTTAGAAAAAAAATGGAATATTACGCTGCTTCTTGCTGCAGATTATGTGGATTCCATAGGAGTATCTTTTGATATAAAGGACAAGGATAGTGCCAGTGCCAGGATAGTATTCAAAGCCAAAGACCCCAGGGGGTTAGAAGATATTAAAAATGATGCACGATTTTTGGGAGAGGCGATAGTCAGAAAATTCTCCCAGGAGAATATGCAGCACACGAATTCTATTTCTGTAAGCGGCAAATATGTGATATTAGAACTTCAGTTTAAAGGACTTGAGGGTCTGTGGGCAAGGGTATTGAAAAAAGAATGAGATGAAAGTAGCACTGGTCCATGACTGGCTTATCCGGATGAGGGGCGGAGAGAAGGTATTAGAGGCGCTTTGCGAGTTATTTCCGGATGCCGACCTTTATACTCTAATCTACCGCGAGAAACATATTTCAGATATTATCAGTAAGAGAAAAATAAAACCTTCTTTTTTAAATGTGTTGCCACAGGTCAATAAATGGTATCAATGGCTTTTACCGGTATTTCCATTTGCCATAGAGCGATTTAATTTAAAGGGGTATGACCTTGTCCTCAGCACAAGCCACTGCGTAGCTAAGGGGGTGAAGGCAGGTTCCGGGACCAGACATATTTGTTACTGCTTTACGCCGATGCGCTATATATGGGGTTTTGAAGAAGAATATTTCGGGAATAAGAATTGGTTCTTTAAGAAATTGTTCATGCCGGTTAAAAGTTATTTAAGAGAATGGGATTTAGAATCCAATAGCAGGGTGAACAACTTTATATCTATTTCCAATAATGTCAGGGAAAGGTTAATTAAGTTTTACGGAAGGGAAAGTGATGTCCTATATCCACCTGTAGATACAGCCTATTTTATACCTGATTCTGCAGGGGCTGAAAATTATTTCCTGCTCGTATCAGCCCTTGTCCCTTATAAACGCATAGACGTAGCTATAGAGGCTTTTAATAAATTGAATCTGCCATTGGTGATTATTGGAGAAGGGCCGTGTGAGAAGGAACTTAAAAAGCGTTCCCATGCAAATATTACCTTTATGAAATGGCAGCCGATGCCGGTCTTGCTTAAGTTTTATAACAGATGCAGGGCATTGATATTTCCTGGTGAGGAAGATTTTGGAATAGTGCCGTTAGAGGCTCAGGCGTGTGGATGTCCGGTAATAGCCTATAAAAAAGGGGGTGTATTAGAGACTGTGATTGAAGGTAAGACAGGGCTATTCTTCTATCCGCAGTCTCCGGACGCATTGATTGATGCTGTTCAACGTTTTAATCCGAATGGATTCAGCAGAGATGAAATACGCGCTCACGCAGTCCAATTTGACAAGGAGATATTTAAAACAAAATTCAAGGAATTGGTCAATAAATTAAGAAATGGAGTATAAAAAATGGTTAAGAAAGAGGTATATGATTGTCTCTGGACAAGCCAGCCGGTTAAGATTGATGGTTTATTAAATGAGCCGGCATGGGAAAATGCTAAGGTTCTAAACTTCATAGAACCGGTAACGAATAAAAAACCTTTAAGTAAGACTGATGCAAGGATTCTTTGGGACGATAAATATCTTTATGTAGGTTTTAAGGCTTATGACAAGGATATATGGAGTTACTATAAGAAGCGGGATGACCCCACCTGCACTGAAGACGTCCTGGAAATATTCTTCAAGACTGACCCGCAGAAAGAACCATATTACAACTTTGAAATTAATGCCCTTAATACTGTTTATGATGCCTTTAATGTCAGAAGGAATGCCTCTGGCAGCGACCACCGATGGAGCCAATGGAACTGTAAGGGTCTCAAATCTGCCGTCAAAATTAAAGGGACACTAAACAACTGGGAGGATATAGACGAGTGGTGGTGTCTTGAGGCTGCCATTCCGTTTTCCTCTATATCTACTTTAATGGGTAAGACACCAAAGGCAGGAGATAAATGGCTCTTCCATCTGGCACGATATGACTATTCAATCTATCTCCCGAAAGGCGTTGAGCTGAGTTCCTGCACCCGTCTTTCAAAAGTTAATTTTCATATGTATGAGGATTGGATGACATTAAGATTTTTGCGGTATGATTAAGATGGATATAGAAAAACTACTCAGACTCATGGTCCAAAAGCAATCTTCAGACCTGTATCTTAAAACAGGCAGCCCTGTATTTTTCAGGATAGACGGGAAACTTATGCCCTATGGTCAAGAAGTCCTTAAGGATGAGGATACGAAAGAGATTGCAAACCATCTTATGGACGATGAGGAAGAAAAACGATTTGCAATTACTCACGAGATGGATATTTCTTACAGCCTGCCGGATGGGGTCAGGTTTAGAGTAAACATCTTTCTGCAGAGAGGCACAGTAGCATTGGTCTTCAGGCTTATCAGAACCAATATCCGGTCATTTCAGGAATTAAACCTTCCGGTAAACGTCCTTGAAACTTTATCATCAGAACCGAGAGGTTTAGTCCTTATAACAGGGGTAGCGGGAAGCGGGAAATCAACTACCCTTGCAGCGATTGTCAACTTCATAAATCAGCGGTATAAAAAACACATCGTTACGATAGAGGACCCGGTTGAGTTTATGCATGAGGATAAAGAATCCATAATAAGCCAGCGGGAAGTGGGTATGGATACGAAAGGATTCCATGAAGCACTGCGCCATGTTATAAGACAGAGCCCTGACGTTATTTTAATAGGGGAGATGAGGGACCTTGAGACTATGGCGAGTGCGATTATGGCGGCTGAGACAGGGCACCTTGTCCTTTCTACGCTCCATACTATTGATGCGACGCAGACTGTTGAAAGGATTATAAATTTCTTCCCGCCCTATCAACACCCCCAGATAAGGATGCAATTGTCCCTTGTGTTGAAGGGGGTTGTGTCTCTAAGGCTCTTGAATAGAAAAGACGGCTCCGGAAGGATACCAGCCTTCGAGATAATGGTATCCACGCCGACCATAAGAAAATTAATACTTGAAGGCAAAACAACACAGATACTCAGTGCTATTAATGCGGGGACGCTTTTTGGCATGCAGACTTTCAATCAGTCACTTTTGAAATTATATAAAGAAGGTATCGTAAGTCAGGAAGAAGCAATGGAGAATGCCGATAACCCTGAAGAGTTGGAATTGACAATGAAAGGCATATTTACAGGTTCAGATACGTCACGTGAGGGAAATTAAAATATGGAAATAAAAGAATTGCTTAGGATTGCCATAGATAGAGGTGCATCTGACCTGCATCTGACAGAGGGACTTCCTCCTACTCTAAGAATCCATGGGGAATTGGTTTCTTTGGAATATGAGTCCTTGACCAAAGATGATACCAAAAAGTTGGTATATAGTGTCTTAACCGACGACCAGAAGGTTAGATTTGAAGAAGAACTTGAACTAGACCTGTCGCTCTATATACCGGGGACGAGCAGATTCAGAATGAACGTCCATATGGAGCGCGGTAATGTAGAGGCTGCTTTAAGAATCGTATCTCTTGGGATAAGAAACATAGATGAATTAGGACTGCCTCCAATTGCAAAGGATTTAGCCAGAAAAGCAAATGGACTTGTCCTTGTCACAGGTCCGACAGGTATGGGTAAGACGACGACGCTTGCAGCAATGGTGGATTTGATAAACAGGGAGAAGAAATACGTCATTGTTACTATAGAAGACCCTATTGAATATCTACATCAGCATAAAAAATCAATCATCAAACAGCGTGAGGTTGGGACTGATACCCACTCATTTGCGAATGCTCTTAAACATGCCCTCAGGCAGGACCCGAACGTCATTCTTGTCGGTGAGATGAGGGACCTGGAGACTATATCAACTGCAATAACCGCAGCAGAGACAGGACATCTTGTCTTGAGCACGCTTCATACCCCTGACGCCCCGCAGACGATTGACAGGTTACTTGACGTATTCCCGCCTCATCAACAACAGCAGATAAAGGTGCAGCTGGCGGATTGCATTCAGGGTATAGTTGCCCAGCAGTTACTTCCGCGCATAGATGGGAAGGGCAGGATAGTGGCAACAGAGATATTAATAGGCACAAGTGCTGTGCGGGCAGTGATAAGAGAACACAGGACAGAACAACTGGCAACTTTGATACAGACAGGCGCGCAGTACGGGATGAAGACCATGGACAAATCCCTTAAAGAACTGTATCAAAGCGGCGTCATAAGTTACGAGACAGCCACCTCCAAGGCAAAAGACCTCACAGAATTCAAGAACCTGTAACGAGAAGGACTATCACTGTTGGGGACTGTCCCCCTAAGACGGTAAAATGCATCAGAATTTCTACAAGATTATAAACGCATTTAAGATTACAGTCCTACTGGCATACATCGCTCTGACCATAGGGGTCTTTATCAGATTTCTTTCCACTGGCTACACGATTCTTTTTGCAGTTTTCCTTTTTATGTCCATCATGCTCTTTTTCATTCTCGTCAATTTCCATCTGGAGAAATTCAATGACCCAGCTAAATGGTTAATTTCTTTTGTGAAGTGGTCTCTTGTAATAATGGTAATTTGGTACTGCCTAAAGGCATCAGGAGGAGACCCTATAACAAAATTACTTTTAACATTCGCAATTTTAATCCCTGTCCTGGCAATTCTTATAGCCCCTGACCTTATACGCGGAACAGCAAAATCCATAATATCATTCATCTACCCTGAAACTGGAGGAAAGGTTCCCAAAGAATATAGCATCGCAAAAAAGTATGCAGCAGAGCATAAATTCAAAGAGGCCATTGAAGAATATAAAAAATTTCTTGCCAGTAACCCACAAGATATTATGGCACGTTCTGCAATCGCAGAAATCTATGCAGATAAATTGAATGAACCTGAACAGGCTATAGAGGAATACATGAGATTGCTATTGGATGACCCTCCAGAAAGTCTCTGGGTTTATAGCAGAAACAGGATTGCGGATATATACCTCATGCAGTTTGGAAATCATGAAAAGGCAATTGAACAATTAAAGCGGATTATAGAAAAATTCCCAGGTTCTGATTCCGCCTCAAAAGCCCTTCATAGAATAGAGAACATAAAATCACTAACTAAGAAAAAATAGCCCCTTGACAAATTTGTAATAGTGTGCTATAATTATAATACATTAAAATATGTTAAGGGGGTTTTGTTATGTATATTGAGATTAATCCTTCCAGTGGGGTGCCAATATACCTCCAGATTATCAATCAGATTAAATATTCCATTGCTGCCGGTGCTTTAAAACCCGGGGACAAGATTCCTGCGGTAAGGGAATTGGCAGCACAACTCAGAATAAATCCCAATACAGTGGCAAAGGCATACAGGGAATTACAGCATGAAAAAGTCATAGTTGCAAAATGGGGAGAGGGGTCTTTTGTAAGCAGCCATGGTGCAGAAGATATTGCAAAAAAAGAGAAATTAAGGATTGTCTCTGAAATTATGGACAATGTCCTTGTTCAGGCATATCATTTTAATCTGGACGATACGGAATTAAAGAACCTATTGAATCAGAGATTGGAATTATTGAAAAAGAGAATGCAGGTAAAAGGCAAAAGAGAGGAGGAAGGTCATGAATGATATGGTAATAAAAACTACGTCTCTTGTAAAGAGGTTCGGGAAAAAGGTGGCTGTAGATAATCTTAACCTTGAAGTTCCTGAAGGGAGTGTATTTGGATTTTTAGGTAGGAATGGGGCAGGAAAGACAACCACAATAAAGATGCTCATAGGATTACTGGAAAGTTCCTCAGGTGGTGTCTCTGTGCTCGGTCTTGACCCCAAAAGAGATGATGTCCAGATAAAGAGAAGGGTCGGTTATGTTGCCGAGAACCAGAAGATGTATGACTGGATGACCATAGGAGAGATTATGCGTTTTACAGGCAGTTTCTATCCGACATGGGATAATGACCTTGCTGATGAACTTTGTAAGAGGTTGGAACTGTCAAAGAAGGATAAACTCAAGAACCTCTCAAGGGGAATGTATGGCAAAGTAGCACTTCTATTAGCAATGGCACACAATCCTGAACTTCTTATCCTTGATGATGCCACATCTGGTTTGGATGTGGTGGTTCGGCGGGATTTTATGGAAGGGATTGTAGATTTAATTCACAAGGGCGGAAAGACAGTCTTCTTTTCCTCGCACATGATTGATGAGGTTGAAGGTGTGGCAGATTGGATAGGCATAATAGACCAGGGGAGACCCATAACCATTGCAAAAATGGATGACTTGAAGGCATCAGTAAAGAGGATAAGAATGATTTTTGAAAATAATCCGCCAATAGATATAAAAATAGATGGGATACAGGAAATTAAAACCGACGGACACGAAGTCCTCATTACCACAAAAGATTTCAAAGAAAATACCTTAAACATCTTAAAGGGGAAATATTCCCCAAAATCCCTAAACGTAATTGACCTGAGCCTTGAAGACATATTCGTCGCCTTAGTAGGGAAAAAGAGCAATGAATGAAAGCATTGAGATTTTCCTTGGTATCCGGGGACTGTCCCCTTATACAAAATTTAAGGAGATACGTTAAATGAAAATGCTCATATGGAAAGAATGGCGGGAGCATCGGTTGATATTCCTGTTGGGTCTGGTTATTGTAATTATCACACTGC
>CAYVEO010000018.1:0-45902 GCA_964449965.1 uncultured Planctomycetia bacterium
CACAGCCAAATGTTTTAAACTTTGCATCAACAATTTTATCGCCCTCTACCTTAATGTATAACCTCATTATGTCCCCACAAACAGGATTACCCACGTTTCCAACGCCACTTGGATTTTCAATCTCTCCTACGTTACGCGGGTTAGTGAAATGGTCCATTACCTTTGCACTGTATGATGATGTTCCGTCCATTTTATGCTCTCCTTTTAATATATATTTAAGGCAATAGCCTTTCGGGCATCAGCCTTCCCCATACGTCCATCTTACGAAATCCTTCAGCAAGTTTCACACCACACTGGACACCCCTGAACCTTGCCATTGTCTCCATGAGCTCAGTCGCATCAGCCTTATGGTGTCCTTTTAACCAGCCATGCTGACTCCTGTGGCAAAGAAACATCTTTTTCTTTATCTCCCATTCTTTAGTAATATCTACATAATCCGTAGGCAGGAAATTTACACCTGCTAACGTATCCATGTAAAAGACAGGCATGATTAACTCATGGGCTTTACTTCTGGTCTTATAATTCGGTACTGTAGCACCAAAAGACGCCTCAAATACCAGTCGGCTCGTGTTCACATGGTCAGACATATAATCATCTGGTGAATGAGTCATTATTATATCAGGCATAACCTGCCGTATAAGTTCTATCAGTTTATGCACGTTATCCTTACTTAAAAACGTTCCCAAGTCACTGCAGATTGGACCCAATACCTTCGCTCCAATCAAAGCACCTGATTCTCTAGCTTCAGCCTTGCGAACCTGCGCCAGTTTTTTCCTGGAAATTCCTTTGCCGCCTAAGTCACCATTACAAACATGTATGATAAAGACCTTATTCCCTTTTCTGGCAAATTTCGCTAATGTCCCAGCACATAAGAGCTCTACGTCATCTGGATGCGCCCCAACTGCAAGGACTCTTAATTTATCCATTTCAACCTCCTAAACTCATAATCATCTGGGCATAGACCTTGGCAGTCTCAACGAGGCTGTCCACATATACAAACTCATCATCTCCATGCCAGCATTCACCGCCGTATGCTGAATATCCTATCGACTCTACGCCCCTTTCTATAAAGAACCGCAGGTCTGTTACGCCGGGCATGACAGCGAGTTTAGCCGATTTCCCGCTTACCTTCTTTATAGACCTTACAGCTGCCCTACACAGTTCTTTTTCTTTATCTACTACTACAGGTTCACAACTTGCAAATTCTTTAATGCGAATCTTTATCTCCTTATCTTCCTTCTTTAATCTATCTATAACTCTTAGAATCTCATCCCTTGCAGATTTCACAGATTCTTCAGGGATAATTCTTCGGTCAATGGAAAATGTGGCTATATCAGGGACGATGTTTATCTTGCTGCCCCCTTTCATAACACCACCCAGGACAAGCGTAGGACTTTTTTCTCTATGAGATTTTATGTCATACATGGTAACCCTTTTTTCTATCCTTAATTTCAACTTTTCTAATTCCTTTGCCACCTTTAACATCTTTTCAAAGGCATTTATACCTTTATCAGGCCTTGAGGCATGAGATGATTTACCAACAATTGTAACCTCAAGCCACAGGACACCCTTATTACCATGTGATACAAAATTCCTTGAATACCCCTCGCCTAAGGCATAATCCCCTCTCACCAGTCCTCTTTCTACAAGATAACCCAATCCGGATTCGCCGCCTATCTCCTCATCCGGTGTAAACGAAAGTTGGATATTAACATGAGGATTACTTGGACATTCCTTGAGTGCCTTCAGACTGAAAATCATCGCCGCTATGTCACCCTTCATATCCTCTGAGCCGCGCCCGTAAATTCTACCATCTTTTAGCACAGGCTTAAAAGGGTCAAACGTCCAGTTAGAAGTAGGAGGCACTACATCATAATGCCCATTCATATGCAGGGTCTTTTTTGAACCTGTGTCCCAGTCAGCCACAAGACTTATTCTCTCTGACCCCCCATCTATACCCAGTTGCTTCAACATGGACCTCGGAGGGACATGCCTGCGCACCTTAAAACCCAGCCGCCTGCATTCATCTTCAAGTATGTCAACTATCTTTTCATAATTATCCCCTGGAGGATTCACCGTAGGGACACTAATCAGTTCCTTGGTAAATTCTACTATCTCGTTCTTTCTGGAATCTAAATATGAAAATACATTATTCATAGATTCTCAACAACCAGGTTCCCCACCTCTTCTGTAGTATATCCCATCTTGCCGGCGGCGAGGCTTTTTAACTTTTCGCCTGTAACCTTCATTACTGCCTTTTCTATTCTATCTCCAGCCTTGTGTTCTCCCAGATGGTCTAACATCATGCCGCAGGCGCAGATTGCTGCTAAGGGGTTTATCACATTCTGACCTGTATATTTGGGTGCAGAGCCGCCTATTGGTTCAAACATGGATACCCCTTCGGGGTTGATATTTCCGCCTGCCGCGATACCCATTCCACCCTGAATCATAGCCCCTAAATCAGTTATTATATCTCCGAACATATTGTCCGTTACTATTACATCAAACCACTCAGGGTTCTTCACCATCCACATACATGTGGCATCCACGTGGGCGTAATCAGTCGTTATATCAGGATACTCCTTTGCCACCTCATCAAACGTCCTCTGCCACAGGTCAAAGGCAAAGGTAAGAACGTTCGTCTTGCCGCAGAGGGTGAGTTTCTTCTTCTTGTTTCTCCTGCGCGTCCACTCAAATGCAAACCTTATGCATCTCTCCACACCTTTTCTCGTATTTATACTCTCCTGAATCGCCACCTCATCAGCGGTGCCCTTCCTTAAGAAACCACCTGCCCCGGCATATAACCCTTCTGTATTCTCACGCACCACAACAAAATCTATGTCTTCAGGACCTTTATCCTTAATCGGTGTCCATACCCCTGGATATAGTTTAACAGGTCTCAGGTTTATGTACTGGTCCATAGCAAATCTTAATTTAAGCAGAAGCCCCTGTTCTAAAATTCCAGGCTGGACATCAGGGTGGCCTACCGCACCTAAATAGATGGCATTGAATTTCTTCAGTTCTTCTATAGCACCATCAGGCAGAACCTCTTTTGTCCTGAGGAATCTTTCCCCGCCAAAATCATAAATCTTAGCCTCATATTTGAAATTATTTTTTTTGCTGACCGCATCTAAGACCTTCAGCCCTTCCCTTATTACCTCAGGTCCTGTCCCGTCTCCGGGTATTACTGCAATCTTATACATTCTTTTTAATTCTCTCCTTCACCCATTCCATCAGCCCGCCTGCTTTAATCAACTCTTGCATAAATTCAGGAAAAGGCTGAGCATGGTATGTCTGGCTTTTTGTTATATCCTTAATCTCACCCTTATCCAAATCAATCTCAACAATATCCCCGGATCCAATTCCACCAGGAGCCTCTTTTGATTCTAATATTGGCAAGCCTATATTTATTGCATTCCTGAAAAATATCCTGGCAAAATTTATAGCGACTACACAGGATATGCCGCATGCCTTGATTGCGACCGGGGCATGTTCCCTGGATGAGCCGCATCCAAAATTACTACCTGCTATAATTATATCACCCCTGGAAATCTTACTGCTAAATTCTTTATCAGCATCTTCCATGCAATGCCTGGCAAGTTCCTGCGGGTCAGTGGTATTCAGATACCTCGCAGGGATTATTACATCTGTATCAACATTGTCTCCAAACTTCCATGCCCTCCCTTTAAATATCATCGTCCTGCAACCTCCTCAGGATGAACTATCCTTCCCTTTATAGCACTGGCAGCAGCAACTGCCGGGTTGGAAAGATATACCTCACTCTTTGGGTGCCCCATCCTTCCTACGAAATTTCTATTGGTAGTGGCTAATGCCCTTTCACCTTCTGCCAATATTCCCATATGCCCTCCCAAGCATGGCCCGCAGGTAGGGGCAGAGACAACCCCGCCTGCTTTTACAAATATCTCGAGCAATCGTTCTTTCAATGCTGCCATGTATATGGATTGGGTAGCAGGGATAATGAGCATCCTTAAACCAGTATGAATCTTGCGGCCCTTTAAAATATTAGCCGCTATTCTCAAATCTGATAACCAGCCATTTGTACAAGAACCGATTACTACCTGGTCTAATTTTATTCCTTTTAGATGAGTAACAGGCTTAACATTACTTGGCAGGTGCGGGCATGCCACCTGGGGTTCTAATTTAGCAATATCATATTCCCGAACCTCACAATATTTTGCATCTTTGTCGCTCTTACAGATACGGAATTTCTTCACGGAAGGAGCAGATCTCTTCATAAAATCAATGGTCACTTTATCAGGTTCTATAATCCCGTTCTTTGCCCCTGCCTCTATCGCCATGTTGCACATGGTAAATCTATCCTCTATAGGTAATCTAATTATCGCCTCACCGCAAAATTCCATCGCCTTATACAGGGCGCCATCTACCCCGATATCGCCGATGGTATGCAATATCAGGTCCTTACCTCTCACCCACTTAGGACGCGGACCGTAATAGACAAACTTCATCGTCTCAGGAACCTTGAGCCAGCATTTCCCTAAAGCCATCACAGCTGCCAAATCAGTGCTTCCGACTCCGGTTGAGAAGGCACCGACTGCACCATAGGTGCATGTATGAGAATCAGCGCCAATTACTAAATCACCAGGGTGAACGAGTCCCTTCTCTGGTAAGAGGACATGCTCTATTCCAACCTCTCCGACCTCAAAATAGTTTTCTATTTTCTGTTCTCTTGCAAACTCGCGCAGGAATTTACATTGCTGGGCGCTCCTTATGTCCTTATTCGGCGTGAAATGGTCAGGAACCAACGCTAACCTCTTCCTGTTAAAGACTTTTTCCATGCCAGCCTTCCTGAACTCTTCTATGGCAAGAGGCGCAGTAATATCATTACCCAGCGCGAGGTCAACCTTCGCATCTATAAACTCACCCCTGACTATATCCTTTTTATCTGTGTGAGCGAGCAGTATTTTTTCAGTAATTGTCAATCCCATATCTTCACCTGAATTAAGCCGACCAAGGTCGGCAACTACAAAATTATTGAAATTCCTGTACACAAATTATATATTTAACATAAGTGCTGTTTCGTCGCAGCCGGGAAATTTGGCGCATTGGATGCACTCATTCCATATCTTGTGAGGTAATTTTTTCTTATCAATCTTTTTAAATCCAAACCTTTCAAAAAATTCAGGTATGTAGGTAAGTGCAAATAGTTTCTTTACACCTAAATGGGCCGCCTCATTGAGAGCCGCAGATACTAATTTCCTGCCTATGCCTTTACCTTTATAGTCTTCTATTACAGCCAGACACTTTATTTCTGCCAGGTCCTCCCAGCATAGATGAAGGGCACAACATCCATGAACATTCCCTTTCTTTTCATGGACAAAGAAATCCCTGACATTCTCGTAAAGTTCACTCAAAGAACGTGAGAGCATCAGGTCCTGTGCGGCATAGCGATTAATAATCTTATGGATAGCCTGGACGTCTGAAAGGTCTGCCTTTCTTATCATTTACCTGACTACTCCTTTGGCAGGACTTGATGCCGAGGCATAAGGTTTTTTCGGAATCCTGCCTGCCTCGTAGGCGAGTCTGCCTGCCTCAACTGCTGCCTTCATAGCCCGTGCCATCCGGACAGGGTCATTGGCACATGCTATACCTGTATTCATAAGGATACCATCAGCCCCGAGTTCCATAGCAATCGCAGCATCAGATGCGGTCCCAACCCCTGCATCAACGATGACAGGCACTTTAATCATCTCTATAATCAATCTTATATTCAGTTGATTTAATATCCCCTGGCCAGAACCTATAGGGGCGGCTAAAGGCATAACGCAGGCGGCACCTGCATCCTCAAGTTTCTTTGCCATGACAGGGTCATCATTGGTATAAGGCATAACTATAAATCCCTCTTGGACCAATTCCTTCGTTGCCCTTAGAAGCGCCTCAGTATCAGGGAGGAGTGTCTTCTCGTCTCCTATTACTTCTAATTTCACCATATCTGAAATACCTGCTGCCCTTCCAATACGTGCCACACGTACCGCCTCTTCTGCCGTGTAACAACCTGCCGTATTCGGGAGGATGGCAATCTTCTTCCTGTCAATATAATCCAGCATAGATTCCTTACCCGGCTCATCTAAGTTCACCCGCCTTACTGCAACAGTCACGAGCTCTGCACCTGACGCTTCAATGGCCTCTTTCATAATCTTGAAATTGGCATACTTGCCGGTCCCCACCATCAGCCGGGATTTAAATTCTTTCTCTGCAATTATAAGATTTTCATTTTTCATTTTTCTATCACAGTCCCTTTTGCTACTACTACAATACCTGACGGCGTTACTGTAAAACGTTTCTTATCTTCTTCAAGATTATAGCCTATCTCCATCCCCTGTGGTATCTTCACGTCCTTATCTATGATAGCACGCTTTATTCTGGCATGTCTGCCAATCTCCACACGCTCCATAACTATAGAGTCAATCACCTCTGCAAAACTATTTACGCGGACATTAGGAGAGAGTATGGACCTGAGGACCTTGCCGCCGCTTATGATACATCCATTAGACACCATGGAATCAAGTGCAACGCCCATTCTCGCTGGGTCATCACCCCCGGCAAATACCGTCTTAACAGGCGGGAACTGTTCCTGATATGTCCTGATGGGCCAGTCGTTATCATAGAGATTAAACTCAGGAGAGACCCGTGCAAGGTCCATATTTGCCTCCCAGTAGGCGTCTATGCTGCCTATATCCCTCCAGTATTTTGCCTGTTTCTTATTCTCATCCTTGAAATTATAGGCAAATACCTTATACCTATTGAGCATAGATGGCACAATATCTTTTCCAAAATCATGTGTACTGTCTTTTTTTTGGGAATCGGTTATCAATTCTTTTTCAAGAACATCCTTGTTAAATATATATATACCCATAGATACAAGCACATGCTCAGGGTCGCCTGGTATAGTCCTGGGCACTTCAGGCTTTTCTTCAAACCCTATGAGCCTGCTCTGCCCGTCTATTTCAACTACGCCTAACTGGAATGCCTTCTCCTTAACCATCTCTACCACACTTACCGTGAGGTCTGCATTCTTCTCCTTATGAAATTCAAACATATCAGAATAATTCATCTTATAAATGTGGTCGCCGGCAAGGATTATAACATGGTCGGGGTTTTCCATTTCAATCGTATAGGTATTCTGATATATTGAATCCGCAGTTCCAAGATACCAGTGCTCATCAATCCTCTGCTGGGCAGGCAGTATCTCGATAAATTCCCCTAATTCCGCATCAAATATATTCCATCCCATCCTGATATGCCTTGCCAGGGATATAGACTTATACTGGGTAAGGACATGGAGCTTCCTTATACCTGAATTTACACAATTACTCAGTGTAAAATCTATGATTCTATATACGCCGCCAAACGGCACTGCAGGCTTTGCCCTGTCCCTTGTAAGAGGATAGAGCCTTTCACCCTTCCCGCCTGCCATAATAAACGTCAGAACGTTTCTCATAGTATAAATTTTATAACTCTAACTATTGGTTTCAATGTTATTCTAACAATTTTCTTCAAGGGTTCTCTATCAGAGATAAATTCCGCCGCAGAAGGTCCTATCTTATAATAGACTTTAATAAACAGCCTGCCAGGGAGATTACCCAGCATATACCTATCCCTGAAATCGGATAATATTCTGACTTCTTCATCGGACGGACTCCCCCAGGCAGCTGTAGCAATAAAGCACCCCCCGCTTGATGAGCCCCCGCCTTCAGTCGTTCCCCTGACACTCACCTCATTGGAATTTCCACTCTCATTACCGCCATTATCCACAGCCCTCACTACATAAAAGTACTTCACAAGGTTCTCAAGTTCTGTATCATCAAACGTAGCAGTCGTAATAACAGTGCTATTGCGTTTGGCAAAACCACTGCCGCTCGTTGTAGAACGATAGACATTATACCCTGCAAGGTCAGTTTCTTCATTTGCCGTCCATGTGAGCGTAACCTTGTCAGTCCCGCTCGTTGCAGATAAATTGACAGGGGCACCGGGTGCGGCATCAACCGGCTGGGCACTTACCTGTGATGAGAAATTACTCTCATTGCTGGCAGTATCCACAGCTGCAACCTTATAAAGATACGTAGCGTCATTAGTCCTGCCTGTGTCCTGAAACGTGGATGGTTTATTTATACTGGTATTAATCTTCTCAAACGTCCCCCCGCTGCCTGTTGCCCTGTATATATTATATCCATCTAAGTCAGTCAATGTAGTCCCATCTCCATTAGTAGCAGGTGCAGTCCAGCTCAAATCAACTGTAGTATTGCCTGCTGTGGCAGTAAGTCCTGTAGGCGGGGCAGGTGCGACGCTTGAACCCCTCTCACCGGGTGTAGCACTCGCCTCGGCAGAGAAGTTACTCTCGTTACTTCCGGTATCTACAGCAGTAATCTTATAAAAATAGGTAGTCCCGTTAGTCCTGCTCGTATCCTGAAACGTAGCGGCTGTATTCACACTGCTATTTATCTTTTCATAAACACCGCTTGAGCCTGTCCGCCTGTATATATTATACCCGGCAAGGTCTGTAAGCGGAGAACCGTCCTGATTGACTGATGGAGTTGTCCAGTTTAAATCTACGATGGTATTCCTACCGATAGCAGCAGGATTTGCAGGGACCGCAGGACTGGCAGCACTTCCTCTCACCTGTGGAGTTGCACTCACAACCCCTGAGAAATTACTCTCATTGGCAGTAGTAGCAGTGTCAATTGCCGTGACCTTATAATAATATGTAGTGCCATTGGTCCTGCCTGTATCCTGGAATGATAGGACAGTAACTGTGGATGTATTTATCTTGGTAAAAGTCCCTCCACTTGATATTGACCTGTAGACATTGTATCCTGCCAAGTCAGTGAGGGTAGAGCCATCCTGATTTATCGTGGGTGCGGTCCAGCTCAAATCCACAATCGTATTCCCGCCTGTAGCAGTAAGACCAGGTGGAGGAGATGGGGCTGCATTATTACCCCTTACCTGAGGCGTCGCGCTGACTGCTGAGGTTAGGACACTCTCATTAGGAACATCATCTATGGCGCTTACCTTATAAAAGAAGGTAGTGCCATTGGTAAGGCCTGTATCCTGATAAGTCGTAACTGTTACCGTTGACGTATTTATCTTTGTAAAATCCCCGCCGCTTGATATAGACCTATAGACATTATACCCGGCTAAATCTGTCAAGGTTGACCCGTCAGCATTCTGGGTAGGCGCTGTCCAACTCAAATCCACCAGTGTATTACCTGCAGTGGCAGTAAGGTTAGTAGGCGTCTTTGGGGCAGATGCGTCTGATGGCGTCCCATTTACCTCTTCTGAATTCCCGCTCGTATTGCCTGATGTATCAACTGCCTGAATCACAAAGAAATATTGGGTGCCATTGGTAAGGGCTGTATTGGTAAAATTACTCACAGTTATACTCGTAGTATTTACTTTTGAAAATGTCCCGCCGCTTGACGTGCTGCGCAGGACATTATAACCTGCAAGGTCAGATTCCGTATTATCATCCCAATCCAGGACAATCTGTTTGTCCCCGGCAGTGGCAGTAACGCCTGTAGGTGCAAGCGGAACGGTTAATGCAGGACCCTTCGCTGAAAATATGTCAAAGTGTCCATTCCTGCCATCCTCCCATACAGCGTATGCCTTTCCATTCGGGTCAACGCCTACTGAAGGCAATAATTGAATCTTCCCGCTCTTGATGGTATCATCATTTACCCTGGTTGGCTTACTGAAGGTAGAACCACCGTCTATAGACCTTGAGGAATATATATCAGCATCCCCGTTTCTGAAATCCCGCCACATGATGTTGATATTCCCTGAGGTATCTATAGCAATGGATGGCTGGTCTGCCTTTGTAATACCTGCTCCATCTATATTCTTGTTCGTACCGAAACTTGCACCGCCATTAGTAGATTTGGCATAGAATATATCGCCTTCATTACCTGATGTCCTGAAATCTGTCCATACCACATGGATATCTCCGTTCGGGCTTACTGCAACGGCAGGCTGGTCCGCCGCTACAAGTCCGGCATCATCTACATGGACACTCGTCCAATAAATACCGTCAGATGATTTGGTATAGAATATATCCCCGTTAGTCGTATCAAGCCTGAAATCCCTCCATACTACATGGATGAGTCCTGTATTATCCACGGTTATCGCAGGTTTCTCAGCCTTTGCAGTCCCGCCTGTGTCCACAATCGTATCTGTGCCAAACGTCACGCCGCCATCCGTAGATTTGTCAAAAAATATATCCCCGTTATTTCCGCTTGTCCTTGAGTCCCTCCATACGATATATACGTTACTCGTCCCAAATGCGGCAACAGCAGGGTCTTCAACTGCACCGGTGCTGGCAGCGTCATTCACATATATACCTGTAGACGCTCCTGTCAGGGTAAAAGTCAATCCTCCATCTTTGGAATGGGCTTCAAATATATCTGCGTTAGTTGAGTCATTTCTGAAGTCACGCCATGTGATAAATACATTCCCGCTGCTATTCACGGTAATAGCAGGCTGGTCAGTCTTGACAGTGCTCGTTGCACTGTCTATATTAATTGATGTAGTCCACGTCCCACCTCCATCAACGGATTTGGAATAATGGACATCGCCATTGTTACTCGTTGTGCTAAAGTCTGTCCATGTGGCATGGATAGTCCCGTTAGTGTCTATAGCGAGCACAGGTTCCTTCTGGTCATTTGTAGTGGTAGAATTTACACGGACATTCGCTGAAAAGTCCAGCCCCTCAACAATTCCTGGCATAATCAGACTGAGTAATACTATTAAGACAAAGCATTTGATTATCTCTAACCGCATTATCTTTTTCCCCCGTTAAGAATCCAGTATTTTAATTAAGCCGAGCAAGCTCGGCAACTACAATATTTTGAAATTACTTATCACTCAATATCTCCTTAAACCTTGCGGGAATGACATCGGACATAATGCCCTCTGCCGTATCTGCCCATATCACTGCCCCAGCCTTGACATTAATCAACCTGAGATGCAATTTAACCTTGGCATTGCGTTTGGTAAGAGGTTCATTTATCACGTCACCAATCTCACTTGCCTTACTCGGATACCTGTAAGACTGGGGTTCAGGCGTAGTGTAAGAGATGCCGCTATCCAATATCCTGTAGGCGAGTATATATTCGGCTGAAGGCATCTTTACCTTAAGCGCTTCACTACGGTCTATTTTTGCATCATAGACAAACGGCTCTTTATCACTCTTATGCTCTGTCAACAATGCATACGGCAGGCTGCCGCTTGCCTCATGGACTATCTGGACGAGCAGTTGGTCATGCTTCTCTATGACCTGATAATTATGTTTTGTGAGGAAGTTTACCAATGCATCCTCAACGAAAGAGGTCATTTTTTTTATCTCTGTCACATCCATATCCATATTGGCAACTATAATGCTTCCGCTGCGTGCTGTAATGGATGCCAGCTTCTCATCCCCCATTATATTATGGAAAGCCCTATCCATCAAATTCATATTGGTATCGTAGAGACTCGGGTCCACCAATGCTGGTTCTAACTGGACAAACAGTTCTAACGTCTTCTTTCCGGAGCGCTCAGCAGGTTCTACCCGTAAGAGTTTAGAATAACTCTTATAGTTCTTCTTTGACAGCCGGACATCATAGACGTTACCTGAGGCTATTTCACCCATTAGAACAGGCGTCTCGCCCACCTCTTTCCCTTCCCATGATACAGAGGCGCCAGGAGGTTCTGATATAATGTTGACGTATGTCCTTGTCCGTGCACTGCACCCTGTTAAGAGCAATAAAGCCAATCCTGAATATACTATAATCTTATACTTACCCATATTTATCCTCTCCTCTCATTCTTCTTTTTTACGTTCTTCTATTTCTTTTGATAGCCTCTCTGCCCCTTCTTTTTCAGCAAGCCTCTCTTTCTCTTTTCTCTCCTCCTCTTTTTTAATCTCTTCGTCAAGCCACATTTCTTCTATCTCATCTTGAGATGGCTTTTGTTTTATCACCGGCTCCAATTTCTCGAACCTGTATTCACTCTGGGACTTCCTGCCTTTTACGGCTTCTTGTAATTTCTCTTTTGCCATGGTAATATATCTTTTAGCATCCTTATGATTCGGGTCAAGGGCTAAGACCTTGTTCATCTCGTAGATTGCCTCAGTATAATTATTTTTATTATAATGAGCCTTGCCTTTGTTGTAGTACTCTCTTATCCTGACAACCCTTATTTCCTTCTCTTTCTTCTTCTCCTCTTCAACCTCTCCAAGCCTTAGTGCTTCTATCCTTTCCCTGGTAGACCTTATCTTCTCGACTGTATCTTTATAATCAGGCTTTGCGTCCTGAGCCTTTTCCCATTCTGAGAGTGCCAATCCATAATCCCCCCTCTTATAATGCTTTATCCCATTTTCATAATGGATTCTTGCACTTTCCTGAGAAGGGGTTGTAGCTATCTCTGCCTTAGCCTCCTGAGTCTTTGTCATATTTTCTGCCTCTTCGGGCGTATAGACAACTGTTGGAGTAATAAATACCATCAGTTCTGTTTTATCGGTAGTATTGCTCTGATTCCTGAAAAGTAACCCTAAAAGCGGGATATCTCCTGCAATCGGAATCTTTTTTGTCGTCGTGGTCTTGTCATCTTTAATCAAACCGCCGATTATGATTGTCTGCCCGTTTTTTACAACTACAGATGTTTGTGCCTCTCTTGCGCCAAAGGTAGGCGGATTCGTGGGGTCAGTGAATTCCCCTATGATAGTCTCTATCTCCTGTTTGACATTCAATGCTACGTCTCTTTCATTATTTATACTCGGTGTAACAGTCAGTTTAATCCCGACTTCTCTATATTCATAACTGAAGACCGGGTTACCCAGCGTATCAAAACGGATATCCTTCACTATAGGAACGTCCTGCCCTACCCTGATTATAGCCTCTTTATTATTGGATGTCAATACCCTTGGAGTAGAATTTATATTGACCTTGGTTATCTCTCCTAACATATTCAAAAAGGCGCCTACATCCGCACTATCTTTTAATAGCCAGTAAGAAAGCCCCTGGGGAGTAGTGCTCAGACTAAAGTCCTGCAGTCCAAAGCTGCCTTTTCCTGTACTGCTGTATCCCTTATTGTCTATCTTATGCTCTTCAAAGAATTTCCATTCCACGCCATATTTAACAGCATCGTTTAACGTAACCTCTACTATCCATGCCTCTATCAACACCTGCGGGGACCTGGAGTCAAGTTCTTTTAACAGGGACTCTAATAGAGCGAAATTCCTCGGTGAAGTAGTCACAACTAAGGCATTTGTCCGTTCATCTGCCACCATCTTAATCTTACCTTCCAGACTCGTGGTTACACCGCCGGTTTCAGGCTCCTCTTCTGTCCTTCCATATCTTCGGACAACCCTCCCGCCTTCGGCAGGCTGGGTCTCCGTAATACCACCGAACAAGGTATTGAGAAGGGTACTCACATCCTTTGCCCTGGCATTCTGAAGGAAATAAACCCTCGTGGCAGCACCTGTCTCTATACCCTCCACGTCAAGTTTCATGATAAGTGACTGGACTATTCCGAAATAGTCACTCGTGGTAATGATAACCAGGGCATGTAACCTCTCATACGGGATAATCTTCACCTTACCTAAAACATCCTCCAGAACATTCTTAGCCTCTATCTCAGCAGGCTGCTGAACCTGGGGTCTGCGCACAGTCCTTGTATACTGTCTCGCCGCTACACCGGTTTGTGCCTCAGTGGAAGTAAATATCTTATTCAACACATCTGAAAGTTCAGTTTCATTAGCAAATTTAAGCGGAATCACCTGCACCTCAAGTTTGCCTGCTGATATTTCTACGTCTAACTGGGATATAATTTCTATTAACCTCTTTATATTTGTTGCGGTATCAGTAACGACCAGCGTATTGGTCTTATCGCTGGCAAAGATATTGCCGTTGGGTGAGATAAGTAATTGAAGATTGGCAATGACAGTGCGCGCCTCTATATATTTGAGAGGGACAACCTGGGTAACCATTTTATCCTCTGGTTTTGCATGGTCTTCTTCTGTCATAGTCCTGATGCTCTTTCTCGTAGCATCTTTCTGAGGCAGGACCTTGGCAAACCCGTCCATCTCTACTACGGTAAAACCTCTCAATTCCAATGACGCCTCTATGACCTTTATCGCCTCATCTTTTGGCAATTTTATAGGACTTATAACCGTCACCTTGCCGCGGACCTGGTCATCTTTAACTATCGTAACCCCGCGTAATTTGCTGTATAATTCAAGCAGAAGGTTTATATCTGTATCCTGAAGATTAAGGGATACCAATTCTTCAGATGCACCAGACACCTCCTTCCCGCCAATGCTGCCCTCCCCTGCCGGATTTTCTACCGCTTTCGCAATACCTGCGAAAAATAAAATCGTTAACAATAATATAAGGCCCTGTGCACTCTTTTTAATCCACATTACTGTGTGCCCTCCTCTGGCAACATCATTCCCGGTGGAATACCCTCCGGGGGCATACCTTGATAAGGATAAGGCGTAGGATATGCAGGAGGATATGTCGGTGTGGCTGGTGTTGTTGTGCGTGATTCTCCTCTTCTCCTCCTTGTATCAGGTAATGCCCTCCCTCTTCCAAAATCTACAGGACCTCCCATTCCTATAGGCGGAAATCCTGTTTCCTTACTCTCCCTTTCTAATGCCATCTCTAATTTTTCGCCTTTACTCTGAAGTATAACCTTACCCTCCTCAATGTCAATGATGCTCACCCCGTTTATCACTTCACCTATGCTCAATATTGCCCCTTTTGAGGTAGCCTTATCTTCTAATAAGGCATGGAATTTATTGTCAAAAAACACTATGCCTGTAAGGAGCATCCCTTCTGCTTCTGTCACTTTCTTCGCCGTTACCTCTTTAGGCGGAGGCGGCTTGACCTCAGCCACAGGGGTCTCAGGTGGAGTAACGGGTGACGGTGCCCTCGGCGGCGCAAAGATGTTTCTATCCTCTATGACAGAATAATCAGATATTCGCTTACTCACCAACTCGGCAGGACACACCTGCATGCTACAGGCAAGGACTAATAACAAAATAGGGACGGTTCTATTTATTCTTATTAGGCCGCTCTTGATAATTCCGTTTTGCAATTTATATATATTCAAAATAGAACCGTCCCCTCTCATCCCTCAAACGATATCGTCGCTATCAGCAATTCACCCTGTAGAACCTTTGACTCCTTGTCCTTTGGCTTAAGTTCCAGCTTGCGCACGTCTAAAATCTGAGGCATATTCTGAAGCGAATATAGAAATTTAGTAAGTGAGCCTAAAGAACATTCTATCTTCACCTCAGTTGACAATTCCCTGTAAAAGTCAAATTCCTTATCCGACAGGAATTTCATATTTACTATCTTTATACCTGAGTCTTTTGCCATGCCTTCCACCCTGGCAAGCAGTACTGATTGAAATTCTGCCCGCGGCACCTGCCACTTTACTTTCTCAATAACAGGTTTAATCTGTTCCATTATTTCATTGTCTTTTTTCGCCTTCTTCCCGTATCTTTCAAGTTCTATCTTCTTTTTAACTATCTCTTTCTTTGTCCGGTCCCAGTCGTTTATCATCGGTTCAGCTATAGTTACATAGAAGAGTATTACTACCGCTACTATCAGGCAAACATAAAAGATTACCTTCTCTCTGCGCGAGAGGCGTGAAACAAAGAACTTTATGTTTGTGAGGAGCAGGGCTAAAGATTTATTCATCTTATTTTCTATTTCTGGACCTGAGTTTCTTTCCTTTTATTCTGGCAATAGATGCCGAATTCAATGGATTCTCCCGAACCTTCGGTGTATTTGAGTTCAACCTTATCAAAGTATCCCATCCTCTGAAGGATGTTTACCATATTACTAATAGACGAACGTGAACCGGCCTTTCCTGTAAGGTCTAACCATTCATTTTTCTTGAACTTAATATTGGTAAAATAGATATCTGGCGGGCTAAATTTACTCAATGCCGATAGGACCTCAAGAATAGTCGCTCCTTCCCACTGATATTCCTCTATAACATCCTTCTGTTTTTTTACCAATTCAACGCGGGAATGGACCAAACTTAAGTCATCCAGACGTTTATCTAAAATTGATATCTGTGCCCAATTTTCTTTTGCCTTATCAGTCAAGACGATAATTACCCCTGCTATGGTTATAGCAACAAGAGAGGTTATTACTAATCTAACAGACCGCCTCACCTTCAGTCTCTCCTCTTCCTCTACCCACGCCGGGACAAGATTTATTTCTATATTATTTTTAATATTCCCCCTTAAAGCCAATCCGATGGCAGATGTCCAGACAGGTGCCGTATCAGGCGTTATAGAGACTGACGTTCCAACTGATATGTTCGCAAGCGGATTCACTACTTTAACCTCAATGCCTAATCTATCCCTTAATATCTCAACAAGACCTTTTAATCCTGCCCCGCCGCCAGTCAATAATAACTTCTCAACCCTGCCGCCATATTGCTCAACCTTATAGGCATCTAAAGAACGCCTGAGTTCATATATAAGGCTGCTAACCCATTGTTTCGTGACTTTGGCAATAGGCGAGTCTGATAATTCCCCGGACTCAGGCGCGAGCAGTCCATATTCCTTTTTTAACCTCTCTGCCACGCTGGAATCCACGTTCAGTTCCTTCTGCATCATTAAAGTTAAATCATCACAGGATACAGAGGCACTGCGCGTAAAACGTAATATCCCTTCCTTTACGATATTTATTTCAAGCATACCTGAGCCAATATCTATCAGCGCTATAACGGACTTCTCCTTTAGATGATTGGTATTACTGACAGCATTTAAAATAGCGAAAGAACTTATATCTATACAATCAGGTTTTAATCCGCACTCCTTTAACAACTTCAGATGTTCTTCAACGATATCCTTTTTCACTGCTGCCAACAGGACGGAAGACTCGCTTCCCGCTGCCTCGTCTAAAATCTGAAAGTCCAATTCCGCCTTATCTACAGAAAAAGGCATCTGTTTCTCTGCCTCATATTTAAGCATCTCTTTAATCTCACTTCTATCTTTAGAAGGCAGCGTAATGTATTTTACAGCGGCAAGATAGCGCGGGATAGAAGAGACGACATGACCGGGTCTGACATTATTGTCTTTCAGCAAATTCTTTATAGTATCCTTGACCACCTCTTTATCAGGATATTTTTTCTCGTCTTTATTATAAGACATCTCTTTTGAGGCTGCCTTTATAATCTCCAATCCTGAGGAGATTCTCCTTATCTGAACCATCTTTATTGAACCAGTGCCTATATCTAATCCTGTCACGAGTTTGCTCATCCCTCTCTCCAATATACTGTCTTTAACCCTGATGGGTCCCTCCGGAGAATCGTCGTAATCTTTCTTTTTGTATTATAGTTCTTCAATCTGCCTGTAGATTCCACCCTGAATATTGACGACCTGACATCTATACGCCTCATCAGCCTGTCTGTCCATCCTTTTTTATCTTCCTCTTTTTTAAGGCTCGTCAAAACATCAACCACAGACGGTAATTTCAGTATATCCTGGGTATTCTTAAAAGGCTCGTCATCCTCTGATGGTTCAATGCCATCCCTGCCAGACCGCTGTTCCAGAATAGACTGGGGTAAGGACTCTCCAAACTCTTTTAAGAGAGCCTCAAGTACCTCAATAGGGGCCGTATTTACATTTATCCTGACAGATTCCTCTTTAGACGGATATATTCTGACAAGTGATGCGATACCTTTTGATTTATCGGTCCCATAAAATATCTGAGGAGTAATGCCTCTAATGAGCAGCATCTCTTCAAGGGTATCTAAGGGTCCGTTCTTGCAATGATATGGACTGCTGAGCTCCCTGTAATATTCCTCTTCTGCCCCATTAAGTCTGTGGAGGTCATCCGGGTCAATCCAGTCTAAGATAGAATCTACTATGCCCTCCTTATTATCGGATTGGACAGAATCAAACAAGTATTTTACCATATTATCCATTGCCTCGTCAATAGCATTAATGTTGAACTTGCCCATTTCGTCGGTTATCCTGACAGAGTAAGTTCCGAGCAATTTACCGTCTTTATCCTTAACCTCAAATTCCCTCAAGCTATTTCCGGGACCTTTCTTCTCCATCTCCTCTTTTGTATATGAATATTTCCTGAGCCAATCCTCAGACAAAGAATCAAACTCGTTATTATCTGCTAAAATATCCGCCGTCAAAACGGTCAGCCCGGATTTTGCCAATAATAGTGCCTGTAAATTATTCTTATGATACCTTGAAATCCTTGCATCTACCCTGACGGTGCGGACAAATGCCAGACCTATGAGAGACAGGAGAACCAATACCCACAGTGTAATGACAAGCACTACTGCCTTTTTCCCCACCCTTAATCCTTATTAATCATTATATCTTCAGTTGTGTAGAAGGTCTCTTTATATTCACCCTTTTCATCATATTGAAGGACAATGGTTATCTCAACGGCCCTGGGTAATCCGCTGCTTGCTGCCGGCAATCCTGCCACCCCTGCCTCACCTTCTTCCCCCCATTCGTCCTGCCATGAATCTCCATTATAGTATCTAAATTTAACCTCATTTACCATCGGGAGTAATTCCTCTGCCTTTTCAATTATTTCGCCCTCTAATTCCGTCTTGTATGCCAAAGGCATGAGATTAAGGGTAGATAATGAAGGCATGATAGGTTTAACCTCGTCATATTTCCATAATGCCTTGCCTTTTTCCCATTTTGAATCGGCTACAAAATACATGACGCTATGTAAATCATAGCCGTTAACCCCTTCTACAAGAGAAGGAGGCATAGAACATACAAAACCCAATTTCTGCGAACTTCCGGTAAATTTGATAGCCGGATTATCAGGATTAGCAAAGATAGACCTTATCTCACGGGCCATCTGGTCTAAAGTAATCCGGACGTTCTGATACACCGTAGTCTTAACGTCGCTCTTCTTCCAGGTTGAAAGCCCCGCCCTGAACGAACCATACACCGCACCAATCACCACAGTCGTTATCAATAAAGCCAGCATCAATTCTATCAGCGTAATGCCTTTTTTATTCCTTTTTGCTCGCCACGTATGTAGCAAATACAGCCTCCTCTTTAGCCCCTCTTTCAACCCATGAAATAGTAAGGTTTAGCAGATTGATCTCTTGTTTGTTTCCTTCCTCTTCTCTCACTTTTACGCGCAGATTCTCAGGGATGAGTTTGTCCAATTCAACTGAGGAAACCTCTGCCTCCCATTTAAAATTTGGATATGCCTTGCCAAAATCCCCGGATAGATTCTCCTTTGTCCAGGAACCTTCCCTCTCTAAGTCAGATAATTTAGACTGAGCGAGGAAAGTGGCTATGGTGGAATTATAACTTGACTTAGATACCCTTAATGCAGAAGAAAACGACTGCATCACCGTCACTATACCGACTGACAATATAGCCAATGCCACCATCGCCTCCAATAACATGAAACCAATACTTTTCCGGGGACAGTCCCAGAAAAACGGGACAGTCCCCTTTTTATTCAGTCCATTCATAATCTAAGACCTTTACCCTGCCAATGCCCTTAAACGTAATTATGGTATAAACCTTCTTCTTTTCATTTGTTAAGTGCAATATGCATCTCTCAGCCCTGCCATCAGGCATAAAGGCAGTATATTCAGCTCCTTCTCTAATATTTGATTTGCGCGTGGTAGTAATATCCCTGATGGCAACGCCGTTAGCCAGTTCCTGATACCTTCCTGAAAGGTTATATACAGGATTAGAATCCCCATCTGGTGAAGGCGCGGGTTCCTTCTCTACCGAAAGCCAGCACCTCCTCATGTCTATGTCGTAATTGACGCGGTAATTCAATCCATCTGTGACAGCACTATATCTTGCAAAAGCCATCATGGCTGCTATACTTCTCGCACTACTCATAAGGGACGCATCTGAGACAGTCCCTGTAAGCCTCACCCCAACCACCCCTGCTACGATGCCGATAATTATAACTACTATTATTATCTCTATAAGGGTAAATCCCCTGGGCTTATCTGGATTGATGCAAGGATGGTATGTCATCCCCTCCACCCTCTACGCCGTCAGGGCCAAATGATTCCAAATCGTAGTCCGGATTCTTGGTGCCGGGGGATTTATAGTAATAAGGGTTACCCCATGGGTCATTTGGAACATCTTTCTTAAGATACGGTCCTTTCCAATTTGGAATGTTACCGGGATTATGGATGAGTTCATCAAGTACAGCAGGGAACCTGCCATTATCTAATTCAAACTGGTCCAGTGCAAGCCCGATATTCTCTATCTGCGTAAGGCCAGCAGCCCTCCGTGCCTCCTCTGTCCTTCCAACGAATCTCGGCAGGACTACAGCAGCCAGAATCCCTATAATAATCACGACCAGCATGATTTCAATCAGGGTAAATCCCGTTCTCTCATTCAATCTCATATATTTATTCCTCCTATTTTACGAATGCGCTCATTTCAAATACAGGCAATAACATCGCCATGACTATAAATCCCACTATCGTGCCCATAACCAATATCATCACCGGCTCAATTAAAGAAGTCAACGCCTTTACGGAACTTTCAACCTCCCTGTCGTTTGTGTCAGCGATTCTGACCAATGCATCAGGCAGATTTCCTGTCTCTTCTCCTACTGCTATCATGTCAATAACTATAGGCGGAAATATCCCGCTTTTGGATAATGTCCCTGCTAAACTTTCTCCCATTTCAACTTTAACGTATGATTTATTTATCTCGCTTGCAAAAACTTCATTACCCAGTGTATCACGTGTCATACCTAATGCTGAAAGAAGCGGGACTCCGTTCCCAATCAATGTTCCCAGTGTGCGGGTAAATCTGGAGAGGACTATCTTGTTCAATAATCCGCCAAAGACAGGGAATTGCAGCTTAAGGCGGTCAAACAAGAATTTCCCGTCTTTTGTTTTAACATAGCGGCTAAGAGCATATACGATTATTATGGCCCCTATGATATAAAGAAACCACCAGCTTCTTATATGGCTGCTTAAAGATATCAAAATCCTCGTAGGCAGAGGTAACGTCCTTCCGATATCCTCAAACATCGTCACAAATTTTGGGATAACGTACCCTAACAGGAATAGAACGGTCCCAATACCTACCAATGCCATCACCACAGGATATGCCATTGATGAACGGACCTGCCGCCTGAGGTCTTCTTCTTTTTCAAGCCAGTCTGCCAATCTATTCAGGACAGTATCAAGAACGCCCCCTGCTTCTCCAGCCCTTATCATACCGATATAAAGATTAGGGAATACCTTTGGATGTTTCTTTATTGCCTCGCTAAATGCCGTCCCATCGCGGACGTCGTTTTTCAATGTCTCTATGATTGCCTTTAACCGTTCATTCTTGGTCTGCCTTATCAGGACCTCTAAAGATTTTAATAAAGGCACGCCTGCATTAAGCAGACTTGCTAACTGTCTTGTCCAGGCGGCAAATTCCCTGCCGCTAATCTTCTGGTAAACAGTCCTCGCATGCGAAGGTTTTTCAGGTCTTAGTTTTTTTACCCCGGTATCGGTTCTCAGTCTGACCTTGAGCGGGAAATATCCTTCTGCCTGTAACCGCGATATAACTGCGCGTTCATTCTCAGCCTCTATCGTGTCAGTTACCTTCTTGCCTGTCTTAAGTTTAGCCTCATATGTAAATACCGGCATCTTCTTCCTCAGAGACTCGCAGTACCTCTTCTATAGTTGTTAACCCATCCTTTACCTTATCCCATCCGGCATCACGCAGCGTCTTCATGTCCAACTTCTGGGCCTCGCGTTTTATCACGCCAGCCGATGCCTTCTCTAATATCAACTTTTTTATGGGTTCTGTAATAACAAGTATCTCAAAGATGGCAAACCTGCCTTTATATCCCGTATGCCGGCATTCTTCACAGCCCTTTTCTCTGTAGATTTTAAATCCTTTCTCATCCGGGATATGGAAACCTATCTGTTTAAGATAATCTGTTTCGGGTTTATACGGCTCTTTGCACCTGGCGCATAAGATACGTACCAATCTCTGGGCAATTATACCCTCAATGGAAGAGGCGATTAAAAATGGCTCTATACCCATATCTGTAAGGCGCGTAATTCCGCCGGCTGCATCATTGGTATGAAGTGTGCTAAATACCAGATGACCTGTAAGGGCAGAACGTATAGATATCTCTGCAGTCTCAGCATCTCTTATCTCACCCACCATAATAACATCCGGGTCCTGCCTTAATATTGACCTTAATCCTGAAGCAAAGGTAAGGGCTATCTGCGGTTTCACCTGCATCTGGCTTATGCCTCTCAATTGATATTCAATCGGGTCCTCTATGGTTATAATCTTTCTTTCTATTGAATTTATCTTGCTCAGGCAGGCATAGAGTGTAGTCGTCTTCCCGCAGCCCGTAGGCCCTGTAAGCAGGATAATGCCATGGGGTTTTTTAATAAGGGAGTTAAGTTTCTTTAAGTCGTCATGCGGCAGTCCTATCTGCTCAAGTTCTAATAAGGTGCCGGACTTACTCAATATCCTTATATTAACGCTCTCACCGAATATGGTGGGTATTACAGAGACCCTCAAATCAATATCCTGACTTGTAACCTTTACCTTAATCCTGCCATCCTGGGGCAGACGTTTCTCGGCAATGTTCAGGTCAGCCATTATCTTTATTCTGGAAACTATGGCTGAATGGAATCGTATGATGGTTGGAGGCGTAGTAGCCTCATGAAGCATACCGTCAATACGATAACGAACCCTCAGTTCATCTTCAAACGGCTCTATATGAATATCTGTTGCCCTGCTTTGAAATGCCTCTAATATTATCTGATTCACAAATTTGATTATAGAAGCGTCACTTGACATGTCCCCTATATCAAATTTTTCCCTGGCAGTAATAACCTCTTCCCCCGCCAGATGTTCTTCCTCGGATTCTGCTACTATCTTTTCCATAGTAGCAGCGCCAACCCCGTAGTACTTCTTTATCGCACTATCAATCTCCCTTTTGCTTGAGATAACGGCTTTAGCCTCATAACCCAGGAGGAGTCTTATGTCATCAAGGGTATGGATGTCTAAAGGGTCAGAGACCGCAACTGTCAGGACGCCGTTATCTTCTTTGACGGGAATCAGGTTGTGAGTATAGATAAAATTGGCAGGTATCTTTGATATTACAGATGGTTCTATTTTAATATTTGAAAGACTTACATAAGGAATGCCGAGCTGGGATTCCAGAGTCTTAAGCAGGTCCTTTTCCTCCAATAATCCTAATCTTATAAGGACATTGCCTAACCGCTCCCCTGTCTTCTTATGTTCTTCCAGCCCTTTATTCAGCTGGTCTTTAGTCAGTACTCCTGTTTTAACCAGGAGTTCACCTAACATCTCCTTTTGTTCCTGAGCCATTAAGAAAACTCCTCACTTCACTTCGTTGGACTATACTGTTATTTTACCTCTGGTTTATATAACGTAACGGAATCAAACCAGCAATTATACCAGTTAGGGTTATGGCTCATATCTATGGTGAGGACGTTCTCGCCCTGCTCACCAGCCACCTGGACAGTTCTCTGTCTTTCTTCTTCTGGCTTAGGAGACTCCGGGAACAGGTCTATCGTCTGAATCAATTCCCCATTTAAAAAGACCTTAAGTTCTTCTGCGGATACATTCTTATCCCCCCCGCTTTCAGACAGTATGTCCATAATAAATACCATATCCTGGGCCTGTTCTAAGGAAAAATGCAGATTTATCGTATGGACAAAATTGGCTGACCCCTTCCCGTATATTGCAGCCGGGAATGCAGCATCAGAACTTGTATCTACGCTTCCTGTAATCGCATAAGGTGAACCCATATCAAGCCAACTCCCATCGTGGACCCCGTAGGAATATATCATTTTTTTGGGACTGGCCGCAGGTTTCTCTTCTGCAGCCTGGCAACAGGCATTTATTGCCAGGCCGATAATAAGTCCTGCAGTGATAAAGTTTTTATACATATCAATACCTCATTTTGTAACCTTAATTAAGCCCCGACGTAACGTCGGGGCAACTACAATATTTTGAAATTCCTAATTATTTACTTTCGGTTGTTTCTTCTTTTACCTCTAACAGTTCCAGGTGTTTTTCAATCTTTGCCTTTTTCTTAAGGTCATCAATAAATGTTTTATACTCGTTCATCTGCTTTTCTCTAAGCGCCATCTTCTCCACCCTGTCCTTCACCTTGGAAAACTCTTCCTCTTTTGCAGGCTGTTTCTCCTCTAATTTTATTATGTGGTATCCGGCCTTGCCTTTTACAGGCTCGCTCACACCCCCTGTTTCCATTGAAAAGACGGCTGCTGCAAATGAGGCATCAAATCTTCTCGTGCATTGATTCCTGTCCATATATCCCAGATCGCCGCCGCGGGCTTTTGTCCGCACATCCTGGGACTTCTCACCTGCCAAATCCTCAAATTTAGCCCCTTCTCCCAGGCTCTTAATCAACTCCTTTGCCTCATCTTCGGCTGCAACCTGAATATGTCTTAGCTTGACCTTTTCCGGAACCTGAAAGTCTTGCTTATGGCTATTAAAATACTGCTCTACCTCTTCATTGCTAACCTTAAGTTCCTTCATCTTATCCTGCATCAATGACTGGATAAGAATCTGTTTCTTCATATCCTCCACCCTCTGCTGGACGTCTTCCTTCTTATCCAGACCCTTCTTCTTTGCTTCCTGGAACAATAATTCAGACTCTATCCATCGTTCTACCATCTCTTTCTTCATATCCGGTGTAACTGACTTCATCTGGGGCATGCGCATATTCTCAAACTGTTTGTCAAATGCCTCAGTGGTAAGGACTGACTTGTCCACCTTTACCAGGACATTACCCCCTTTTTTGCTATCCTTCCCATAAATAGACTGGCTCGCAATCACCAATCCCACCACTACCAAACACGTCCCAATCCACAACCTATTAAATCCTTTCATTCCCCTTCCCCCTTTCTTCTACCTACTTCCCCACAATCCCCAATTTCTTCATCTTATACCTGAGAGATGTCCTCGGAATACCCAGGACCTGGGCTGCCCTGGTCTGGACCCAGTCCGTCTTATTAAGTATATCAATCAGCTGCTGCTTCTCCCAGTCCTGTAACATTGACCTCATGTTCACGGCCTTAGCCATAGTCTCAAGGGTCATCTCTTTTGCCTCTATTATCTTCCTGGGTCTGGGCTTGGAGACAGGTAAAAGCAGATGTTCAGGCATAACCACTTCTTCATCCCCCAAAAGCACTACAGACCTTTCTATCACGTTCTCAAGTTCTCTCACGTTCCCTGGCCAGGCATAATTCATCAGTGCATCAACACTTTGAGGGGCAAACCTCTTAATGGGTGTATTAGACTTCTTTCCGTACTTACTCAGAAAGAAATTTGCCAGAAGAGGGATATCTTCTTTTTTCTCCCTCAGAGGCGGCATATATATAAATACGACATTCAAGCGGTAATATAAGTCTTCTCTAAATTCACCCCTCTTTATTGCCTCTTCAAGGTCCTTGTGAGTAGCAGAGATAATCCTGACGTCCACCTTTAGCGTCTCTGTCCCGCCTACACGTTCAAATTCTTTCTCCTGCAGGACACGCAGGAGCTTAACCTGGGTAGATGGAGATATATCGCCAATGTCATCTAAAAATAACGTTCCGCCGTCAGCCAGTTCAAATCTTCCTTTCCTCCTGTTTATGGCGCCTGTAAATGCACCCTTCTCATGTCCAAAGAGTTCGCTCTCCAATAAACTTTCAGTAAGGGCGGCGCAGCTGACCCTGATAAGAAGTTTGTCCCGCCTGGCACTCTTATAATGGATAGCACCTGCTATTAACTCCTTTCCTGTCCCGCTCTCACCCCTTATCAAAACAGCCGAATCACTATTAGCCACCTTATCCACGGTAGAATAAATCGCCTTCATCATGGGACTATTGCCAATGATGTGCCTGTTATATTGCGTCTTTATCTCCTCACTTAAAAATTCCCTTTCTTCCAGGACGCGTTTCTTTTCCTCTATATTTTTTATCAAAAGTTCCATCTCATCAATAGAAAATGGCTTATTTATATAGTCATATGCACCTGCCTTCATAGCCGTCACTGCCGTCTCAACGCTTCCAAAAGCGGTGATGACTATCACGTATGTATCCGGATTGAGTTTCTTAGCTAAATTCAATAATTCTATGCCGTCCATACCCGGCATCTTTATATCTGTGATGAGGATATCGTATGTCTTTGCCTTAAGTTCTTCCAGGGCCTTCGTCCCATCATTTACCCCTCTTACGGAATGTCCGCTTTCTTCCAGGGCCTTTTTCAATCCCTCGCGCACGCTATCCTGGTCTTCTGCAATTAAAATAACGCTCATACTATCCCTCCCTTTTCACACCACAGTCCCATTTACAGGTAATCTTATAATGAACTTTGTCCGCTCTCCCTCTTTACTCTCCACGCTTATCGTCCCTCCATGCCCTTCTATCACCTTATGGACTATTGCCAGACCCAGCCCAGTCCCCTGTGTCTTGGTAGTAAAGAAGGGGTTGAATATCTTTTCCATGTCCTCAGCCGGAATAGGAGGGCCGTCATTTGCAAATTCTATCTCCACGAATCGCTTGGTAATATCTTTATTACCTTCCGTGTGCCTGTTAGAATTTTCCTTTACATAAATATCCAGATTGCCGCCGCCTGTCATAGCCTCCTGGGCATTTATTATAAGGTTTAAGAAAACCTCTTTCATCCTGTCAGCATCAAGCATCATATCAATGTCATTTGATGTATAATGCTTATGGACGTCCACATTACCTTTGGCCAGCCTTGGCATTGAAACTGAAATGGCATTGTCTATTACATTGTTTATCCGGACATGGTCAATATTAAACCTCGTTGGTCTTGCAAAATTCAGAAATTCAGTAATGATTGTATTCAGACTCTTTATTTCTCTTATAATATTATCTGCTAATTCTCCCTCTTCCTTTCTTTTTTCCATCTTCCTCTTTAGAAGTTCCGCAAACACCTGGATTCCCTCAAGCGGATTCCTTATCTCATGTGCCAGACCTGCTGATAATTCTCCTAATGCTGCAAGTTTCTCCTTCAGATGGACCCTCCTCTGGAGCTCTTTCATTTCGGTAATATCCGTGAAGAAACCAGCCGCGCCTATAACCTTATTTTCTTTATCTCTTAACGGCGAGGTATTCAGTGCGATGGTTATCTCGCCTTTATTTTCTGTCTTAAGCGCAAGGCCGTACGCATTATATGGCTTCTCCTCTTTCAGTGTCTCCATGACGATATTTGCCAGCTCAGGCTGCACCTTTAACACTTCTACAGAGTCTTTTCCTATCACGTCTTTGCCATATAATTCCAGGATTCCCATCGCCGCCTTGTTCAGTGTGGTTATCTGGCCTTTAGGATTTATCGTCAGGACGCCTCCGCTGATGCTCTTAAGGATATACTCGTTATAATTCATCTGTTCAATCAGAGACGTATTGAGCAGCCTGATAGGCCGGACAAGCGGTCCTGTCAGTATAATGGACAGCGCCACGGCAGGGAATAAGCTTACTACGCCTATCCAGAACAATCTCGTCCTGAGCTGCTCTACTACCTCATGGACACGAAACGTTGCATCTGTACCCAATATCCCGACTATAACCCCGTCCCTGTCTTTTATCGGGGCATAGGCAGATTTATATAGTTTACCGTCTTTTCCATAATAACTTTTTGTGTATACGCCGGATCCTTCTCTCACCTGCTCTATTTCTCTCGGTTCCAATTTTATCTTGCTGCATTTACTCCCTATCTTCACCCCGTCCTCAATGTCCACCAGGGTCCTGTTTCTGTTGTCAAATATATAGAGATTGTCTACGTCAGCCGTATCAGAGATGTTCCTGATGGTTGATTGGAGCCACTTGTACAGATACGTCTCTTCATCACCAGGGGTAAGAAGTTTCAGTGAATCGGTTTTTGTAAGCGAACTTATAGTTGTTACAAATGAGACGAGACTCCTGCCTGCCTCACGGTCATAACTCTTTTTTGTGCCATAGTAGATAAGCCAGCCTGTCATATTGAGAAATATCAGGATAAGGAGTAAAATGGCGATGACAAATCTTGCCTGTATTATCTCTCTTTTGACGATAGGTTTCCTATACGCTGTAGTCATTACTTTGCTTCATTGGTCTTTAGATTTCTCAATGTCTCTAACTTTATTCTTGCAACATTAATTAGCCTGTCTAACTGCATAGCATAAGGCTCACTGAGCTGCCGCCTCAAGGGTCTTGTGCCGCCAGTCTGCGGAATCTCCTGCCCCATTGCTACCACAGCCTCAAAACTTTTTATGGCATCTTTAATATTACCAGTCCGCTGCTGCAAATTACCCATAAAGAGCCATGCAGTTGAAATATCTGCATCCTGAGAAGATTTGTCTTCTATTATCCTACTGTAGGTTTCTATTGCCTTGTCAAATCTGCCCTGCCTTTCGTAGACGTTTGCCATCAAGCCAAGTATAGTAGCCGGCCTTGAAGACAGGACAGGTGGAGGCGTAATGTGCTCAAATATAGTATCAGCCCCTCCCGGAACAGTAGATGTAAGCACAGGATAATAGATTGAACCTCTCTGGAAATTTAAGTCAAGCAATTGCTGATAAGTCTTAAGCGCCTCATCATATTTTCCTCCGGACTCGTACAGCCCTGCCAGGGAAAAGAGGGCTATCCAGGTGAACTCTTCAGTAATACCATCCCCGGCCATATTTTTAAAAACCGTTTCTGCATCCTCTTCCTTACTATTGGTTTTATAAATATTGGCGATAGACAGAAAGGCGCGCATGATATTCATCTCTAACGTCTGCGGGGGCAGGAACCTCGGGTTCTCAATAACAGGGCGCACCGGTTGTTCCGGCTTTGTGCCTCCTGCCCTGCGAAATTCCCGCATCTCCTTAGCATATCTCCTCATAGCCTCCTGATAAGGTTTCATCTCCTCTTCATAGCGTTTATACTCCATCACTGCCTGGGGATGCTGTTCTTTAGATGAGCGTATTATCTCTTCATAGACCCCTATGGAATTATTTAGCTTGTGCTGGATATTGTAAATGTTTGCTATATTGAATCTTATATTATTTAAACGCGGATTCTGAGGGTCTGTATTAAGAATCTGGTTGTAGATTAGAAGTGCGTCTTCATACTTTCTATTGGTGAGATAAAGATTTGCTATAAATTCAGCATCCTCTGCCCTTGCAAATTCTCTAACCTTTCCGCTTATCCCTCCTCTGGATTCTTTTTCCTCTGCCAGAGGTTCCAATAGGTTCTTTTCTAACAATAGACCTATTCCTAAAATTAGAAGCATGAAAACAGAAGGGACAAAAACCAATGATTTTTTCATCCTTCCTCCTTATTGTATTTTACCACATTGTCAACTTTTAGTCAATGGAAAAGGTTCTTCTTCAATTTCACCCACAATCTCTTCAATAAGGTCCTCTAAAGTAACCAAACCCATTGTCTTGTTATCTATATCTTTCACGATAGCTATCTGTGTCCTCTTGCGCTGGAAATCCTGCAGCAGGTCATGGACTCGCTTTGTTGGCGGGATAAAATATGCCTGGGAGATTATATCATGTATTATGATGAGCTGCCTGTTCTCTAATATCTGAAGTATATCACTGATATAGATTATTCCGACAATATGGTCAATGTCCTTTTCATACACGGGTATTCTGGAATGCCCTTCTTCCACAAGTAACCTTAACAATTCCTCACTCGTGGTATTTATCTCTGCAGCCACCATATCCTTTTTTTCCACCATAACATCCTGGGCAAGGGTATCACCAAATTCAAAGATACGGTGGAGCATCTTTCTCTCTTCCTCTCCTACTACGCCCTCTTCCTTACCTACCTCAATCATAATCCTTATCTCTTCCTCGGTAATCAAAAAAGACCTCTTTGATATCTTACCCCCTACTACCCTGGCTATTAAGTTTGGTATCCTCATAAAAACCTTCGTAACAGGGTTTAAGAGCCGCATCAGAAATTGGATAGGGAGTGCCATAGCCAATGCTACTCTATCCGAATGTTGTGCCGCAAGTATTTTTGGAGTTATCTCTGTAAATACCAAAAGCACTAAGGTAACTATTACCGTGGCAAAAACTATACCCCACTCAGGCCCTAATAACTGTATAAATAACGCAGTGGCAATCGTAGAAATGGTAACATTGACAAAATTGTTGCCAACTAAGATGGTCGTTAATAATTTGTCAATGTTATGAGTAATTATATTATAGACTATCTCTGCATTCTTCACACCCTTACTTGCCAGGTGCCGGAGCCTTATCTTATTCACAGATATTAATGCCGTTTCAGAGAAAGAGAATAAAAAAGAGAATAAAAATAATATGGATAGGATAATAAGTAAGATTGATAATGGAAGAGGCTCCATAATTTGATTTTACATCATATCAGACACTTTGTCAAATTAAAAATCGGCTGTGATTCGCATCACCTCCTCTATCGTGGTAATCCCCGCCGCCGCCTTTGTCAGACCATTATCTCTCAGCGTCTGCATACCTGCGGCAATGGCTGTCTTTTTTATATGGTTACTATCACTCCTCTTCAGGATAAGTTCTTTAATCTCTTCATTCACAATCAATATCTCTGCCACTCCTACCCTGCCGCGATAACCTGTATTGTTACAAGCCTTACACCCCCTCCCCCGGTATAATGCACCTGTTACAATCTTGCCCTCAAGTCCTATATCTTTCATGATATTTTGAGGGACCTCAAACGGCTCTTTACACTGAAGGCATATCTTACGCGCAAGCCTCTGTGCAACGACCATGACCAATGCACTTGAGACGAGGAACGGCTCTATACCCATATCAACCAGGCGGTTTATAGCCCCTACCGAGTCATTCGTATGGAGTGTGCTGAATGTCAGATGTCCGGTTAACGCCGCCTTGATAGATATCTCAGCAGTCTCCTTGTCCCTTATCTCGCCAACCATCACCACATCAGGGTCAGCCCTTAATATTGCCCTCAGGACACTGGCAAAGGTAAGCCCAATCTCCGGCTTTATCTGAACCTGATTTATCCCCATCAGGGAATATTCAACAGGGTCTTCAACTGTGACGATGTGCCTGTCAGGTATGTTTATCTGCCTTAATGCAGAATAGAGAGTCGTGGTCTTACCGCTCCCGGTTGGCCCTGTTACTAATATAATGCCATAAGGGTGAAGTATGCCCTCCTGGAATTTCTTCAGGGACCCCTCGTCAAAACCGAGTGCCTTGAGTTCCTTAGGCAGACCGCTGGCATCAAGTATGCGGATTGTCACCTTCTCGCCAAATTTAGCCGGTATTATGTTCACACGAAAGTCAACATCCCGCCCGTTCATCCTTATCTTGAAACGCCCATCCTGGGGGAGTCTGCGTTCAGCGATATCCATCTCTGATATTATCTTAATGCGTGATACTATGGCAGGATACATGCGTTTGGGAAGAGAAAGCCTTTCATGCAGCACTCCGTCTATCCTGTAACGGACCCTCATCGCATTCTCATATGCCTCTAAATGGACGTCACTTGCCATCTCCTTGATTGCCTGAATTAATATAAAATTTACCAATTTGATAACAGGCGCCTCCTGGGTCTGAGCCATTATCTGGGACGTATCAATGTCATCCTTTTCTTCGTTTATAGTCTTTAAATCATCCTCCCTGACGTCCTTCAATATATCTTCTACGAGCTCACTATTACTGTAGCATCTGTCTAACGCCTCATTTAAATCCGGATCGCTTGTAATGACTGCCTTAATCTCACACCCTGTCATCTGCCGGACGTGTTCTATAGCAATAATATTCAGAGGTTCAGAAATTGCCACGGTCAGCGTTTCATCCATTCTGGAAATCGGTATTACCCTGTAATGGCGTGCAGCCTTTTCAGGAATCAGCTGCAGCACCTTTGGGTCAATATTAACCCGTGAGAGGTTTAAGGGGAGGACATTAAAAACCCTGCTCAAGACTGCGAGGAGGTTCTCCTGGGTTATAAACCCCTCCTTGATTAAAACCTCTCCCAGCCGTCCCCCTTTAGAATGCTGTAACTCCTGTACTTTCCCAAGCGCCTCTTTTGTTATAACGCCGGTTTCAACGAGTATCTTTTCTAACTGACTATTTGAAGAATTAACCATTTTATATCCTCTTACAACAGACTTATCCTACTTTTCCATTTAGTTATCAGCCTGGCGAAATCTACATTGCCTAATGCATCAGAGGAATTCTCTTTATTGCGGACCTGCCCCTGGTGCCCGTAGTAACGCTCAATAGCATCCATTATATCTGTCCCGCAGGAGACGTAAGTCTTCACCACGTATTTCGTAATAGACGTCACTTCCTGTCTTGCCTCTTCATCCAATGGGTCAGCCATCGTTATAGTAAGGATGTTTCCTATCCTGTCAATCGGGATAAGATAATACTTTAAGGCTATCTCTCTGGGTATCATCCTGAGGGCATCAGGAGGAATGGTGTAATTACTCAAAGGCAGATACGGGAACCCATACTGCATACTCAATGCCTTTACTATCTCCTTCTCAGTGGTAAATCCCAATGTCACTAAATTCTGCCCGATAGGTTTCGCATTCACCATTTGAGCCTTTAATGCAATATTCAGTTCCTCCTCTGTGATAACCCCTTGTTCCACCAATAACTCACCCATTCGCTTCTTGATAACCCTTGAAGAGACTGCGTTCACATCATAATCTATGGTATTATCTGTCACATTTGTTGTATCGCCCATTCTCCCCTCCTATCTAATGATGACAGGCTAGACGCCTGTCCTACTATTTCCTTTATCCTCTCAAGACTAAAAGGCTTCGTAATGTAATCCACTGCCCCCAATACACGGGATGAATTAAACGTCTCTGCCTGAGGATATGCAGTCATCATTACCACTGCCACATCTCCGTCAATCCTTCGTATCTCTTCAAGTACCTCTATCCCGTCCATTCCTGGTAATATTACGTCAAGAAATATCAATCCTATTTCATACTCTTTAATTGCCTTTATAGCATCCTCTCCCCTATTAACTGATAAGACGTCGTATCCTTCATTGACTAACAATTTGCATAGTATATCGCATATAGCCTTAAGGTCATCAATGACAAGTACCTTTCCCATGAGTCTACCCCCCTTATACCGGCAATCTTATCGTAAAGGCAGTGCCTCCCCCTATTTTACTCTCTGCCTTTATGTCTCCCTTGTGCTGCCGGATAATGCCATAACTCAAACTCAAACCTAACCCTGTTCCTTTGTCAGGTTTTCTCGTGGTCCAGAACGGTTCAAACAGGTGCTGCATATCTTCTTCCCTTATCCCGCAGCCGGTATCACGAATCCTGACCTCTATAAAACTCTTCTTGCCAATTCTGCTAAATCTATGTTTAAGAATTTCAAAGTTGCAGGGGCGGCATTTATGGCGCCCGTTGGTTCTACAAGTACTAATAGTCAGTATCCCTCCGTCTTCCATTGCCTGGCATGCATTTACGATAATATTCATAAATACCTGTTTCAGTCTATTGCCATCACCAATTATACCGGGAAGATTATGCCCATATTCCTTAATAAGTTGGACATCCTGTATAAGTAATTGATGGCTGATAAGAGAAAGGGTCCCGTCTAAGAGCCTGTTTATATCTACTTCCCTGAATTCCGGCTCTACATGCCTGGAAAACTCTAACAGGTCAGAGACTATCCCGGCACACCTGTCTATCTCATTCTCTATTATGTCTAACGTCCCTTTATACCCTGATTGTCCTGCCTCTTTTGACAACAACTGGATATTCCCCAGCACTATACACAGAGGATTGTTGATTTCATGTGCCACCCCTGCAGCCAACTGCCCTAAGGCTGTCAATTTCTCCTGTTGAACCAACTTGTTCAACACATCCCTGTTTATACCTTTGATTAAATACCAGCCCAGTATACATATAACAGCGGTAATAACTGATACAAGGACCAGATTCTTATGTGTAGACGATATAAAAGGGCCGTCCATCTGAACCATGTAGAATATAACCAGAACAGGGATTATAGAAACCAGACTAAAGGCAATCTGGGTCCTGGAAATAATATCTTTGTGATTTAAAGATAGATTCTGAGTCATATTATAATTCACCCCACAATCTTCTTCGCAACCTTTACAACATCCCTTATACCTGAAGGTTTACGAATGCACCCTAACGCCCCTTCCTGGACAGCCTTCTCTACAAGACTGTCCACAGCATAGCCGCTTATCAAAAACGCCTTAATGTCAGGCTGGAGCTTTTTTATCTGGAGGAATGTCTCAAGTCCGTTAAGCTCAGGCATCCGTACATCTATAAATGACAGGTCAAACTGTCTTTTCTTTACCTTATCCAATCCCTCGTTGCCATCCCTGGCAGTCTCCACGATGTACCCTTCATTGCTCAACAACCTGTAGAAAACATCCCTCATGCCCTCTTCATCATCAATTACCAATATCCTTTTCATTATCGCCCTCAGTAATGTAGGGGCATCATTTATGACGCCCGTTGTTGTTACTATTCTCATGTTTTTTTGACGGCAGCAATATCGTAAAGGTTGTCCCCTTTCCAGCCTCACTTTTCACCTTTATACTGCCGCCCTGTCTTTCTACTATACCATAGCATATACTCAAACCTATCCCGGTTCCATTCCCTGTTGCCTTGGTACTGAAAAATGGGTCGAAAATCTTATTCAAATCTGCCCGGGCAATGCCTTTACCTGTATCCTGAATGATTATCTCTATAGAATCTCCTTCACGGGGCCGTGTAGTTATAGAAAGCCTCCCGCCTTCCGGCATGGATTCTTTTGCGTTTACAATCAAGTTGAATAAGAGTTCATGCATCTCGTTTTTATTGGCAACTATCCTCGGCAATCTATCTGCCAATCTCTTTATCAACCGGACCCCGTTAATTTCCAGCTGTTCCTCTAAGAACGAAAGTACTTCCCCTGCAGATTCATTTACATCCAATGGGCCAAACTCCTCCTCGGTCTGACTGGTGAAATTCAACAACCCCTCGGTTATCTGGGTTATCCTGTCCGTGTATTTCTCTATAGTCTTTAAAGACCTGACCACGTCCTGTGGAAGTCTTTCTCTTTCCCCTTGACTTAACAGTATCTGTGTCTGTCCCAATATAACAGCCAATGGATTATTGATTTCATGCGCCACACCGCCAGCCAATTGAACAAGGGACGCCATTTTATCCCTTTCCAGATTTCTAAGTTCTAATTGTGAGATGCCCTCGTATCCTCTTATATTAGACAATATCCTGTTTGCATTCTCTAACTCTTTTATCCTCTTCTCTAATCTGCGAGAGATAATGAGTGCTATAACTGAAATGAGTATGAATATTAACAGAATGGAATATTCCATAATGCCTCCCTTACATTTAATTATCTGCCGGGTTTGAGTGTAATATCAGGTCAACAACCCTGGATAACTTGTCTATCTTAAAAGGTTTCGGAATAAAATCCAATACCCCTAATTCTTTTGCCTCTTGTTTCAGGTGCTGGGTTGGGTATGCAGTTATAATTATACATTTGACATTAAGGTTCATCTTCCTTATGGATTTCAAAAGTTCTATCCCGTTTATATCCGGTAGTCTTATGTCAAGTATAATGATAGAAGGTTTATCTTCTTTTATCTTACTGATTGCATCACACCCGCTGGTTGCAATCAACACCTTATATCCTTGGACTGTCAGTGCCTTACTTATAATCCAGCCAATATCCTCTAAATCATCCACCACCAGAACTGTAGCCTTTATCCCTTTATTTTCCATCTCAATTCCTCCTATCACTAATAAGCCTTAATAATGCCTTTACCACCTGCGGGTCAAACTGTGTTCCTGAATTGGACTCTAATTGTCTGACAACATCCTTCTTCCTCAAGTGTTTTCTATAAGAACGGTCTGAAATCATTGCCTGATACGCATCTGATACAGCGAGTATCCGTTCTGACAGAGACAGGTCTTCACCAGTAAGCCCATCAGGGTATCCCTTCCCATCCATCCGTTCGTGGTGGTGGCGGATAATGCAGCATTCCTTTTTCAAAAATGGCAGGGGCTTGATAATAGCCTCTCCTATAACAGGGTGCTGCTTGATAGCCTTAAACTCCTCGTCTGTCAACTTATCCGGTTTCCTCAATATATTCTCATCTACTCCTATCTTACCTACATCATGCAGTATGCTTGCCAATTTTATAGAATGTATCTGTGACTCTGACAGGTTCAATTCCCTGGCTATATCCATCGCATACTGGGTCACCATGGTAGAATGGCCGCGGGTATAAGGGTCCTTGGCATCTATCGCCTCTGTCAGGACGCGAATGATATCATAATTCCCGCGTTTGTTTTCTTCTGAAAGATGAGAATTTTCCACTAATAAGGCTATCTGACTGGCAAGGCATAAGATAAATTCTAATTCCTGGTTGGTATAATTCTTTGCCTTACCCCCTATATTGAGGACGCCTATTATCTCACCCCTCGCCATTAACGGCACAGATAAAAATTTATCCTTTGCCCATACGAGGTCCGGTGCTTCCCTGCCAGGCGGGTTTTTTTTAATCACCGTGTTATTCCGTAAGGGTTTGCCTGTCCTGGCAACCCATCCGGAGATACCCTCGCCTACCTTAACCTTACTGTCTGGGGTAAGATTTCTATCTGCTCCTTTACAAGCCTGGACAACAAGGTCCTTACCATTCTCACTCATAAGCATGATAGAAAAAAACCTTGAATCTGTTATCTTGACTATTAAAGCCACTACCGAGGTTAGGACAGTTTCTGCAGCCAAATCTGAACCTAATATCCTGCCAACCTTTAATACCGCCTTTTCTCTCGTGGTACCCCTGTCTAAAAGTCCTGTTAGATAATTTTTCATATTCTCTCCTTAATTTATACTAATATAAAGCAATTTTCATGCCACAGATGCCCAAAAACAAAAAAACCACCTAAGAAAATTTCTTAAGTGGTCTTAACTGGTTCAGTTTATTAAAGATAAATTAGACTCTTCACTACGCTCAGAGTGACATTATTATATTGTCATTCTGAGGCGGAACCGAAGAATCTCAATATTGAATTAAAATATGGAATCATTTGCAGGGTCCACTATGGATTTATTTCCAACCTTGTTTCTGCCTCCTCGTTGCGGCGCATCTTATAAAGTTTAAGTTTATTGTAGAGTGTCTTATAGTCCACCCCAAGAAGCTGGGCAGACTTAAACCTGTTCCAGTTGGTTGACTTAAGCGTTCTCAAAATTAAATTCCTCTCTACAGCCTCGCTTACTTTATGGGTTATCGTCTTCAGATGTGTCCCTGCAGGTAATCTCACGTCCATATTAAGCGTCATTTCATCTCTATTATGCCTTGACGCCTTCTCAATCTTCTGCATCGCAGGGGGCAGATGTTCGGGTTTGATAACGTCATCTGTAAGCAGGACAGCCCTTTCTATGACATTCCTCAATTCTCTCACATTGCCAGGCCATTCATACTGTAGTAATAATTTCATTGCTTTGGATGAGACGCCCTTTATCTCTTTCTCATGGGTTTTTTTGAAAAATTGCAGGAAATGGTTAGCCAACAATGGTATATCAGACCTGCGTTCTTTTAAGCCAGGCAGTTCCATGAAAAATACGTTCAGCCGATAATAGAGGTCCTCTCTGAACCTGCCTTCCTTGACAGCCTTTTCCAGGTCCTCGTTCGTAGCTGTAATCAGTCTCACGTCTATCTTTACCGGTCTATTGCCCCCTAATCTTTCTATCTCCCTGTTCTCTAATACCCTCAATAACTTTACCTGAACATCAACAGGCAGATTTCCTATCTCATCCAGAAACAATGTCCCGCCATTTGCAATCTCAAGTTTTCCCAATTTCTGGGTATTTGCACCTGTAAAGGCACCCTTCTCGTATCCAAATAACTCGCTCTCAACCAGTGTCTCCGGAAGGCTTGCACAATCTACCGAAAGGAAGGGTTTGTCCTTTCTACGGCTATTGTAATGTATCGCCTGTGCTATCAGTTCCTTACCCGTACCTGTAGCACCCCTTATCAAGACGGTAACGTCCGTAGTAACGACCCGTTCCAGCAGTTTGTAGAAAGCCTGCATCTTCGGACTCGTCCCGACTATATTTTTAAACCTGAATTTCTCCTGTAATTCATCCTTTAAATACGTCACCTCATCTTCAAGTTTGTGGAGCCTCAGGGCATTGCGGATGGTTACATCAATCCTCTCCAATTGAAACGGTTTGGATATGTAGTCATAGGCGCCAAGTCTTATAGCCTCCATCGCGGTAGATTCACTTCTGTGAGCAGTAAGTATAATTACTGCTATGTTGTTGTTAAACCCCCTCAAGCGGTTAAGCATGGTCATACCATCCATCCGGTGCATCTTGATGTCAAGGATTACAATATCCGGGTCTTCTTCTATTACCCTGTCAAGCGCCTCATCCCCGTCACTTGCACATATGACCTCATATCCTTTGCTTTTCAGATAATTAGATAGAATCCGCCGTAATTCATCCTCGTCATCTACGACTAATATTCTATTACCGTTCATCTATGACTCCTGTTACGAATTTACCGGCAGCGATATAGTAAACGTCGTCCCCTCTCCCGCACGGCTTTCCACATTTATAGAGCCTTTATGCCTTTCTATAATAGTTTGACTTATGAATAGCCCAAGTCCAACACCTTCCTTTTTTGTAGTAAAAAACGGGTCAAATATATCTTTGAGATTCTCTTCAGGAATACCTACGCCCGTATCCTGAAAGATAACTTCTATAGAAGACGTCTGCCTCGTCGTTATACACAACGTCCCTCCATCCGGCATAGCCTGTGCGGCATTCAGGAGCATGTTTAAAAATACCTGTCTTATCTGACCGTGGTCAACCATCACTGCCGGCAGCCCATGCCCAAGTCTTTTCATCACCTTTATATTCCTTAGATTTGCCTGATTCTCCACAAGCGATATAATCTGTTTTAAAAGTTCATTAATATCCGTAGGTTTCGCTTCCTGCGGGGCCTTTTTGGAAAATTGCAGGAGATTATCCGTAAGTCTGCCGCAGTGCTCGGTCTCTCTGATAATAGTATCCAGGTCCCTGCTTATCTCCTTGAAATCCAATTCAGTTAATTTCTCTTTCTTTGCCGCCAGGATAGATAATAACTGGGCACAGCCGGAGATTATAGCCAATGGATTGTTGATTTCATGTGCTATGCCTGCCGCTAACTGTCCCAGGGATGCAAGTTTTTCTGAACGAATCAACTGCTCCTGAGTGGCTTTAATCTGATTTAACGTCTTTTCTAAGTTCGTATATAACTCAGCATTCTCAATTGCTACGGCCGCCTGGTTCGCTAATATAGAAATGATGTCCATTTCGTCATCGCTAAACGGCTCATCTATCTGCCTATTGGTTACGTTCAGTACACCTATTACCTTATCCTTCCGGTATACAGGGACACTCAGGAACGCCTTTGATGTATAATTGCGTGACAGGTCAGGGTCTCCTCTGCCATCCAATTCCAGGTCAACATTCCTCAACGGCTTGCCTTCACGGGCTACGATTCCGGAGATACCTTCCCCTGGTCTTACCCTGACGCTATGGACAATCTCTTCCTTGATGCCGCGGGCCTTCCTGATTACCATTTCACCGGACTCCTCTACAAGCATGATAGAAACCCTTTCAGAACGCGAGATACTGGTCACGATATTCAAACAAGACTCTAATAAGGTATCAAGGTCAAGGACAGAGCATAATAGGCGGCTCGCCTCATTCAGGTTCAACAGGTCATTAACCTTCATTTTCAACTGCTCGTTTATTTTCTCAAGGTCAAGGACAAGCCTCTTATTCTCAAATGTCAGGCGCTGTTTCTCAATGGCTTTTTCTATAGCCACCTTCATCTCTTCCATGTCAATAGGCTTTATTAGATAATCATGGGCACCCCGCTTCATTGCATCCACCGCAACCTCTAATGAACCATATCCCGTCATGATGATTACTGCTATATCGCGGCCCATCTCTTTGATTGCCTGTAATACCTCGAGCCCGCTCAAACCAGGCATCTTCATATCTAATGTAATGACATGAACAAGATCGTCTTCAGCCAGATAAGCCAATGCCTCATGCCCATTGCAAGCCAATCTCACATTGTATCCGCTCTCCTCCAGCACGTCTCTCAGTCCTTCACGCATGTCTGCTTCATCATCTACTATCAGGATTCTAACAGGTCCTTCTTGTCCAGGGTGCATTTTAGCCTCCTCTTTATTTACTAATGGGTAACCTTACAAAGAATGCCGTCCCCTTACCCGCTTCACTCTCAACCTCTATATTGCCATTGTGCTCTTCTGCTATCCTTCGGCATATAGAAAGCCCAAGCCCTGTCCCTTTACCTTTATCCTTCGTGGTAAAGAAAGGCGTAAAAATCTTCTTAAGATTTTCCTGCAGGATTCCACACCCTGTATCACGGAATATTATTTCTACAAAATCCAGTTCCCCTGCCTTCTCAACGTCCGCTATACGCCACTTCATATCCTGAGCCACACCTGTCTTTATTCTCAATTCACCCCCATTTGGCATAGCGTCACTGGCATTTAATATTATATTTATAAATACCTCTTTAATCTTTTCTATGTCTCCGAAAGAACGCGGCAAACCCTGCATATATTCTCTTGTTACCTTTATATTCTGGAGTGCCATCTGATGTTCTATCAGCAAGAGGGTCTCGTCTAAAAGTTTTTCTATGTCTATGGTAACCTTCTTGGTCTCTTTCCGGTGGGAAAAATTCAACAGGTTTATGATAAGTTCGTTGCACCGCTTTACCTCTTTTTCTATGTTAGCCAGATGCTTCAATGCCTTGGGATTCTCCTTGTCTACCTTGTCAGTCAGGTAATGGGCAGATACGTTGATAATTCCCAGGATATTTTTTATCTCATGCGAGACGCCGGGCGTCAACTGGCCTATAGTGGTCCATTTGCGCGCCGAAAGCAGGTTATCCTGACTTTCATCAAACTTTGCCTGGATGTCTTTTACTCTCTCTAACAATTCCCTGTTTTCCCTCAAAAGTTTATCCCTTTCCACTGCCCTTTCAACTGTCATTAACATATACTCTATTTCAAAAGGTTTTGTAAGATAGTCGTAAATTTCACATTCCGACATTTCAGAAAGGCATTCTTTGAAAGGATAACCGGCCATGGCAATGATGGGAACATCAGGTCTTATATCACGAATGGTATTTAATATTTTTGAGGAGTCCTCGTAAGGGGTCTTTATCTCAATAATAATGATATCAAATGGAATAGCCTTAATACGCTCTATAGCCTCATATCCGTTTGCAGCCAAAGAGACCTGATACCCTTTCTCTTCAAGGATATCAGCCATCCCCTCCCTCATCTCCAATTCTTCATCAACGACTAATATACGAATCATATATTTAACGCACCTATTATGGACTTGTAGGGGTCGGATTTATCCGACCCGATTCGGGCTTGATAAATCAAGCCCCTACAGATTTGAAAGTATAATTTTTAGCTGTAGGGGTTCAATTCATTGAACCCGTATCTTTTACCTAAATTCCTGGCTAACTATCTTCGGGTCAAACTCGGTATCCTCTATGCCTGTATTTAACTGAACATTCTCAAATGTAGTTGTCGTAACAAATTCACCACTACTCAAGTGTAATCCGTTCACCATTTTCGTTGGAACCCATGCTCTACCGAACTTTTCAACCCCTCCGTATTCAAGTGTCTGCACAAGCATTTCTCCCTGATATAATAACGACTTTGCCATTATACCCTTTTGTCTGTCTATATTCAAGGATAAATATGTATAAGTTCCATTATCTTGCTTAGGTGCTGCGAGCACAGTAGCATCTTTCACATCTTCTCCCTTTTCACTACCCTGTTCCAGTAACACATCATGTCCTTCAAGGAATTTGTCTAACCCATAGAATACGTCCATCTGGTTTAAATCGGCGCTACTCGCCCCTGTCCCTTCTAAATAGTTCACCTCTTGATAACTACCTAATGCATTGACAAGATACATCTTTTCCCCAGATACAATAGTTGCCCCACTTTTTTTGCTCTTATCCTGATTTGTCCAATTATCTATCTTCTGTTTATCCGGTGCTCGGAATATGAACCTCCCATATTTGGGAGTCCCAAATACTTCCCCATTTAACGTTGATGTAATAGTTAAATCTGCTTTTAGGTCTTGAATCTGGGCATAATTATCTTGGACCTTTTCTAATACAACCTTTGCTGCATTAGATGTCTTTAATGAATCCCCTGATAAATATCTGTATGATACAAGAACTATACTACCCTCTGGTATCGGTTTGATTACCTCACCCTTTCCTACTGTTCCCCAGATAGAATTTGTAAACCCACTCTCTTGTGCATGGGCATTGTATGCAAGGTAATTCTTCCCACGCTCATAAATAGTCCCTGTCGCCTCATCTTTAATTGTTACACTCCCCGGCAACAATATCCCGCCTTCCGGAATATTTAACATAAATGAACTACCAGATACCACATGCCGTTCATCTATGACCTGTGTCCCTGGTAAAGCAGGATTATTGCCACCCCACGTAATAGGATTAAAGATAAAAAATGATACCAAAACCAACAAATTTTTTATTGCATACCTTCGCATATCTCATCCTCCATTCTAAATTGTAGGGGCGGCATTTATGACGCCCGTTGCGGGTTCAATGAATTGAACCCCTACATTGTTATTGCGAGCCCCGACGTAACGTCGGGACGTGGCAATCTATATTTACTGAACTATTATCGCCCCACTTGTTGCCATATTACCCAATGCATCCGTAACTGTTACTGTGCACGTCCCATTACCTACTGCTGTGAATAACCCATTGCTATCTATTTTCCCCACATTCTCGTCACTTGTAACCCATGCAAGCGGCTCTTTACCATGTGCCTCAAACTGAATAGTCTCTCCTACATCCATACTGCTCGGATAACCTATCTTGAGCCTCATACTTATCCTACTCCCCGTCCCTATTCCTTCCCATATCCCAGACGGTGTTGTGGATTGGTCAGATATCTCTAAATCTCCATCATCTGTCAGAAACGCCCATTGATCAGTTATGTCTTTATAAATTCTGGAAACCCATGTAACATACCCTATAGGAATGGGGTCTGGCCTTGGTACTGAACCAATGGAAAGAGTTTGACTTTCATCTCCATATATACCTGCATAATAAAAGGTAGCCATTGGTATAATACCAGTTACATCAGTAACTTTCCTTCCTATACTCACTCCCGTCCCAGGATCAACTATAGTCCATAATCCAGTACTTAACACAGGATTATTGAATTTTTGTTCCCATGTCCAACTTTCATCAAAAGAACAAATACTATGTGTAACAGGTGATAAAGGATAGGGACCTGGTACATTGACCCATGTAGTTCCATCCCACTCTGACTGAAATTTATCAAGGGACCATCTGCTAACAACAGATACTTCTATAAATGATGTTGGCGGTGTAAGTCTGGAATATGTCCTGTATGTTCCTGTAGAAATCCATCGTTCTGCTCTCTCAGGATCAATCCCTGGTCCAGTTAGCCAATCCCACCATACATTCCAATTTGGAAAAAATATTTGGCCCCTTTCACTAATTCCCCGGTCACTGCCAACCTGATACGAATTTGACATATACCCATACCCACCCGATAGATTGCCTCCAATTTCTAGTTTCATGGCACCCAAATTACTAACAGGGAAAACACTACTGGATTCTTTACTTACAAACCTCACATCATAGATATTACCATCTGTGCTTGCAAGATATATTGCAATACCTCCAGGAATTGTATTATCACCTACCTCTACTATTCCAACAACCGATGCTGGTGTATCTTGTTCATTTGTCCATATAGGAGCACTTGTAGGAATTGTTTGTATAAGATTTGAACTACTATTGTATCTCTTATTTATCTTGCCTGAAGAACACAGATAGTTTGTTGAGATTGCTGTAGGATTATAACCTGTATATTCTTGTGTTGTATAGTCAACAGATAAACTATCTGTAGCTACCCCATCAAGGGATAATCTCTTACTTACTATCCCAAGGTCTGTCTCTACCCCAGTTGAACTAATCCTATAAACTCTATTCGTCCCAGATGAACAATATTGTAAGGGGCTTCCATCATAATATAACCCGTCTGGGCTATTTGATACCTGCCAATACCAATTAGTCCCGTCTAATTTCTCTGGCTCAGCATAGATATTATATTTCCTGATTTTCTTATCATCAAAACTTACCCAGATAGTATTACCAGAACTCGCAATATCAAGTGGTCTGGATTGTATCTTTATTCCATTCTCATCTACTAAATTAAATTCATTTACTACTGCTGAATGTCCATCGGCAAGTGACGTCGGTCCATCTATACACCAGAGATTGGATGTCCCACCTACGCCATATAAATAAAACGTCTTCTCTGTTACCTGCTTCGGGTCTGAGGATATGCCTGCCGGATTAAGGACTGTTAGTTTGATTGTGTAGGTCGCCTCCGGATTTGTTCCACTCGGCAGATTCACTTCTTCTTTAAACTCTGCTACTGGCGTATTTGGGTCATTTGCTCTCCACAGAGTCGTCGGCTTAAGTGGTGTATATCCTGTTATCGGGTCTGGTTTCCTTATCTCACTATGGACAGGATTGAAATTATCCCCTGCCTTATATAATTCTATCTTTATAGATGAGTCTGCAGGCAGATATTCATCATATACCTTTCCTTCAAGTGTAACAGTTGCTCCTGATTCCCATACAAAACCTTCTTGCGGCTTGGCTATCTCTAAGCGCGGCTTGGTGTAGTCTATAAGTTTTAATAATGGAGGCACATCGTCTGTCACAATCTCTGCTACTTTTTTTGTTGCTGCACTATGGTCTGCATTTATTTCTATCTCTGTAGGTACTCCTTTTATTGATTCTTTTGCTATCTCAAATACCCTGATTTTGCTTCCACTCTCTTCCTTCAATATACCTCGCTGGCTATTTTCTGATACTACCCCATCTCCTACACTTGTTACTATTATCTCTCCTATACCTATCTCTGCCCCGTATTCTTTTTCTAATAACTCATCAACCTCTTCTATTGATATTCCTTTTCCCATGAGACTATTTATAAATCCCTGTATACTAAATCCATCTATTATCCCGCCTACTGGATGTCTACCATAAACTATATAATATTGCACACCTTGCGGATGTGACCTTGCATTCAATTGCCCTAAAAAGCCACTGCTAAACCTTCCCAATAGACTCAATGGGTCCATATCATTTACTGCATCTCCATCTATGTCTATCTTGCCTATTAATTCTAATCCATTATCTATCACTTCTATTACTACAGGTGCTGCCATTAACCACCCAAACTGGGGATAGGCTATTGATACTGATGTAGCTATCCTCTGCACTTCCACTGTTGCATCTGCTAATATTGCCAATACTGAACCTAAATGTGGTGTGTCTATTGTTATCAATCTATCTACACTTTTCTCCACACCAGGATAGAAAATTTTATTTGTCAGATACTCCCTCGCTGATAACCCTCCCATTGAATGGCATACCAGAAGTGCCTTAAATGATGTTGCGTTAGGTGGTAGATAATTCTTAAGTACAGGTCCTCCGCCTGCCCCAGTATCGTAGAGATATTTTGATAAATCATGGATTGGTTCACCTCTTAACGCATAAGACACCTTATCTGACCAGCCAGGGTCACCTTCCTTCTTCTTATGCCACCATACACCATGTTCTACGTAATAATCCCCTATCTTAAATCTATCTACTGAACTGTTACGGTCCATCAGTTGGTCTGCATTAGACGATTTGGAATTAAAAAATTCAATAGTCTCTAAATACTGGAATTGTGTTAGATTATTTAATGCCTTATCTACACGAAAATATTTCTTAAAATACTC
>CAYVEO010000019.1:0-45763 GCA_964449965.1 uncultured Planctomycetia bacterium
CTATATGATACCGGAGAAAGATCGGGATGGAAATATAGCAGTGGTAACCAAGTTTAACGAAAAATTAACAGAGGCACAAAAAAAGAATATTCCTGAGCGATGGCAGAAATATGTGATTCCGAAACGAGTTCGGTTGGTTATGAATGCAGGTGGCGGAGGATTTATCAAATATACGCTTGACCCGAACAAGAAACCGACACGGCAGATGAAAGAAGCGCCAGAGACTGGGTATGAGAAAGAGATTGTTATAGAAAGTGATGATATTTATGAAGGTGTGATATTCTATTTTAAGACAAAAGATAAATATGGGAAAGGTTCGGTGAGTATGTATGAAGTTTCAGAAGACAGGTCAACACTCAAACTTAATGCTGGTTTTGACCTGCAACCCGACGGCTCACGCAATCTTGAGACAGGAGACTAAAACCAGGGTAGAATAACAGAATTCCAAAGGAGATAAGATATGATAAGCAAAGAACTGTTAGACATACTCGCATGTCCTGCCTGTAAGGCGGACGTGAAGGAAGAAGGGGATAAGATTGTATGCACAGGGTGCGGTAAGAGATACCCTATAAGAGACGGCATCCCTGTGATGCTTATCAATGAGGCAGAGGAAGGCAAGAAGTAAAGCGTGAACATTTTTAATTGACAAATGTCATTTTTTAATGTATACTTTGTTTAGAATATTTAGAACGATATAAAAGTAATATATTGGGGATATAATGATAAATAAGTTTTCCAGGTGGTTTAATACCCTTAATTATCCGTCTTATTTAATATTTTTTGTTACGGCAAGGTGTAATGCGGATTGCAAGATGTGTTTTTATAAGGGGAACATGATTAAAAGCCCCGGGGGGGATAATGAGTTAACTATAAACGAATATGAAAAGATAAGCAAGAATATAAAATTGATAAACATATTAGGTATCTCCGGCGGTGAGCCGTTTTTAAGAAAGGATTTGGCTGACATCATAAAAGTATTTTATAAAAACTGCTCTCCGCTGGTAGTTGACCTTCCGACAAACGGCTTCTTTACGCAGGAGATATTAAGGCAAGCGGAGGAGGTGCTCAAATATTGCAAAGATATGGTCGTTGATGTGCAGCTTTCAATAGACGGGCCTGATAAGATACATAATGAGATACGCGGTCTTAAGGATGGTTTTAAAAAGGTCAGGGAGACCTATAATGGATTGGTTGATTTAAAGAAGAGATATAAGAATCTGCGGGTGAAGGGATGCGTGGTATATTCTTCATATAATCAGGAATATATTGAAGAACTCTTTGACATATTTGACAAGGATTTTAAGGAGTTAGACAGGATAGTATTCTCCGTAGTTCATGGCAGTGTGAGCAATGAGGAGGCATTTCGTTTTAACTGGGACAGGTATTTTCAGATATGCGACAGGATAAGAAATAGAGCGGTTGTAAAAAGTATTAAGGATTTTCACTCTGTATTTACCATCGCCTTAAGGATTGTTAAAAATGATTTCTTAAAAGAAATATTAAGAACCAGGGATATGTATAAAAAGTGCGGGGCAGGCAAGAGGGTGATAGTAGTTAATGAAACAGGGAAGGTCTTCCCGTGCGAACCGTTGTGGCATTCTGTAGGGGAATTAAGGGAGAATGACTATAATCTGGATGAAATCCTGAATTCAAACGAGATGAAGGAGTTTAGAAAGAGAATTTATAAGGAGCGATGCAACTGCCACTGGGGTCTGCCGATGTCTAATGCCTTAATTTACAAACCCGGGTATTATCCAAGGATGTTATTTGAAACATTGAAGATTATAGCCAGAAGCATAAGCCATAGATGAAAATTTTACTTATTTATCCCAATGCTTAAGGAAGCCTGACGAGGGGGTATTATTATGATTAGTAAATCCTTTAAAGATGTTGTCAGACTAATGAAAACGGCCCGGTTATATGCCAGGGTTGGGCTTAAAGGAATGACCCCGTTGAAGGCGTACAGGATGCTGCGCTACTGGGTCATGACCAATGTATTTAAGAGAGAAATACCATGGCTTATGGAATTTTCAGTTACTTATAGGTGCCAGTGTAAATGTCCGCACTGTTCGGTAGGGGAGTATCTGTCCATGGCTAATAAAAAGAATGAGTTGACAAATGATGAGATAAAAAATGTTTTGGACCAGACTGTCAGGATGGGGATACCCAAGGTGGATTTTTTCGGGGGAGAACCTCTGATTAAGGAGGGGATTTCGGATTTGATTGCTTATGGGGCAGGAAAAGGTTTATATATGTCAGTAACTACCAATGGGTGGTTACTGACAGAGGATTTAACTAAGGTATTGAAACGCTCCGGGATAAGCTGTATAAATATAAGTCTGGATAGCATAATAGATGAAAAACATGACAGGCTCAGGGGCTTACCCGGACTTTACGAAAGGGCGGTAAACGGGGTTAGATATTGCCATAAAGAAGGGATACCATGTATAGTTTCTACTTATGTAACACGGAATAGAATAAAAAATTTCGGGAGAGGACAGTCAGATGACAGCCAGTTGACAAAAATAATTTCTATGGCAAAAGAGTTAAAGGCATCCGGGATAAGAATATTATTCCCAATAATTTCCGGTAAGTGGGTTAATGACAAGAAAAAGGAATTTACCGAGGAGGAGAAAAAAGCCGTAATTGACAACATTGATACATCCTTTGCCTTTATTGAAGGGGCGTATTCTGTTAGAGACGGGAAGAAAGTCTGTCAGTCTTTAGACGGAAAGATGTTTAATATATCACCTTATGGGGATATCCAGCTTTGCGTTGCCTTTCCTGATACCTTTGGGAATGTTAAAGATACCCCATTGGCAGATTTATTAAAGGGTATGTACAGCCATCCTGTTTATCTTAAAAATAAAAACGGAAGTTGCTGCAGTACTACTGAGTTAAAGAGGTAAGATGAAGATTACATTAATTCGTCCTCCTGCTTACAGTTCAGGATTAATGGGCGCTCAATTGGTGCCATTCCTCGGGATTGCATATATTGGTGCCGCTGCAAGAGAAGCAGGCCATAGAGTTGACATAGTGGATATGTGCGGAGAAGACATTACCCGCACAGAGATTATACGGGGTAGATATGCGGCTTATGGCATGTCTTTCTCTGCGCTTGGAAATAGAATTAAATCATCAGAGGTAATTGGTTTTACATGTATGTTTTCACAAGACTGGGTATTTCACAGGGAATTAATCCAGTATGTCCGTAAACTGTATCCGGAAAGTATCCTTGTTGCCGGCGGTGAACATGTCTCATCGTTACCAGAGTATTGTCTAATGGATTGCCGTGAACTGGATATCTGTGTGATTGGAGAAGGTGAAGAGGTATTTGTCAGATTACTTGATGTATTAGGGAAAAAAGGCAATCTGTCAGATGCTCCTGGTCTGGTTTACCGCTCTGGTAAGGAAGGGGTTTACCACAGCACGCCGAGGGCTGGCAGGATTAGAGAGATTGATAAAATACCACTCCCTGCGTGGGACCTTACGCCTTTGGAGAATTATCTTTCAAGAGAATTGAATTATCATATCCGGCGGGGCCGCACTATACCAATGCTTGCGACCCGCGGGTGCCCTTATAGATGTACATTTTGCTCTAATTCTAATATGTGGGGTAATCCATGGATTGCACGGGACCCTGAGTTGGTCGCAGATGAAATGGAATATTATATTGAGCATTACAAGGCAGCCAACTTTGTCTTTTCTGACCTTACTGCGGTAGTTAGCAGGGAAGGTATTGTCAATTTATGCAATGAGATTCTGAACCGCAGGATTGAGATTACCTGGCAGCTCCCTACGTTGAGGACAGAGGCTATAGATTCTGACGTTTTAAAACTTATGTACAGGGCAGGCTGTAGGGAATTAGATGTTGCGATAGAATCCGGGTCTAAGGATGTATTGGAGAGCGTCAATAAGAGAAACAATCCTGAAAAGATGGTTTTATTAATTAAGAACGGGGTGGGTATTGGGATGAACCTGAGTTCCAATATTGTTTTGGGATTACCGAAAGAAGGGTTTAAGGAGTTTTTAAAGACCTATTGGCTGGTTGTTAAGTTAGCATTTATAGGGTTGCAAGAAGTCAATGTATTTCCTTTTATACCGTATCCGGGTTCAGAATTATTCAGGGATTTTCTTGAAGATGAAAAGATTAAACTTAATGACGGGTATTTTCTCAGTCTATTCGGTTATGCAGACATTGCCAGGGCAACATCGTGGTCAGAAAGGTTTGGCCCCAGGACATTGAGTTTTATGAGGTTATTTTTAATGGTTAATTTCTACTGTCTAATGTTTATTTCGCATCCTAAACGCATAATTCAGCTGCTCGTTAACGCCGGGCAAGGCAGGACTACCACAAAATTGATGGATTAAGAAAAAAGGCGAATTTTATCCGCAGCCGGATATTAGAGATGATTGCCTCTGCAGGGAAAGGTCATATCGGGGGTGCGTTCTCATGCACTGATATATTGGTTACCCTTTTCTATGGGGGCATACTTCGTTTTGACCCGGCTAATCAAAACTGGAGTGAACGCGATAGATTTATCCTGAGCAAGGGACATGCATGCACAGCGTTATATGCGATATTAGCCGACCTGGGTTATTTTGCCGTTTCCGAATTACGTAATTATGGACAGAAGGGGTGTCTGCTCAGGGGACATCCAGATAGGAAAATACCTGGCATAGAAGTGGATACAGGTTCTCTTGGACATGGACTTGGTATTGCTGCCGGGTTGGCACTCGGGGCAAAGATGGATAAGAAAGATTACAATACCTTTGTCTTGCTTGGTGACGGGGAATGTTATGAAGGAACGGTATGGGAATCAGCAATGTTTAGCAGGCATCACCACCTTAATAATCTTGTGGCAATTGTAGATAGAAATGGACTATGCGCCACTGATTTTATAAAAGATTGCCTTCACCTGGACCGTTTTGATGAGAAATGGAAGGCGTTTGGCTGGGATGTGAGCGTCGTTGACGGCCATTCATTTGAAGAACTTCTTTCTGCTTTTAAGGCTCTCAGTTTTAGAAAATCAGATAAACCGTTGATAGTAATCGCAAATACCGTCAAAGGCAAAGGGGTTTCCTTCATGGAGGGTAACCCTGTCTGGCATCATACTGTTCCAAAGGGTGAAGAACTTGAAATCGCCAGGAAAGAATTAGGATGGAATACACAGGATAAAGGGGCATTGATTTGAAAACATCAGAAATTGATATGAGGGATGCATTCTTTGACGAATTGTACAACATTGCCAGGAGTGATAAACAGGTTGTGTTTCTGACTGCTGATATGAGCGCCTACAGCCTTGGTAAGTTTAAAAGGGACATCAAGTCTCAATATATCAACGTTGGCATAGCCGAGCAGAATATGGTTAGTATAGCCGCGGGTCTGGCTTTAGGCGGTAAAATTGTTTTTATTTATGGCATTGTCCCTTTTGTAACTTTACGCTGTTATGAACAAATTAAGGTTGACCTCTGCTGTATGGATCTGCCTGTAACCATCATAGGCGTCGGGGCGGGATACACCTACGGTAGTGACGGGCCTACTCACCATGCCACGCAGGACATTGCCGTTATGAGAGTGCTTCCTGAGATAACAATCTTGAATCCGTCTGATGCTGTGATGACTGCGGCGTTTGCGAGGATGGCATACAAAAATCCGGGACCTAAATATATCCGGATTGAGAGGGGGAAACTTCCATTAATTTATAATGATAGAGATAATGATTTCTCAGATGGTCTGGCTGAGATTAGAGCCGGCCGGGACTTGACGATTATTGCTACAGGGGTCATGGTGCACCAGGCTGTGATGGCGGCAGAAAGACTCAAGGGACATTCCATATCTGCCGGCGTTGTTGATTTATATAGACTTAAACCGCTAAACTGTGAAATGCTATTAAAGATAATAGATAAAACCAGGCGTGTCGTAACCCTGGAGGAAAATACTATCATTGGCGGGATAGGTAGTGCCGTTAGTGAGGTCTTAACGGATAACGGGAGGAATGTTCCATTGAAGCGTATAGCCATCCCGGACCAGCACTGTTTTGAATCCGCTGAGAGGGAGTCTTTACATGCACTATTCAATTTAGATACAGATGGTGTTGTGAAAACAATTTTAGGAGAAAAATATGGACCTAAAAATTAAGGGAAAATATGCACTCGTTACAGGCGGCAGTCACGGCATTGGCCGCGCCATAGCACTGGCATTGGCTGATGAGGGGTGTAACGTCGCTATTTGTGCACGGGATAAAGACCGCATAGAAAATACAGCAACAGAATTAAAGGCAAAGGGAGTAGATGTTCTGGGAATAACCGCTGACGTCATGCTTAAATCTGATATTGATAATGTCCTGAAAGCCATTATCAATAAATGGGGCACTATTCACATCCTGATAAACAATGTCGGCGGCGGCGGCAGATGGGGCAGTGAAATAGTTGAAGAGACCAAAGAGGAGGTGTGGCTGGAAGTTTACAACAAAAATGCCATGGCAGCCATTCGCTTTACGACTCTGGCGATTCCTTTTATGCGCAAGCAAAAATGGGGGCGGGTGGTTACGATTACATCCATATTTGGCAGGGAAGGAGGCGGCAGGCCGTGGTTCAGCATGGCAAAATCAGCCGAGACCAGTCTGATGAAGGCATTGGCGTTAAAACATTATTTATCCAGAGACGGTATTACCTTTAACAGCGTGGCACCGGGTGCGATAATGATACCTGATACCGGCTGGGAGCGTGAATACAAAGAAAACCGGAAAGAGGTTGAGGAATTTATTAACAGGGAGTTACCGTTAGGCCGCTTTGGCACCCCTGAGGAGGTGGCAAATGTCGTGGTATTTATATGCTCGGAAAAAGCGGGTCTCGTTAACGGCACGTCAATATCTGTAGATGGTTCACAGAGCCGGAGTAATATTTAAATTATGAAAGTTACGCTGATTATCTTTACATTAAATGAAATAGACGGGATGAAGGCAGTAATGCCGCAGATTAAAAAGGAGTGGTATGACGAACTGATTATCGTTGACGGAGGGTCAACCGACGGCACCATTGAGTATGCGAGGGAACACGGGTATTTTATATTTGTCCAGAAAGAAAAGGGTGCCGGCGCTGCTTTTACAGAATCCGTGGGGCTTGCGACTGGTGATGCTATAATAATATTCAGTCCTGACGGGAATTCTCAACCGGAAACCATACCCCGCTTAATAGAGAAAATGAAAGAGGGATATGATATGGTCATTGCCTCAAGACATGCCGGAGGCGCCAAAAGTTATGATGACGATATTATTACAGCCTTTGGGAATTGGATGTTTACCACGTTGACAAACCTGTTATTCAGGGCTAAATATACAGATACATTAGTAATGTATCGTATCTTTAAAAAGGAAATAGTTGAAAAACTGGGCATAAAGACAAGAAGTCCTGCATGGGGGACCCAGATGTGCATTAGATGCGCCAAAAAGAAATTGAAGGTTGCAGATATTCCTGCGGATGAACCACCAAGGATAGGCGGAAAACGGAAAATGAAGCCATTTGCAAACGGTGTTCAGGAACTGTCAATGATTATAGGAGAGTTGTTCAGGAATGAATAATTTCTTTGCAGGAAAAAAGGTTCTGGTAGCCGGTGGGACAGGTTTTGTCGGGGTAAATCTGATAAAAAGACTCCTTTCCATGGATGCAGATATTACGGCGACTATCCACAGAAAAGAGCCGGTTCTGATTGACGGCAGGATTAAATACAAGAGGTGTGACCTGACCAGAATGGAGGACTGTAAAAATGCAGTGGATAATATGGACTATGTCTTTTTATGTGCTGCAAATACCCAGGGTGCGGCTGTCCTTGAAAATAATCCACTGTCGCACGTTACCCCGAATATCCTCATAAATTCCCAGATGCTGGAGGCAGCCTATTTTGCAAAAGTCAAAAAAATTTTATGGATTAGCAGTTCAACCGGGTATCCGCCTTCCGGGAAAAGAAGGGTTCTGGAAGAAGAAATGATGAAAGATGACCCTGACGATAAATATTTCTGCGTAGGATGGATGAAAAGATACACTGAAATCCTCTGCCGCATGTATTCGGAAAAGATTAAAGAGCCTATGACAACGGTCGTTCTAAGGCCCACGAATATTTACGGTGAACACGACGATTTTGAATTTGAGACCTCGCATGTTTTCGCGGCATTAATCAGAAGAGTCGTAGAAAGACACAACCCGGTAGAGGTCTGGGGCACAGGGGACGATATAAGAGACTTAATTTATGTCGGTGATTTTGTTGATGCTATGCTTTCGGCGATGGAAAAGATCAATACCTATAATCCCGTCAATATCGGTCTTGGCAAAGGGTATAGTATCAAAGAGATTCTCCAGATGATTCTTGAGGCTGACAATTATACCGGAGCAAAGATTGTTTTTAATCCGTTAAAACCGGTAACAATTCCCATAAGGTTGGTGGATACTACCAGGGCAGAAACTGTCTTAGGTTTCAAGGCGAAGACTGATTTGAAAGAAGGGATAAAAAAGACGCTTAAATGGTATAGGGAGAACAGACAGGAGACAGTCCCGACGTAACGTCGGGACTGTCCCCGAAAAAGAAAGGACTAAAGTGGAAGACATAGACGTGGTCCTGATTTACCCAAAGACTGGTGTGGATTTTGGAGCAACAGTCGCTCCCCCTCATTCTGTCCTGGCGATTGCCGCACCTCTTCATAAAAAAGGGTATAAGGTAAAGATCATAGACCAGAGGACTGACCCGGATTGGCATAGTCACCTGATTTACTATTTGCAGAAAAAACCTATTTGTGTCGGGATTTCTTCTATGACCGGCACCCAGATTTATTTTGGCATTGAAATAGCAAAAGCAGTCAGAGAATTAACCAATGGTAAAATTCCCATAGTCTGGGGAGGACCACATCCTTCTACTCTTCCGGAACAAACGTTGCAAAGTGAATACGTTGATGCGGTATGTATTGGGGAAGGGGATATAACTTTTATGGAAATGGTAGATGCTTATCAGGCAAATGCCCCATTGAATCATATAAAAGGCATTGCCTTTAAAAACGGTAATCAGACAGTAGTTACGCCTCCCCGTCCTTTACTTGATGTAGAGACACTTCTGCCTGTGCCATGGGAACTGATTGACGTTAATAGTTACATCCACAGGGATTTTTACATTAAAAGGACTAAAAGAAGTCTTGATATCGGACAAACGAGCAGGGGATGCCCTTTTCAATGCGGATTTTGTTCCAGTGCTGCTTTAAGGCAGAGAAACTGGAGGGCAATGTCAGTTGAAAAATCCCTGGGGAGAATTATTGAACCTGTCCAGAGGTTCAACCTTGATGGTATATGGATAAGGGATGATGAATTCTATATAGACAGAAACAGGGCATATAAGATATGCGAGGGAATAATAGGGTCAGGTTTTAAAATAAGATGGTATACGTCAGGGACGCGCATAGACGTTTTTAACAAATCTACCGATGAACAGATTGCCATGTTGAAGAGAAGCGGAGCCGATACCTTGAAATTCGGCGCTGAATCCGGTTCCGATAGAATTTTAAAATTAATGAAAAAAGGCATTGGCAGGGATGATACGATAAAAGCCAATTTAAAGGCAAAAAGGTGCGGCATAATCCCGGTCTTTGCTCTAATGGTTGGCTTGCCGACAGAGACGTTTGACGAGATAAATCAGACTATAGATCTTTTTATCCGGCTAAAAAAGGACAATCCTTATGCCCAATTTGAGACTATAGGCGCTTATACCGCTTTACCGCAAACCCCTTTATATGATCTGGCTTTAAAGATGGGACTCACTCCCCCGCAAACCATGGAGGGCTGGATTGACTGGCTTTCTGATGAATATGATATTGAAGGAAGAAAGATACCGTGGTTTGGTTATTCCGATAGGAAAAAGATAGGGAATTTGACTTATATGAGCATACTTGCTAATAGTGCCCGGAATGCCATAGGCGGGGTAGAGAGTGATTTTATGCGGTTCATTTTGAAATCAATCTTTGTCCCGATTAGCGGATTTGAACGGTTCAAACTAAGAAGAAAATGGTATAACTTTGCCCCTGAGCTGGCTCTTGCAAGATATCTTAGAAGGAGACTTTTTTATCGCAGTTACAGGAGTATAAGATGAAAAATAAAATGATATTAGCAACCGTAAATTCCAAGAAAGAACTTTATTCCAATACGGCTGACGAATTTTCCGCTGTCGCACCAAACGTTCAGATGGGGCTACTTGCCGCATATATAAAGTCAAAGGGTATAGATGTTGAGATAGTTGAATCTGATGTTGACGGGATATCTATAGATGGGTTAATTGACATAATAGAAGATAAAGAACCGCTGCTTTTTGGTATTATATGTACCGGAGCCAATCCGTCATCATCAACGATGACTATGTCAGGGATTATTGATTTTTTCCAGAGATTTAACAAGATAGGTTCTAAAGTAAAATCTTTTATATGGGGACCGCATCCCACAATCCTGCCTGAAAGGACGATAATGGAAACGGATACGGATTTCGTCGTGAGGGGGGAAGGATATGAAACGATAGTGGAATTATTTAACGCCTTGCGCGGCAATGGCAGGATAGAAAAGATAGCAGGTCTTTCTTATTTAGACGATACAGGAAGATATATACAAAACATGGATGCCTTGCTAATCAAAGACCTGGACACGTTACCTATGGTTGATTGGGAAACAATGAAGCCATCCCGATACAGGGCGCATAACTGGCATTGTTTCGGGGATATGAACAATAGAACGCCCTATGCGATTATCTGGACAAGCTTCGGATGCCCGTTTAAATGCACCTTCTGCTGCATTAATAATCTGTTTGGGAAGAGAATACAGCGTTTTAGAAGCATTGACAGCGTGATTAATGAGATAAGTATCCTGGTGGAAAAATATAATGTCCAACACTTAAAGGTGCTGGATGAGCTTTTTGTTACTCAACCTAAAAGGATTGAAGAATTCTGCGACAAATTAGAGGAGAAGGGATATGATTTGAATATGTGGTCGTATTCCAGGGTGGATACCATAAACAGACACTTGCTTAAAAGGCTGAAGAAAGTGGGGATGAACTGGATATCTTATGGTTTTGAATCGGCTACGCCCGGAATACTGGAAGACATAAAGAAAGGTGCTACCCGTGATATTGTTGACGAGGTAATAAAGATGACACAGGATGAAGGTGTATACATTTGTGCTGATGTAATGTTCGGGTTATGGGAGGAAGACCTTGATTCAATGGAGCGAACCTATGATTTTTTGGTAAAGTATAACTTTGAATGGGCAAATATGTATCCTGTCTTTGCATATCCCGGGACAGAGCCTTACAAAAATATTAAAGAACCAACATCATGGAAGGTTTACTCATTATATGGCTATGAATGCATACCGGCAGGCACAAGGTATCTTGCCCCTAAAGACGTGCTTAGATTTCGCGATGAGGCGTTTATTAAATATCATGGTAGAATAGAATATCTCAATATGATTGAAAATAAATTTGGAGCGGATACCAGAGAACACATAATGAGGATAATAAATACACCGCTTAAGAGAAAATTATTAGAGAATGAGGACGCAGGTAATGTTTATCAATAGTAAATTGAAGATTTTTATTATAGTCGGTGTGATTTTTTCATCTCTTTACGGTTTCATGGTATTCCAGCATAGGGTCCCATTTGCCCATGATACGTTTCAATATTTACAGCAGCAATATGTTTATTTTAATGAAATTGCACAAGGACATTATATCCCTTTATGGTTTCCTTTTGTATCTCAGGGGAGTGTAGGTAATTATCATTTTACCCCTCAGATTAACATGCTTTCTCCGATCTTTAATTTGTTGGGATTATTTTTAAAAAACGTTAATTATCTATATCTATTTTATTTTGATTTGTGGTTTGAAGAGCTCTTTTTTCTATTAGGGATTATATTACTTTCATCATTGTATTATAAAGATATAAGAACAATATTCTTTGTCTCTATTACCTTACTTGGGACGAACATCTGGTATCCCCAGATATGGTGGAATTTTCACCTGTATTATTTTATACCAATTATGCTGTATTGTATCCATAAGTGTTTAATAACAAGACTGTTCAGGTATCTTATATTTTCAATAGTATTTTTTACTTTAACGGTATACGGGAATTTCATATATTGCGGTATCTTCATTTCGTTTGTAATAATGCTCTATCTATTATTCATAATACCTGTAGAGTTAAATAATGCAAAATCGTTCTTCCGGAAAAATATGAAACCCGTAAAACTTGCAGCCCTTTTGATTTTGATATCAATAATAGCCGCAAGTTTTTATTACATTAAATATGGCGCCGATGAAATTGTATTCATGCGCAGCGGGAGAACCAGTTCAGGGGAAACCAGCCTGAAAGTATTTTTAAACCATGGCGGCTCTATAGGATTAGGTAAATACAGAGAGATGATTATAAAATACGGCAATTCAATAGACATAAATTTATATGCAGGATTTCTTCTGGTTCCTTTAGTTATGACTGCACTGCTAAAGTCGAGAAAAAAGATATCCTTTGCTGTGGGCGGGGTTTCTTTAGTCCTATTTCTTTTTAGTATCGGGTCATTTGTTTCCGTATTTTTTTACTATCTCTTTCCTCTCGGAAAGATATTCAGACACATTGGCTTAACGGCAACTGTCTTTAAGCTATTTATAGTATTGTATGCCGGATTCGGGTTTGAAATATTTTTAGAGCGAATAAAGACAGATAAACGATTGGTTTATTTTATCTTAATCTATTTAATATCGCTCAGTTTCTTATTTATAGTTAAACCGTACCCGATAAACGCAGGATATTTCTGGCATATGACTGAAACAGGGATAATGTCCATACCTGTATTGATCTCCATAGTATTAATTGGCAACATGGCTTTGTTCTGGTCAATGTATAAAACAAAAATTAAAAAGGAATATCTTATAAATTTGCTATTGGCACTGATGGTAATTGATTTCTTTTCGTACAAATATTCCCTAATTGCTGCCAGGATGCCAAGGGTTTCCGCGCCCGTAATAGGACTTTTTAAACCCTGCAAATATGATTTTTTAAGAACAAGGTTGCTTAATACAAAGTTGTATTTAAAAGATAATGAAAGAATGAAACTATTTTACCCCTTTAACGACAGGGTAATAAGGGGATATGCAACGTATAATACCATAGAGTCATTTTTCTTTACGGATTCGGCTGTCACTACGTACCAGCAGGACTTTATGCTTAAGTCTATAAAGAAATATTTTGGTATAATGAGAGAATTTCCTAATAGCAACAGGGCATATGAGAAATATTCTGCTGTTGGCTATCCTAAAATAGGGGTTTTCTCTTATCTTAATATAGTAGAGAATGAAACAGAAATAGGGAGGATTTTTGGTAGAAAGGATTTTACCGGGGACATGCTTTTTACAACCGCCGAGGATATTAAGGATAAAAAAAAGAGTTTATATCCATATTTAATACACGAGCAGAATCATGCCGGTTTTTTAAATCAAAATGAGCGAATCAATGCAGATATTCAGATTGAAAGATTTTCATTCAATGTGCTTGAGGTAAAAGTGTCCCTGAATGGTTCTCCTGAAGAGCATTGCTTTTTATATTATTCAGATGCGTATCATCCCCACTGGAATGCTTACGTAAATGGAAAGAAAGCGGTTATAATAAAATCTAATATCGGTTATAAATCCGTTATGATTCCTTATGGTACGTCGGAAGTAGTCTTTAAATTCGGGAATATTATTTACTATGCATCGATTTCTTGTGCTATTTTATCGGGTTTACTTATATTAGGTTCAATAGGTTATATCTTTATTAAAGAATTTGTTCATAAGCAAATAAAATATAGTGAGGGGTGACTTATGGATAGAAATCCCTATATTACTATTCGTCCAACAAGAGGTTGGTGTGTCTTGGATTTAGCCAATCTCTGGAAATATCGGGACCTTATTTATTTTTTGACCTGGCGAGACATCAAGGTGCGTTATAAACAGACTGTCCTGGGAGCTGCCTGGGCAGTTATACAACCCTTTTTGAGCATGGTTGTTTTCAGTATCTTTTTCGGAAGATTTGCAAAGATATCTTCAGAGGGGATGCCATATCCTGTCTTTGTCTATTCTGCCTTATTGCCATGGCAGCTATTTTCCCAATCATTGAATCAATCTGGCAATAGCCTGGTAGAAAATCAACGTATTATAACCAAGGTTTATTTCCCCAGATTGGCAGTTCCTATCTCTGCAGTATTGGGAGGTCTATTAGATTTCTGTATCTCTTTTGTAATCTTATTGGGTTTGCTTTTTTATTATGAAATTTCCATAACGCCTGCAGTATTGTTTTTGCCATTATTCGTCTTAATGGCTGTTCTCACTGCATTAGGAGCCGGATTGTGGTTATCGGCATTAAACGTCCTTTACCGTGATGTGCGTTATACCATTACGTTTCTTATACAGATATGGTTTTTCCTGACGCCTATAGTCTATCCCGCGAGTCTTGTGCCTGAGAGATGGCGCCTTTTATATGCTGCTAATCCTATGACAGGGGTAGTGGAAGGCTTTCGCTGGGCAATATTTAGAACTGGCCAATACCAATGGTCAATATCTCTTGTCTCTATAAGTATAGTTGTATTATTGTTAATTTCTGGTTTATTTTATTTCCGTCGTATGGAAAGTATCTTTGCGGATGTTATTTAAATATGAAAAATAATGTAGCTATCAGAGTTAAAGATCTAAGCAAACTTTATCACATCGGTGAGAACCGATATCCCTATCATACCTTAAGAGACACAATTACCAGTTGGTGCAGGGTGGCAACCTATAGAATGGGAAATATCCTTAAGTCGGGAGATGGTGCAAGTCTAAACAAAGGTGAAACTATCTGGGCACTTAAAGGCGTCTCTTTTGAAGTTAAACAGGGTGAGGTTCTCGGCATTATTGGCCGTAATGGTGTAGGCAAGACGACATTACTCAGGGTTCTTTCCCGCATAACTGAGCCTACTGAGGGATATGCTGAAATCTACGGACGGGTAGGTTCCTTATTGGAAGTAGGAACTGGTTTTCATCCTGAGCTTACAGGGCGAGAGAATATCTATCTCAGTGGCGTTATACTTGGGATGAAGCGGACTGAAATCAAACGCAGGTTTGACGAAATCGTCGCCTTTTCAGAGATAGAAAGATTTATTGATACCCCGGTCAAACATTTTTCAAGCGGGATGTCTGTCAGGCTGGGTTTTGCAGTGGCTGCTCATCTTGAGCCGGAGATTCTACTGGTGGATGAGGTACTGGCAGTAGGTGACATGGCATTCCAGAAGAAGTGCCTTGGGAAGATGGGGGATGTTGCGAAAAAAGGGCTAACTGTGCTTTTTGTAAGCCATAATATGGGAGCGATCAGCAATCTCTGCGAGAGTGCTATCTGGTTAGATAATGGTCAAATAGTGGAAAGAGAAACTGCCAAGAAGGTTGTAAGGGATTATACAGACGCTCAGATGAAGCGTTTTAGCGATTCTTCTTATTATATTGTGGAAAGGAGTAGTGCAGAGGTTAAGAATTCGGCTTTTTACTTCAGCAGAGTTGAAATGCTAAATGAAAAAGGTGAACATACTAATATATTTAGATATAATGATAGATTGAATTTAATTGTTGAATTTCTTGGCAATCCAGTGTCAGGCGATTATAGTGCAGAATTCTATATCTATAATGAGTTAGGACAACTCGTCTCTGTAGGTGCGTCAGGGGCGTATCATAATGTTTATTTCAATAAAGATATAAAAAGGTTAAGGATTGAAATCGGACCGCTTATTCTTACCAGTGGGAGATATACTATTTCATTGAGCGTAATGACTGGAACGATTAGGGCTGATACATGGGAACACGTTTGTCCCTTTACAATTATTGAATCCAGGCCCTTCCGCTCTGGCTGGGATATCCCAGCGTTTAGAGAAGGTGTCTGCATCCTACAACAATCTTTTGAGGAAGGCTGATGTAATGGAGGAATTATGGTAACACCGGGGCAGATAGGGGGTAAGACATAAAAGGATGGAAAAGAGATTGTTTACCCTCGCCAACTTTAGACATTACCCTTTTACATATATGAGGATATTTCCAATATTTTTAAAGGCATTACTTACCCAACTACTTTCTTTATTTGAATTTCATATTGTTAATAACTCAATTTTTACAGCAGGGAGAACCTTGATTGGAAAATCAAATGAGACTAAAGAAAACAGATTCATACTAATTAGACTCTTTGTATTGATTCTGAAAATTATAAGACACATATATTGGCGTATCTGTTTGATTTATCGTTATGACAAGGTAATTATAGAAAACTGCTGGCACCTTTTTTATAACCGTCTTATCCCGGATGGCACAACAGAACTTGCCCTCTTTGGGATGAGTGACATTGCTAAAATTGTTCTTATACTTGCGAAACAAACCGGGATAAAAATTGCAGGAATATACGATAACGTGGATGGGTTAACTTTTGGGGGGTATAAGGTAGCACATTATGCCAACTTAAAGGACCATAATGGTAAAATCCTAATCTCTACCTCTATAAATATAGAAGAGAGAATGGAAAGACTTAAGAGATTGGGGATAAAAGAGGAAAACATTTTATTGTCCTAAACAACATTTTCTGGTATTTCCGTTAACAAAATGTTTTTACGAATATATAATTTGTTTAGAATATTAGAACTATATAAAAGCAAGTGATGGAGGAATTATGGTAACACTGGAGCAGATAGAGGGTAAGACAAAAAAGGCTGAATCTCAATTAGACCTGGTTCGTGATAATTTTGTGGAAAGTATCGGGCAGTTAAGTGCAAGTTTAGGCCTTTCCAGGCTGGCAGGCCAGCTCTATGCTATGCTTTACATAAGCGGGCGTCCCCTTTCTTTAGACGATATGGTGGAAACCTTGAAGATAAGTAAGGGTAATGCAAGCGTAAATATAAGGGAATTAGAGAAATGGGGCGCGGTAAAGAAGGTCTGGGTCAAGGGCAGCAGAAAGGATTTTTATGAGGCAGAGTTAGACGTGTTTAAAGTGGTGAGCAGCCGTCTGAAGGAGGGTCTGCATCGCCGCCTGTCAGAAACATGGGAGGCTATTACGAGGGTTGAAAAACTACTGGAAGAATCTAACAGTTCATTGAGTGAACAGGATAAACAAACCCTGAAGGCATATAAGGAGCGGATAAAGAAGGTAAAAGAACTGCATAATATGGCGCAGGGGATGCTCCAGGTTGTATCAAAGTTAGGCTCTGTTTCATTACTACGCAAGATGGTTCTGTAATATGAAAGTGAGGGATGATAATGACTAATGTTCTTGTGACTGGCGGGGCAGGTTATTTGGGTTCTATATTATGTGAACACCTGATTAACAAAGGATACCATGTTACTGTGATTGATAACCTGATGTATGGACAATACCCCCTCTTACATCTCTGCAGCAGTCCATCCTTTGACTTTGTCTTCGGGGACGTGCGCGATGAAGGCTTAATACGCCGCCTTATGAAAAAGGCAGACGTCCTGATGCCTCTTGCTGCAGTTGTCGGCGCCCCTGCATGTGAGCGGGACCAATGGCTTGCCAGGTCAGTAAATCTTGAGGCGATACAGATGCTGAATCGTCTTCGCAGTCCACAGCAGTTAGTGATTTTCCCTACGACAAATAGCGGCTATGGGACGAAGTCAGGCGATATTTACTGCAGTGAGGATACGCCGCTCAACCCAATCTCTCTATATGGAAAGACAAAGGTGCAGGCAGAGGCAGAGTTACTGGAGAGTCCTAACGTTATCAGTCTGCGTCTGGCTACAGTCTTTGGCGTTTCACCCAGGATGCGGCTTGACCTGTTGGTAAACTATTTTGTTTATGCTGCAGTCACGGATGGTTATATCGTAATCTTTGAAAAGGACTTTAAGCGTAATTACATCCATATCAGGGACGTGTCAGATTGTTTTATCCACTGCATAGAAAATTCTCAGAAGATGGCAGGGCACTCATACAACGCAGGGCTGGACACTGCCAATCTGTCCAAGGAGGAACTGGCACTCAAGATAAAGGAATACGTTCCTGATTTCTATATCCACTTCTCCGAAGTGGGCAGTGACCCGGATAAACGAAACTACATAGTGTCTAACCAGAGGCTGCGAGGAGCAGGGTTTGAAGCCCGGCGCTCTATTGATGATGGCATAAGTGAGTTAATCAAGGGGTATAGAATGCTTGGCCGCGGGGTCTTTAAGAATGCATAGGAGGTTTCCATGATTATCAGCAGAACACCTTTTCGTATTTCCTTCTTTGGCGGTGGGACGGACTATCCGGCGTGGCATCGCACACACGGTGGTGCGGTACTGGCTACTACAATCAACAAATACTGTTACATCTCATGCCGTTACCTTCCGCCATTTTTTGACCATAGAATACGCGTAGTCTATTCTAAGATTGAGGACTGTCAAAGAATTGATGAAATCAGCCATCCGGCTGTCCGGGAGGTCCTGCGGTATCTGGGTATAGAACGCGGGGTAGAGGTTCATCACGATGGCGACCTGCCTGCCAGGAGCGGATTGGGTTCAAGTTCCGCCTTTACTGTTGGATTTCTGCATGCCTTGTGTGCCTTAAAAGGGCATATCCCGAGCAAGCATCAGTTGGCTATGGATGGTATAGATATAGAGCAGAACCGTCTCAAGGAAACCGTAGGGTCACAGGACCAGGTATTGTCTGCTTATGGCGGTTTCAATCATATTACCTTTCATACAAACGGTGAATTTACTGTAAAACCGATGACCCTGACACAGGAACGCACGAGAGAACTAAATTCCCATCTTATGCTTTTCTTTACAGGGGTCAAACGCACTGCGTCAGACATTGCCCAGAGCTATGTCCAGAACCTTGAGAGTAAGAGAAAAGAAATGTTTGCCATGTATAATATGGTGGAAGAAGGCATCTCTATTTTAAATAGCGGAGAGGATATTTCCGGATTCGGCAGATTACTGCATGAGGGCTGGCAGGCAAAACAGAGTTTAAGCCCAAACATCTCAAATTCTCACATTGGGGATATGTACAATGCGGCTATATCAGCAGGTGCAATCGGCGGTAAACTAATCGGGGCTGGCGGCGGCGGTTTCATGCTGCTATTTGTTCATCCTTCCTGCCAGGATAGGGTCAGGGAGAGACTCAGCAAACTGATATATGTCCCGTTCAAGTTTGAATTCTCAGGGAGTCAGATTATATTTTTTGACCAGGAAGAGGATTATTCTGACGAGGAGAAAATCCGTGCTAACCAGATGGAGGATGCATGAATTTATCAAGAGAAATATTATTGCGGCTGTATCGTGACATGCTCAGGATTAGAAAGGTGCAGCTGCGCATAGAGTCCCTGTATCACTTAGACGAGATGAAGACGCCGATACACCTGTGTATCGGACAGGAGGCGGTTGCAGTGGGTGTATGTGCAAATCTAAATAAAGACGATTATATAAATAGTAATCACCGCGGCCATGGCCACTACCTGGCGAAGGGCGGTGAGATGAAGAGGATGATTGCTGAACTCTACTGCAGGGAGACCGGCTGTTCTAAGGGGCGCGGAGGTTCAATGCATCTGGTGGATGTCTCAGTGGGACACGTCGGAAGTTCTTCTATTGTTGGAGGTTGTATCCCTATCGGCACAGGACTGGCGCTTGCCATTCAGATGAAGAGAGAGAACCGTGTGAGTGCCATCTTTTTCAGCGATGGTGCTGTTGATGAAGGTGTGCTGTATGAAAGTGTGAATTTTGCTGTCCTTAAGCGGCTCCCGGTAGTATTCGTATATGAAAATAATCAGTTTTCTGTATGTTCACGTGTATCTGCACGTCAGGCAGGAGACGTCATTTTTCATTCCATTCCTCATGAGAAAATGTACACCAGAATGGTAGATGGAAATTCTGTGATAGAAGTCTATGAGGCTGCAAAGACGGCTGTTACCCGGGCGCGTAACGGCGAAGGACCATCCTTTATAGAATGCAAGACCTACCGAATGCGGGGTCATGCAGGTGCCGGCCCCGATGCCAATTTAGAGTACCGAACAAAAGAGGAACTCGCATACTGGGAAGCTAAGTGTCCGGTTAATACTTTCCATAGATGGATTCTGAGCGAGCGAGTAGCTGATGAAAAAGAACTTGCTGAGATGGAAAGAGAAATAAATGATGAGATAGATGATGCTTTCCGTTTTGCACAGGAAAGCCCTCTACCTGCAAAAGGGGACTTAGGACTCTATCTATATAAGGAGTAATCTATGCCATGGTCTAAGATAAAAGTTACAGTAGATGAACCGGATTTTTACATTGAAGAAGGCGGGAGTAAGCGGCGCCTTTCATATCCTGAATCCATCAGGGAGGCATTGGACCTCTCCCTGGCATTAGACCCTAACGTCTTTATTATGGGAGAGGGCGTGGATGATACGGGAGGCATGTTTGGTGCGACGTTGAATCTCCATAAAAAATATGGCAGGGAACGTGTATTTGATACGCCGCTTGCAGAGAACGGGTTGACAGGTATTGCAATTGGTTCAGCGATTGGGGGGATGCGGCCGGTATTTTTTCACAATCGCCCTGACTTTCTATTGTTAGCGATGGACCAGCTGGTCAATCATGCTGCCAAATGGCATTATATGTTTGGTGGTGCGGTCCACGTGCCCCTTGTCATCTGGTCATGCATCGGGCGCGGCTGGGGTTCTGCGGCACAACACTCTCAGGCTCTCCAGGGATTGTTCATGCATATCCCCGGGCTTAAACTTGTAATGCCCAGCACCTGTTACGATGCCAAAGGGCTGATGCTCTCGGCGATTGCAGATGACAATCCGGTTATTATCATTGAACATCGTTATAATTTTAGAAACAAGGGCATAGTCACTGAAGGTCTATACCGGATTCCTTTAGGTAAGGGTGTAGTCCGAAGAACAGGAAGAGATGTTACAATAGTTGCTGTATCCTATATGGCAACCGAGGCTTACAAGGCAGGTGAAGAGTTGGCGAAACATGGCATTGACTCAGAGGTGATTGACCTGCGGACCCTTCATCCGTTAGATGAAGATATAATTTTAACTTCTGTTAAAAAGACAGGCCGTATTATTGTGGCAGATACCGGGTGGAAGACCGGCGGTATATGTGCAGAGATTTCTGCACTGGTGGCAGAGAAGGGATTTGAATATCTTAAGGCACCAATCCGGCGAGTGGCAAGTCCGGATGTGCCAACACCTGCAGGTTATACCCTGGAAGAGGCGTTCTATCCGGGTATGCAGGAGATTGTATCAGCAGCAAAAGAGATTGTGAACTGGAATGGTAAAGTCCATGGATAAAGACGCAAGGATATATGTTGCGGACGGAAATACCCTGATAGGTTCGGCCATCCTGCGAGAATTAGGACGGCAGGGATATACAAAAATTATTGATAGCGAAGGAGAAGGACCTGAACTGACCGATGCTGCCCAGGTGGACAAATTCTTTGGACGGTTCAATCCTGATTACGTCTTTCTTGCAGCTGGGAAGTCAGGTGGAATCATGGCCAATCAGAAATATCCTGCCGAATTGATGATTGACAACCTTCTGGTAGAGTGCAGCATAATTCACAATGCCTGGCGCCATAGGGTGAAGAGGCTGCTTTATCTTGCAAGTTCCTGCAGTTATCCGAAATGCTGTCCTCAGCCGATGCGGACGGAATCGCTGTTCAGCGGCCCGCTTGAACCCACAAGCGAATCCTACGCAATCGCCAAAATAGCCGGTATTAAATTGTGCGAGGCATACCGCAAGCAGTATGGGGTAGACTTTATCAGTGGAATACCTGCTGATGCCTTTGGGCCTGGTGATGACTTTAGTGCTGAGAATTCACACGTAGTAGCAGCACTTATCAGGAAGATACATGAAGCAAAAGGGAAAGGCAGTGAAACGGTTGAGGTATGGGGGACTGGCATACCACAGCGGGATTTTATATTTTCTGACGACCTGGCTGATGCATGTATCTTTATTATGAATAGATATAATGACTCAGAGCCAATCAATATTGGCAGAGGTTCTAATTTGTCTATAAAAGAACTTGCAGAGATTGTCAAGGAAGTCGTAGGTTATGAAGGTGGGTTATTTTTCAACAGGGAAAAGCCTGATGGTATGCCTGCAAAGATTCTGGATTCAAGCAGGCTCTTCCGGATGGGATGGCGGCCTAAAACGCCGTTACGAACTTCCCTCTCAGTGACTTACGATTGGTTCCTAAAGGAGGGACTTAGATGAAGGTTATGCTGTTATTTCCAAAATGGACAGGCGAGTATGGGATAATCTCTCGCTTTGCAAAAAAGGCATCTACCTGGCCCCCTTTGAATTTGGCATATCTGGCGGCGATAGCAGAAAATAAGGGGCATGAAGTAAAAATAATTGACGGAGAGGCAGAGGATGTGCCTTTAAAGAAAATGATAGAACAAGCGGCAGTGTTTAAACCGGATATTATCGGTATAACTGCAACAACACCTTTTTATCATATTGCAAGTGAGCTTGCAGCAGGGCTTAAACAAAGGATTAGTAAAACACCTGTAATAATTGGCGGACCTCACATAACCGTTCTGAAGGAACAGGCTTTTGGCCCGTTTTTTGACTATGCCTTCATCGGGGAGTCAGAAGTGTCCTGGCCGTTATTTCTGGAGCGATACGGAAACGGCAAAGATATTTCTTCTATCAAAGGCGTCATTTTTAGAAATGGAAGTGAAATTAAATTTACCGGTAATTCTGACACCATTTATGACGTTGACTCTATACCATTTCCGGCAAGGCATCTATTAAGGACGAACAAATACAAAATTGGGACTTTGCAGGGCATTAAGACCTTCGCCACTATCATGACAACAAGGGGGTGTCCTTTTCAGTGCATATTTTGCAGTACAAAGGTGTTTGGTAATCGGGTAAAAAAGCGGTCTCCCGGATTGGTTGTAGATGAGATTAATTCTGTTATTTCAAAATTCAATATTAAGCATTTTATTTTTTTAGATGATACGTTAACACTTGATAAGAACTATATATTACAATTATGTGATATGATTAATAAAGAAAAGATAAAGATTACTTTTGAAGGGAGCACCCGTGCAAATCTTATTGACGAAGAACTTATTTCAAGGATGGCTGAGACGGGATTGATAAGGATTTCTTTTGGGCTTGAAACAGTTGATGCAAAGATGCGGGAAATTATGCGCAAAGAAGTGCCCCTTGAAAGTTATTCAATAGCCAATAGACTAACAAATAAATATGGCATAGAAACCTTAAACTCAGTCATGATAGGCATGCCGGGAGAAACGGTTGAGACGATAAAGAAAACGCTGTCTTATTTAAGAAATGCCCGTGAAATTCACCAGGCTAATTGCAGCATCGCTATGCCATATCCCGGGACTGAACTTTTTGAAATGGCAAAAATGGGGAAATACGGATTAAAGTTAATGACAGAAGATTTTTCAAAGTTCCGGCGCTATGGTTCTGCCGTTATGTCGGTTAATAATCTGTCTCCTGCTGATCTTATCAGAATACAAAACGATGCATTTGTCAGTATATATCTGGCACCATGGAGAATAATACCGATGTTGAAAAAATCAGGAGTCATTAGTGTATTTATAATGCTTTTTAGGGTGATGAAATATATTGTAAAAAAGATTTTTGGTGCGTCTTTAATATAACTCTTGGCGATATGCCGGCTCCTGTCGTCAAATGACCAATTTTACAAAGGTGCTAAAATGACAAATAGAATAACAGTCCCTTTTGGAACAATCTCTATTCCTGAAAGGTCAAAGGAGTTAATCAGAAATATTCTTGAAACTAAGCGGGTTTCATGCGGGAAACATGTCCGCAGTTTTGAAGAGAAGTTTGCTGCCTTACTCGGTGTCAAAGAGGCCGTTGCCGTAAGCAGCGGCTCTGATGCAGATACCCTGGCGCTTGCCGTGTTATATGACTATGGTGCAAAACGTGGCGATGAGGTAATCATCCCGGCACTGTCATTCGTTGCGACAGGCAATGCCGTCCTGAATGCAGGCTTTATCCCTGTCTTCGTTGACATAGAACGTGATACGCTTAACATAGACCCAAGCCGGATTGAGATTGTTATCACTAAAAAAACGAGAGCAATCATGCCTGTTCACATTATGGGCAAGCCGGCGAAGATGGATGAGATTATGGATATAGCCAAAAGACACAAATTACACGTAATAGAAGATGCAGCAGAGGCACATGGGGCTTTCTACAAGGGAAGGCCGGCTGGCACATTGGCAGATATGGGGGCATTCAGCCTATACGTGGCACACATCATAACTACTGGTGAGGGTGGGATTGTTGTCACAAATAATGAAGACTATGCTGAGATTCTTCGCTCGCTTCGTTCCCACGGGCGCGCCTGTAAGTGCAGGGAGTGCAGCCTGAATCTGGCGTCTAAATACTGCCAGAAGAGATTCCAGGGAGATAATGGAGAGGACATCAGATTTATATTTGAACGTATTGGCTATTCCAGTAAAATGAACGAACTTGAGGCTGCTATTGGTCTGGGCAACATTGAGATTTACAAGGAAATATTAGACAAGCGGCGGCGCAACCTCCTCTACGTTCTTGATAGATTCAAACGATTCAGACCCTATCTTAAGACTATAAAGGAGGATGATGGAGAGCAGATAGGCCCCCACGCCATCCCCATTATTATACAGGAAGGGGCGCTTTTCTCTCGCGCTGAATTCACGAATTATCTTGAGAAGCATGGTGTAGAAACCCGGACGCTCTTTGCCTCCATGCCCACCCAGTGCAGCGGATTTGCATATTTAGGCTATAAAGCAGGGCAGTTTCCATGTGCCGAGTATGCAGGTAAACACGGCCTGCATATAGGCGTGCATCAGGATTTAGGGTTAGAAGAGATGGGGTATGTCCTTAATACGATTGGAAAATTTTTGGAACTATATCAAAAGTAGAGATGAAAATATTATTTGAAAATAATTCACATAAAAATCCTTTAGTAAGCATAATCCTTCTTGACTGGTCAGTTCGTGAAAGTTTTCATATATTTGATTACCTTGATAATCAGACCGTTCCAAGAGATAGATATGAAATCATATGGATTGAATATTACAAAGCGATCCCAAAAAGTATGGAAGAAAAAATTGAAAAGTCTTTAAAAGAAGGTAGACCCATTCTTGACACATGGATAATTGTGGAAATGCCCAGGGACATCCATTATCACAAACATCTAATGTACAATATGGGAATTATAGCTACTAGCGGAGAGATTATTACTTTCTGTGACAGTGATGCCATCGTCAAACCGACATTTGTAGAATCAATTATTAATGCTTTTGATAAAGAACAGAATATGGTTCTACATATGGATGAGGTTAGAAGTATAGATAAGACTCTGTATCCTTTTTGTTATCCTACGATAGAGAGAATTGAAGAAAAAGGCTGCATAAATATACAGGATGGCAAGCCAGTCGGCTTTGAGGATAAAAGTGACCCTTTGCATAAGAAAAATTATGGGGCGTGTATGAGTGCCCTGAAAAAAGACCTGATAAATATCGGTGGAGCAGACGAACACATCGATTATCTCGGGAACATCTGTGGTCCCTATGAGATGACATTTAGGTTAAAAAATTATGGGAAGAGAGAGGTGTGGCACCAAAAGGAGTGGCTCTATCATACATGGCATCCTGGGCAGGGAGGAAGAGAGAATTTCCTGGGACCTCATGATAGGGGCATGTCTAAAACCTCATTGAATAGTTTGATTACAAAGAGGGTAGAACCATTGGCAGAAAATCCTGCCATAAGACTGCTCAGGACCGAAGAAGGATGTGATAGGAATCACCTCCTTTCCGAGGCAATTCCCAAAGACGATATATTAAAAGGGTGGGAGTCCGATATAGTGAATAGAAGGATGTTCACCCTGTCCAATATTAGATACTATCCTCTGGCCTATTTAAAGATATTACCGGTATTATTTAGGGCATTATCTGTTATTGACAAGAAGAATGACCCTGTCCTGAACCTTGGGAAATTCCTTAAGAAAAATGTGGAGAAAGACCTGAAAGAAGAATCGGCCGGGGTTAAAAGGAGTAATTCTATAATAGCAAGACTCATAAGATTGGTTTGGAAAATACTCAAGTGGGCATATTGGCGCCATTATTTTATTTATCGTTATAACAAGGCAGCAATAGAAAATTGCTGGCACTTTTTTTATAACCATCTTATTCCGGATAAAACAAAAGAAATAGCCCTCTTTGGGATAAGTGATATTGCCAAAATCATCATTATAATTGCTAAACAAACCGGTATAAGAATTGCAGGGATATATGATAATGCGGAAGGGTTGAAATTTTCCGGGTACATGGTATCCCATTATATGAACTTAAAAGATTACCAGGGTAAAATCCTGATTTCTTCTGCCATTAATATAGAAGAAAAGGCAGGAAAGCTCAAAGCATTAGGGATAAAAGAAAAAAATATCTTAGTGATGTGAAATGGCAAAAATTTCTATAATTTTACCTACGCGAAATAGACAATCATCAGTATACAGGTTGTTGGATAGTATATCCAGAACAACAGATAATCCACAGGATTTAGAGATTATACTATATACGGATGAAGACGATTTAGAAAGCCGGAGTATTTCTTATAATACACTTACTTTAATTAAACTAACCGGACCCAGTAAACCCATGGGGGCAATTACTAATATTTGTTATAAGGCAAGCACCGGGAGGTATGTATTTTTAATGAATGACGACGTGGTTTTTCAAACCCCGCATTGGGATACGACTGTGCTCATGACCTTTGAGAAATTCCCGGACGGGATTGTCCTTCTTTACGGCAACGACCTTTATAAAGGGAAAAGAATCCCTACATTTCCTATATTATCCCGTACATTTTGTGAGATGATGGATGGCGTTTGTCCGGATAATTACATCCGGTTCCATATAGAGTCCCACATATTTGATATATTCAAAAGGCTTAAAAAGTTTGGTTTTGATAGAATTTTTTATCTTCATGATATAATCTTTGAGCATCTACACTACCTGACCGGAAAATCACTTCCTGATGAGACGTATCTTTCCGGGAATAACCAGATTGATGAACGTACTTTTGTATTACTTTCCAGAGAACGTTATTATCTTGCTTTAAAATTGGCTTGGTACATAAAAAGTAAATCTATCGCTCCATTGTATAAATTGAGGTGAAAAATGTTTAAAAAAGAAGACCTTAACATAATCTGTTGTCCCAAATGCAAGTCTGATTTGCGATTATTAACAGATTCAGTATTAAAATGCGTTTATTGTAATCTGGAATATCCTATTATTAATGAAATTCCGAGGCTATTATATTTTGGAAATGATAAGACAACGTATAATAAAATGTGGGATTATAAATGGCATGTATTAGACGGGGGGAAAGGCTATACATATGAACAACTTGATGAAAATTCTATCGGATATAAAATACACAATGTATTCAGGCATAATGAATATGAAAATGAGGCATTTGTTCATTTAGGTAATGAAAAGAGTACTGCAGTTGATATTGGCTGCGGAGTTGGCCAATATACGGTTAAGTTATTGGAGAAGGGCGCCAAAAGAGTTTTTGCGATAGACCTGACCAGAGGAGTTGATATTGCAAAAAAAATACTTAAAGAAAGAATGCCGCATTTATTGGATAATATTGTTTTTTTGCAGGCAAATGCCAGATATTTACCAATAAAGACTGAAAGCACTGACTTAAGTATGGCACTTGGTTCAATACATTTATCCGGGTATCTGGAGGAATGCATAGAAGAATTGGTTAGGGTTACTAAGAAGAATAGAAGGTTTCTTGTATGGATATATAGCAGGCCAACTATCCCGTTAAGTGATGATAAACATAACATAAAAGGCTTGATTGAATTGCTATGTTTTACTTTAAGGACATTAGTGCTTGAGTTTACTTATATCATTACAAAGAGGGTTCCAAATAAATTGCTTGTATTTATATTAAAAATATTTGCATCAGATAAAGTTTATTTTTTAAGGAATCTTCCGATCATTGGAAAGGTTTTTAAGTTTTTGACGATACCCGGTATTCCCAATCATCCTGATAAAGGGTATAGATTAATTAATTTATATGATACCTACGCACCTTCTTTTACTGAATTTTCAGATGAATCGGATGTGATTAGGTGGAGTAAAAAATTTAATTTCAGAATATTAAGTTTCAGCGAATGGAGATTAGGATTCCTCGGCGAGAAATAGAAAATGCGGATAGGTATTGATGTTAGAGTCTTAGAACAAAATGAAGGCGGGTTTGAAAGGTACCTGCGCCTTTTACTAAAGGGGTTTGAGCAAATAGACCAGCGGAATGAATACTTACTTTATACTGACCATGAGATTAAAGGACTTCCCTCTGCAAAGAACTTCACATATCGTTTTATTGAGAGGCGTTTTCATTCTCAGGTGTGGGTTAACCTTTCATTAGTTCGGAGTGCGGCGGCTGATGGGATTGATGTGATGCATTTTCCGGCAAGTTCTGTCTGGATTAATAGAAAAAAAAAGACGGTTGTCACGCTCCATGACATAAGTCCTGTCCTGCACCCTGAATTTAAAATGGCATCACCTTCTATGCTCTGTTATTTTAAGTTTCTTTTTCATCAGATTAAGACAAAATCCGATTTTATCGTAACGGTTAGCCATAGTTCCAAGAAAGACATAGCACAATATTTAAGGATTCCCGATGAGAAGGTGAAGGTTGTCCATTCAGGTGTAGACCCTGTTTTCAGACTCATGAACAAGGAAGATGTCCAGACAATACGTGAAAGATTTGGTCTGCCGCAAATGTTTATTTTATTTGTAGGTTCTTTTCAGGTGCGAAAGAATCTGCCCGGCCTGATAAGGGCATATAATCTCTTTCTTTCTAAATATCAACTGCCTCACCATCTGGTAATAGTGGGGAAAACCAGGCAGGATATCGGGAGTAATTACCTTAAGAACAAAGACCTTACCGCTCTAATTGAGAATAAGGAGCGGATTCATTTCATAGGGTATCAGGAAGAGGAAGACCTGGTGGGAATTTATAATGCTGCGGAATTGTTTGTGCTCGTATCATTCTATGAAGGATTTGGCTTTCCCTATCTTGAAGCGATGTCTTGCGGGACTCCGGTAGTAGGGGCTAATAATTCAAGCGGGACTGAGATAATAGGTGATGCAGGAATCTTAGTCAATCCATTGAACCCTGAAGAAATTGCTGATTCCATGGCATCATGTTTAACCGATGGACAACTGCGCCAGTCTATGATAGATAAGGGATTAAAACGAGTAAAAGAATTTACGATATCGCGTATGGCAGAAGAGACGTTGCAGATATATCAAGAGGTTTGCGAATAAACTATGTGCGGGATATGCGGGATAGTATCACCCAAACCAATAGATGAGAAACTCTTACGCTCTATGTGCAGGGTTCTTACACACAGAGGACCTGATGATGAGGGAATATATTTAAATAAGGGCGTGGAGAAAAGGATAGGACTGGGTCATAAGAGGTTATCAATTATAGACCTGGGAGGCGGACACCAGCCTATGCATAATGAAGATGAGACTGTCTGGATTGTGTTCAATGGTGAAATATACAACTTTCAGGATTTGAGAAAAGGGCTGGAACAAAACGGCCATAAATTTTATACCTATACAGATACAGAGGTGATAATCCATCTTTACGAAGAACGTGGTGCAGAGTGTCTAAATGAACTGCGCGGGATGTTTGCCTTTGCTATATGGGATGAAAGGAAGAAGAGGTTATTCCTGGCGCGTGACAGGGCCGGGAAAAAACCCCTTGTTTATGCATATCAGGATAATGAATTCATATTTGCATCCGAACTAAAGTCTATACTTGAACATCCGTGCATAAAGAGGGAGATAGAACCTTGTGCATTAGACCTATACCTCACATATCAGTATGTCCCATCGCCATGGACAATCTTCAAAGGCATAAACAAGCTCCCGCCAGCCCACTATCTAATTTATGAAAACGGAAAGGTCACTATCAACAGATACTGGGAGTTACCATGGACGCCAAAGATGAAAATTGATGAGGAAGAGGCGTGTGAGGAAACTATCCGGTTATTAGAGGAATCAACAAAATTGAGGTTAATCAGTGACGTCCCTATAGGCGCCTTTTTAAGCGGAGGCATAGATTCAAGTGCTGTTGTCGCCATGATGGCACGAACAGGGGCAAAGCCGATAAAGACATTCTCCATCGGGTTTGAAGTTGGCTCATTTAATGAACTTAAGTTTGCCAGGATAATAGCCAAGCACTTTAATACAGAGCATAAAGAATTTATAGTCAAGCCTGATGCCATAGAGGTTCTTCCAAAACTCATCTGGCACTACAACGAGCCGTTTGCAGACTCATCAGCAATCCCTACGTACTATGTTGCAAAGATGACGAGGGAATATGTAACTGTGGCGTTAAACGGTGACGGCGGGGATGAGAACTTTGGCGGTTATGAACGTTACGTGGGTATGGAGATAACCTCAATATACGATAAACTGCCGCGGTCTATCAAGGCTGTATGGACAAATCTGATAAAAACTGTGCGCCCGGTGGGTTCTACAAAACTTAATAGGTTTATAAATGGACTTATACTCCCTCCTGAAAAGAGATATCTAAGATGGATGTCGGTCTTTGATGAGGAAAGGAGAATGGCGCTCTACAGTCCGGAATTCCTGAGCAGTCTTGGGCCGTATGAGGCATCAGCATATTTATTTTCTATGCTGTCAAGGCGGGATATTGAGAATATGCTTGACAGGGTATTTTCCACAGATATAATGAGTTATCTCCCTGAAGACCTGCTTGTGAAAATGGATATTGCGACAATGGCAAACTCTCTTGAGGCGCGTTCTCCGTTTCTGGACCACAAACTGATGGAATTTGCAGGCAGGCTGCCTTCCAGATTCAAGGTGAGGGGATTTGTTACAAAATATATCCTGAAGAAGGCACTTAAGAAAATACTTCCTCGTGAGATACTCAGCCGCGGGAAGAAAGGGTTTGGCGTCCCGGTCGGTATATGGTTCAAGGGTGAACTTAAAGGTTACTTATCCAATGTTCTTCTTGATAACAGGACTCTTAAACGCGGGTATTTTAAACCTGATTATGTGAAGCAGTTAGTTACAGAGCATACTACAGGCAGATTAGACCATACACACAGGCTCTGGGCACTGTTGAACTTTGAACTCTGGCACAGGATGTTTATAGATTAAGGATATATGGGTAAAATAATAATTATAGGGTCTGGTCCTGCCGGTCTGAGTGCGGCATATCATCTAAGGTCAGAATACGAACTCTTTGAGAAAGAGAAAGAGGCAGGGGGATTACTGCGTTCAAGAAATATTAACGGTTTTATCTTTGACTATGCAGGCCATATATTTTCTACCAGGGATAGGTATGTAACTGGTCTAATAAATAAACTACTCGGGGATAACATTTATTTTCAGGACCGGAGTTCATGGGTCTATTCTAAAGGTAGATATACCCCATACCCATTTCAAGCCAATACATTTGGATTGCCTGTTGAGGTAATAAAGGAGTGCCTCATCGGCGCAATTAAGGCACATTATGAAAATCTTAAAGATTCAAGACCTTCAAATTTTAAGGAATGGATTTATGCCAGATTCGGTGATGGGATAGCCAGGCATTTCATGCTGCCTTATAACAGTAAATTATGGACGGTCCCTCTTGAGGAAATGGATTGTGCATGGATAAACTCCCGTATACCAGAACCTGGCATAGAAGAGGTGCTGGAAGGTGCATTGTCCTCTCGTCCGCAATCTAACAGCAAATTTGGTTATCCTCTAAGAGGTGGCTGCGGAGCATTGCCAAACGCCTTTGGCATTTCAGCACACCTTAATGCAGAGATAACGCACATCTCTCTGTCAGATAGAACTGTAACAGTTAATGATAAAGAAAGAATAGGATATGACAGGCTCATCTCTACTATGCCGCTTCCGGAACTTATCAGGATTATTGATATCGTTCCGCCGGATGTGCTTGAGGCATGTAATCGCCTGAGGTTCGTATCCTTGCTCTGCGTTAATCTGGGATTTGCCCGGCCCCGTATCAGTGACAAACACTGGATATATTATCCTGAAAAGGAATTTATATTTCATAGAAATTTTATCCAGAGCAATATCTCTCCCCATCTCTGCCCTGAAGGCGCCAGTTCCATAACCTGCGAGATTTCATATTCTCCTTATAAGAGAATTGACAAGGGAAAAATAGTTGAAAGGGTTGTCAATGACCTGATTTCAGCAAATTACATTAATAGTAATGATGAGATATTGACAGAAGATATTGTGGACATAGAGTATGCGTATATCGTCCCTGACATAGATTATAAGTCAAAGATAAGAAAGGCATTTGATTTCTTAGAATCTAACCGCATATATTCGGCTGGCAGGTTTGCAGAATGGGAATATTATGATACTGACGACGCCATCCTGAGCGGTAAACGGACAGCCGAAAAGATAAACAAATGTTAGGTAGGACGGGCGTCTCGCCTGTCATTTTAAGAATATGCAAAAGAAGATACGGATATTACATCTAACTACAGACTCGCGCATTGGCGGGACAGAGAGGAATATCATATCTTTAGTATCTAATCTAAATAAAGAGAGATTTGAAAACATCGTGGTGGCACTCCTGAGCGGCGGCAGTCTGATTGATGAACTGACCAGACTTAACGTAAAGGCATATTGTGCAGGGATGAAGGGTAAATTTGATATTATGGCGATTAGGAGGCTCTCCGATATAATCAAGGAATCAAGGATTGATATTCTTCATACCTATCTATTCCATGCCAATATCTTAGGGAGGATTATAGGCAGGATTAACCGTGTCCCTGTCATAATCTCTTCTGAGAGGTGTTTGGACCTTGAAAGGGGTGGATTCAATAATCTGTTAAATAATCTCACCCTCAGGTGGTGCAGGAAGATTGTGGTAGTGTCTGACAGTGTTGGTAAGATGTTAACAGCAAGGGATAAAGTCCCTTGTTCCATGCTCGTGAGGATTTACAGCGGGATAGAATTCTCAAATTATAATTTAAATATTGATAAGGATAGAAAGAGGAAGGAATTGGGGCTAAGTAGTGATGATACTGTAATAGGGACTATAGGCAGGCTGCGCCCGGAAAAAGGGCATGAATACCTGCTCAAGGCAATCCATGAGGTTTCAAGGAAATTTCCAGAGGCACGTTTATTAATAGTAGGTGATGGGTCTGAAGAGGATAAATTGAAATGTTTAAGTGATAAAATGGGCATAAAAGATAAAGTAATCTTTACAGGATATAGAAATGACATCCCGGAAATATTAGCCATATTAGACCTATTTGTCCTGCCGTCAATTGAAGAGGGATTGCCTCTGGCAGTGTTAGAGGCTATGGCATCTGGCAGGGGGATAGTCGGGACACGCATAGGAGGGACAGAGGAGCTGATTCAGGATGGGGTAACAGGTGTCCTGGTTCCTCCAAAAGACGTGAATGCACTTGTCAAAGCGATATACGGGTTATTGAAGGAACGTGATAAGATAAATAGATTGGGTATGCAGGCTCAAGAAGTGGTAAAAAAGAATTTCTCAAGCAATAATATGCTAAGGAATTATGAAAGGTTGTACGAAGAAATCGTATTGAAAAGGTAAATGTATGTGCGGACTATGTGGGTTTGTTGATTTTGGCAATTGGGACAGAGACGAGGCATTGGTCTGTTTGAAGAAGATGAATGAGACATTGGTTCACCGCGGCCCGGATGATGAAGGATTTTATATAGATGGGTCTGCAGGTCTGGCACACAAAAGGCTGAGTATTTTAGACCTATCTCAGCATGGACGCCAGCCGATGCCTAATGAGGATGGGAATGTCCGGCTTATCTTCAATGGAGAGATATATAATTTTTTAGAATTGCGGCAGGAGATGATTAAAAAAGGGCACTCATTTATTTCAAGGACTGATAGCGAAGTGATCATTCATCTCTACGAAGAATTCGGAGAGGAATGTTTTAAGATGTTAGACGGGATGTTTGCATTAGCCATATGGGATAGGCAGAGAGAAAAACTATTTCTTGCCCGTGACCCTATAGGAAAGAAACCATTGCATTATGCTGTTATAGGGAATGCCATTTTGTTTGGCTCTGAGATAAAATCCATTTTGAAACACCCCATGGTCGGTCATAATCTCTCAAAAGATTCACTGTGTGAGTATCTTTTTCTGGGATATATTCCAGGGCCTGGGACAGTATTTAAAGACATCAAGAAATTGGCAGGGGGGCATTTCCTGGTATTTGATAGAGATGGATGCAGGGTTAAACAATACTGGGACCTATCCTGTCCGGGGAGAGATAGCACCGGGGAAGAGGAGGCTGTCCAGACCTTCATGGAACTATTTAAAAAATCGGTAGAAAAAAGGCTGACGGCAGATGTCCCGATAGGCGTATTCTTAAGCGGCGGCATAGATTCCAGTTGTGTAGCATTTCTAATGGCACAGCTCTCAAGGGAGACCATCAAAACCTTTTCCATAGGATTTGAAGATGATTCTTATGATGAACTTAAATTTGCAAGAGAAATGGCACACCTGACCGATAGTGACCACTATGAAGAGGTTCTGAATTCCAGTAGAATGTTAGAGGTATTACCTTCAGTTATTAAGGGATTGGACGAGCCTTTGGCAGATGCCTCCATTATACCGACTTATCTGGTCTCTTCTATCGCCAGAAAAGAGGTGAAGGTTGTTCTGAGCGGAGATGGGGGGGATGAACTCTTTGCAGGTTATCCTACCTTTATAGGACACAAACTCATGCCATTTTATAAAAGAATTCCACGTCCTATTCGTTCAAAAATAATAAGACCCCTGATTGAAAGGATTCCTGCATCAGGGAAAAACATCAGTCTTAATTTCATGGCGAAGAGGTTTGTCCAGGGTGCTCCCTACAGTTATGAGGTTCGCCATCACATCTGGATGTCTTATTTTAATTTTGATGAGATAAAGGCACTATTATCCCCGGACGTGGTAAAGGATTTCTCAATGAACGGAGTCCTCTCAGAAATAATAAGTTTTTTAAAAGTCCATCCATGCCATGATATCTTTGACGAACTACTCCTCTTAAACATGAGATTCTATTTACAGGACGATATATTGGTGAAGGTGGATAGGGCGAGTATGGCATCCTCCCTTGAGGTCAGGTCGCCTTTTCTGGATAAAGGATTGGTGGAATTCGTGAATAACCTGCCGTTCTGTCTTAAGATGAAAGGGTTTAAAACGAAACATATCCTTAAGAAGGCATTTAAAGGACTTCTCCCCGGGAAAATCCTTTACCGCAGAAAACAAGGGTTTTCAGTCCCTATCGCTAAATGGCTCAAGGGTGAAATGAGGGATGTCCTTATGAGTGTTTTGAATCCCGATTCTATTCAAAGACATGGTTTATTCAATTATTCTTTCATAGAGAAATTGCTAAAAGACCATATGGCAGGAAAACGTGATAACTCAAGACAAATCTGGGCTCTTTTTATCTTTCAATCATGGTATGAAAACTATGGAGGATAAACAGATTTTTACCTTTGGGAAAAACTGGCGGCTATTTGTCAAAAAATATCTTAACCAGGAAAGAATAGACGCGGCAAAGGGGTCTTTAATAGAATTCTGTAATGGACAAAATCTAATAGATGGCAAAACCTTCGTTGACGTAGGATGCGGAAGCGGGTTATTCTCACTTGCAGCGTACCAACTCGGTGCATCAAGGATATTGAGTTTTGATAATGATATGGATTCCGTAGAGTGCTGTAAATATTTGCGGGAAAAAGAAGGCAATCCTGCTAATTGGCGGATTATTCAAGGTTCTATACTTGATGAAGATTTTGTATCCAAACTTGGAGAACATGATTTTGTTTATTCCTGGGGAGTTTTGCATCATACAGGGGACATGCGGGAAGCGATAAAAAATACACTGAAGTTAGTAGCGGACAAGGGATTACTTTATTTAGCAATTTATAATAAAGCAGACACCTTTGGAATTTATTCGGATGGAAGATTCGGGTCTTCACAATTCTGGGGTAAAGAAAAGAAGTTATATTCAAGATTGCCCATGCCAATGCAAGACATGATAGACTATACAGTCATGTCCATTCTGGTTCTTTTGTACCTTCTGACCTTAAGAAATCCGGTAAAAAAGATTAGAAGCCATGAAGAACTTAGAGGCATGGCATGGAGAACCGAGATTAAAGACTGGTTAGGAGGATATCCTTATGAGTATGCCTCTATTGATGAAATTTTTAATTTCGTTCACAAACTCGGATTCTCGTTAGAAAACTTAAAAAGCAATAACGGGCTAAAGAATAATGAGTATCTCTTTAAAAGACTTTAAAAAAGAGGGATTGTGTTTGCTGGTGATATTTATCGCAGCATTTGTATTGAGAGTAATATATATATCTACGCTATCAAATCACGAACTTTATTTTGCTGATGGTATGGAATTTGATAGTATAGCAAAAAACCTGGCAGCAGGAAATGGATATTCCGGCTCTGATGGAACACCTACAGCAGGAAGAGAGCCAGTCTATCCTATCTTTTTAGCGGCGATATATAAAATAGCAGGGCATGATTTGCTGGTTGTTAGAATCTGTCAGGCTTTTCTTGGAGCTCTCACATGTATAATCATTTACTTTATCGGGAAGAAGATATCCTCTATCCGTGTAGGTATTTGTTCATCCATTATCGCATCTATATATCCATTCTTTATCTACTATAATGGGCATATACTTTCAGAGACTCTATTTATATTCCTTTTTTTAGTAGCGATGTTACTACTGCTTAATATACAAGAAGCAGGATGGGTGTCTAAGCCTGTCATCGGTAGGACGGGCGTCTCGCCTGTCAAGTGTATTATAGCCGGGATATTATTAGGGGTCGGGGTGCTTTGCAGAAGTCTCCTGCTCGTGTCTATACCGTTTTTTATAATAGGACTATTCCTTGTTACTAAAAGGAGATTATATTTTTTAAAATGTGCGTCTCTAATCATCATCGCATTTTTCTTAACTATAACTCCATGGGTTTATCGTAACCATCTCCTGTTTGGTAAGGCAGTTGTCAGATTAGGCGGGTTTGAGAACCTCTGGTTTGGAAATAACCCATACTTTGGGGGTGACTTTGATAAAGAATGTGCATATATGGAGGAAATAAAGAAGGTTCTGAATGAATTACCCCCAAGCGAACAGGTAAACCTGGCGATAAGTGAGGCAGTTAAGTATATGAAGGATAACCCGGGAAGATTCCTGCGGAATACAGGCATTAAATTTATAAGGTTCTGGAGGTTCTATCCCCGTCCTACACCGCTCTTAAATATGTTAACAGGAGTTTCTGGAATGAAAACAAAACTTATTAGCATCCTGTCAGACGGAACGATTATATCACTTGGCATTGTTGGGTTGCTCGTCTCTTTAAGGGATTGGCGCAAATATCTGCTTATATATATCTGGATTGTATCCCAGACAAGTGTCTTTTTGATAGCCTATCCTCTTATAAGATATAGGCTGCCTCTGATGCCATTTGTAATTGTTTTTGCAGGACTTGCCGTTGTAGAAATAATTAAAAGGAGGTTGGGTAAATGCTTAGCATAATTATTCCAGTTTATAATGAAGAGTCATCTATCGGGGATGTATTGGATGGTGCAATGAATGCATTGAAAGACATCAAACACGAAATTATAGTAGTTGATGATGGGTCACAAGATAGGACTGCTGAGATTGCCAGGGCAAAAGGCGTAAAGGTCCTTTCCCACCCGGAGAATGCCGGTTATGGCACATCAATCAAAACCGGTATAAAGGCATCTAAATATGACTACATCGGTATAGTTGACGGTGATGGTTCGTATCCGGTAAAGGATTTTCCCAAAATGGTAGAGTTCATGAAAGATTACGATATGGTCGTAGGTGCAAGGAGAGGGAAGCATTACTGGGGTTCTGTTGTCCAGCATCCATCCAGGCTCTTTTTTCTATGGTGGGTAAGGTATGTTACAGGGACAGCCATTCCTGATGCCAATTCAGGGATGAGGCTCTTTAAAAAAGATACGGTATTAAGTTTCATGGACCCTTTGAGTAAAGGCTTTTCATTTACCACGTCCCTGACACTTGTGATGACGCTCCGTGGTAAGTTTGTTAAATACGTCTCTATAGATTATTATAAAAGAAGAGGGAAATCTAAGGTGAAATGGTATAAATATCCGCTGAGGAGTTTTCAAATCCTGCTTGAGACAGTGATTTATTATAATCCCATAAAACTCATAATACCCATATGTTTGTTTACCGGGTTGGCATCTATTATATTATGGGTATGTTATTTCATCTTTTGGGGACCTTTGCTGGCGTGGCTGGCATCCATTACAGGTTTTCTGACAGTTGAGGGATTTCTGATTGGTTTGATAGTGATTCAGAACAGTATGAGATACAGGACGCAGGGTGAATCTAAATAATAACAATCTTATTTGAGAACAGACTATGATAGAAAATGTTTATCAAAAAAATATTTTTGCCAAAGTGAGTAATTCACTTAATGTCCATATTCCTAAAGTATATGAGAGACGGCTATTACCTTTTGCAATGAGAATAATAAGTGCACTTTATAAATCCAGGGTAGATACGTATATCCAAAAATTATTATTGCCAGAACAATTTCCTGTTTTCAGTAGAATTGAAATTGAGACTATCAACAGATGTAACCTGACATGTTCCTTTTGTCCAACTAATAAACATTTTGATACCAGGCCTTTTAAATTAATGGAGAAGAGGCTGTTTCTTTCAATTATTGAGCAATTGCAAGACATGGATTATGCAGGGTTACTCGGGCTTTTTTCTAATGACGAGCCTTTATTGGACGAACGCATAATTGATTTTTCCAGAATCGCAAGACAATCATTACCCAAAGCCTTTTTGTATTTATATACAAATGGAACTTTATTAGAACTAGATAAATTTATTAAACTTATGGAACATATAGACCTCTTATTAATAAATAATTACAGTCCTGCGCTTACTTTAATTAAACCAGTTCAGGAAATATATGACTATTGTATGGAAAATAAAGCGTATCAAGACAAGGTGCTCATACGCTTAAGAAAAATGAGCGATATCCTGACTACTCGTGCAAGCCAGGCAAAAAATAGAACTAAGATACGGCCCCTTACCGTATCCTGTCTTCTTCCATTTACCCAGATGGTAATAAGACCGGATGGTAAGGTGAGTCTGTGCTGTGCTGATGCCTTAGGGAAAGTGACTCTGGGGGATGTAACAAAGGATAGGATTATAGATATTTGGAGGAGTGATACGTATAAGGAAATCAGGAGGCTGATTTTAAAGAGCAGAAGAAATATGGCCTTATGCAGCGGCTGCGATTATATCAGCCTTTTGACTAAGGATATTTGGTATGAAAGAGAATATCCTAAAGTGTTTAAACATTTAAATTAAATTGCGTGTTATTTGTGGTATAATAAAAACAAAAATGAAAATTGTTAAAAGGTGTACAAATGATTAATATTCCTGTCTATGAGCCATTACTTGGGGAAAAGGAACTGAGGTATGTAAGGAAGTGCATTAAATCAGGCTGGGTTTCTTCGCTGGGAGAAAACATAATAAAATTTGAAAGCAGGTTTAGTAAATTTTGCGGAGTAAACCATGGTATTGCTACATCAAGCGGGACAACAGCCCTTCACTTAGCTCTTGTAAGCCTTGGTATAGGGATGGGAGATGAAGTTATTGTTCCAACACTTTCCTTTGTTGCAACAGCTAATGCTGTAGTCTATACAGGGGCAAGGCCGATTCTGATAGATTCTGAACCGAGGACATGGAATATTGACCCAGAGAAGATTGAAGAAGCTATAACCTGTAAGACAAAGGCAGTCATTCCTGTTCACTTATATGGACATCCAGCCAATATGTCTCTGATAATGGATATTGCTAAGAAGCATAATCTATTTGTCATTGAAGATGCAGCAGAGGCACACGGGGCGTTGTATAAAGGCAGAAAGGTGGGAAGTTTTGGACATGCGGCTTGCTTCAGTTTTTACGGCAATAAAGTTATAACTACAGGTGAGGGCGGTATGGTCGTAACTAGATCCTCCCTGCTTAATAAAAAGATGAGGTTTTTAAGAGACCATGCAATGTCAGAAACCCGGCGATATTATCATCCAGCGGTTGGCTTCAACTATCGCCTTACAAATATGCAGGCATCTCTTGGCCTTGCCCAGTTTGAGAAGATTGATATGATAATATCAAGAAAGAGAGAAATTGCCTTTTTATACAATGAATTACTTCACGATATAAAAGGAATTACATTGCCGCCTGAAGAGACGTGGGCGAAAAACATCTATTGGATGTATTCAATTCTGGTTAGAAATGAATTTGGATTAAACCGTGACGAAATAATGAAGAGGCTTAAGGGAAATGGGATTGATACCCGGCCGTTTTTTATCCCGATGCATCAACTTCCGCCTTATAGATGCAAGCAAAGATTTCCGATAGCAGATAGACTTGCCTCACAGGGGGTAAATCTGCCATCGTCACCACACTTGACAAAAAGACAGATAAGATATGTTTGTGAGGTAATAAAAGGTCTTTTTTCAAGGGAGAGGAAGATATAGAAAATGAAAAGAGTTTTGTGCATCAATCCTCCGGCTGGCAAGATATATGGGAAGACATCGCGGGATGGGCGCTGTCAGTCAGAAGAGGGGACATGGACAGAGACCTTTCCCCCAACTACGCTGACTGCTATTGCCGGGCATATTAGAAGTCGTGGATATGAAGTTGGACTGATTGATTGTATTGGAAATAACATTTCATGGAAAGGGCTTGGAGAAAAAGTCACGGACTTCAGCCCGAACGTAGTAATCATAAATACTGTTACCCCTACAATCAAAGAAGATTTAGAAGTTGCACTACTTGTTAAACGCCTTGTTCCCGATTGCATTACCGCTGCTTATGGGACAATGCCATCTGCTTTGCCAGAAGAGATAAGGAAGATACAGCCAGCCCTTGATTACTGTATCAGGGGTGACCCGGAAACTCCTGCCCTTATGATTGCGGATGGGAAAGAGCCTCCTCAGGACGTATGGATTGAACCTGACCTGGATAACCTGGCCATACCAGCATATGAGTTGCTTCCCACTTATCATTTCCCTTTAAATGACAAGCGTTGGACGTTCCTCATAGATGGCAAGGGTTGTCCTTACAGGTGTACATTTTGTGTTGAAGGGACTATATCTGAACATAAGGCGCGGTACAAAAGTCTTGATAGGGTAATGGAAGAGATAGATTACGTCGTAAGGAAGCATAGATTTCCCTATTTTATGTTCTGGGATGAACTCTTTACTCTGAATATAGAGCGTTCAACTGAAATCTGTAAAGAAATTATCAAAAGAGGATATAATAGAGAAGCACAATGGATGATTACAACCCGTGTGGATAAGGCAGATGAATCTCTATTTGAATTGATGAAAAAGGCTGGCTGTTGGATGGTTGTTTTTGGGATTGAATCGGGTAACCAGAATGTCCTTAATGCTGTCAAAAAAGATATTACCATTGAACAGAGCCGGAAGGCAGTAGAAATAGCAAAGAAGTATAAACTTAAAACTGTCGGCCATTTCATACTGGGCTTACCCGGCTCATCAGTAGAAACCGATAGGCAGACTATAGAATTCTCCAAATCCCTCCCTCTTGATTTTGCCCAATTCTATTGCTGCACAGCCTTTCCTGGCTCTGAGCTCTATGATTGGGCTGTTGAAGAAAAATTGCTTGCCGTTAATACGTGGGAAGGTATTGAGCAGGGGACTGCTAACATTAAATATCCTCATTATAGTGCCGATATAATACAAAAGATGCGGCAACAGGCGTATAGGGAGTTTTATTGGAGGCCCATTTTCTGGTGGAGATTCTTACAATGCCTTTCTTTAAAAGCCATACTGAAGGTTATTCCAAGGGGGGTAAGATTCCTTGGCTGGATGAAGAAGTGAGGGGTGCAGTTTGATAGAAAAGGCTACACTGGATGATGTCAAGAGTTTGGTTAACCTCCACCAGCAGGCATTCACGGGCTTATTTTCAACGAGATTAGGACCCGAGTACTTAACCTTTTTTTATGAATCAATCATAACATCAGACTTTTCAGGGTGTTTTGTATATAAGCAAGAAGATGCTGTTATGGGATTTATTGCAGGGACTTGTGATAAAGGTGAGATTTTTGGTATGAAGAATAAGATACGTGTCTGGCGTTTTGTAATTAGAAACTTTCTGCTTTTTAGAATAGGGATAAGAGAGATAATTGGATTTATTTTTTATGCCGTCTGGTCTGCAAAATTGAGCGGAAAGGCTGAGTTACTTTCATTTGTAGTTGATAGAGACTATCGGTGCCATGGAATTGGCAGTGAATTATTGAAAATGCTGCTTGACTATTACAGGGATAGAGGCATTAGTAATTTTGTAGTTTTTTCAGATGATAAGGAAAGTAATGGCATAAGTTTTTATCTTAAGAGAGGGTTTAGAGTCTTAAGCAGATTAAGGCAAAAGGGCTATAATGTCTTTTGTTTAAGGAGAGACAGGTGAAAGTTTCTGTTATTGTGCCAAGTCTGAATGAAGCTGGAGCCATTGAGGAAATTCTTCGTGGCATATCCAGAGAAAATGTGGATGAGATATTGGTCATAGATGGCAATTCAACTGATGGAACGATAGAAATAGTAAAAGGCATGGGCTACAGGCTCCTCATGCAAAGCAGGAAAGGATTGGGCAATGCAATCCAGGAAGGCATAAAGAATACCAATGGAGAAATTATAATCATCGTTGATGCAGATGGTTCTCATGAGACCAGAGATATACCTAAATTAGTGGAAAAGATTAAGGAAGGATATGACCTGGTGGTAGGTTCTCGCTATATCAGCGGGCCCGGATTAAGAGGGCTATTTTGGTGTAATCGGCAATCCTCATCATATGATGATACTTTTATTAGAGAACTCGGGAATAGAATATTTACGTATCTTTGCCGTAAAATTTATCATCTTGAGGTTCATGATATACTTATGGGTTTTAAAGCCTTTCGCAGAGAAATATTCAAGAAGATAAATTTAGCTGAAAGTGGACAGCAGTTTGATGCTGAAATAATAATAAAAGCCCAAAAGGCAGGTTTTAAAATAGGCGAGGTGCCAACTACAGAACATAAGAGAACTTATGGCAAGTCAAAACTTAGCGTCCCTTATCATGGCTTTAAGGTATTATGGGTTGTTATCAGAGAAATGTTTGTTTGAGGTATAAAGGCATGCTCTTTATCTATATCTTTGTCTGGTTAATCTCTTATATAATCTATCCGGCATGGCACATACCCGGTAGTGAAGCATGGCGGTTTGTATTATCTATGGGATTATTAGGATGGTTTGTTATTGGCAGTTTCATATTGAGGGCAGATCTAAAGTCTCTCCCGGACGAATATCCTGTAATGGAGATAAGATTCCCGTATTATTTAATTCCGGTCTGGGTAATATATATTGCCTTACAGGTCTACCCCATGGGGTTTTTACCCATCACTTCTACAGGTGATGAGCACTACCATGTTTATATTGCACTGCCGCTGCTTGAGGCGCTTTCGGATTTATTTAAGGGCATAGGGTTGAATTTCAGAATAGTTGTTTGGGGTATAACCGTTCTTCTGGTATTATCTATCATAATATCTAAGAGACTGGAATTTGCGAATAAGTCCCGTAGAATTTGTCAGGTGACGGACAAGCGAACCGGAAAGATGTATATCAGGATGGTTATTCTCGCATCAATTTCTATATTACTTCTTTATGTCTGGGCGTTGAACCATTCCTATTTTCTTGATAGAACCATTTATTATGAACATATCTATAGATTTCCCCCATTGGGTAAGATAGTGTCATTTCTGGCATACTCACTTTTTGGGGTGGGGGAATACCAATCAAGAATACCTTCCTTGATATTTTGTATCTTGACATCGTTTTTTATATACAGGTTGGTTTGTTTGTACAGGAATAAAACAGTAGGTTATACCGCAAGTATCCTGTTTCTGTTTATTCCATTAGTCTTCTATTATGCCAGATTAGCTTATCTTGACATGGGGGGGACATTCTTTATAACACTATCTTTTTATTATTTTCTCAAGTTTAGAAAATCGGGTGCATCTTTAGACCTTTATTGGAGTAGTCTATGGGGTGGCGTTGGATTCCTTTATCGTCGGACGGTATTGATGGCAGTTATCCTCATTGCCTTCTTCTATTTTTTAGAAGTTTTAAAAGATAAAGATAAAAAAAGGTTCTGGATTGGAGTTAAGGCATATTCAATAAGTGCCATTCTTATCCTTCCATGGTTTATATTGTGCAATCTATTTTCTACTAAATATCCTTGTGACCTCACGAATTGGCTTTCTCTATCAAAGATGTGTTATCAATTCTTTAAAATCCCAAACCATGCAACAGTCTTAGTCTTTTTACTATTTGTGGCAGCAGCCCTTTATGGAATTATCAGAAAAAGGGATTGCCTTACCATGGTATGCATGGGATGGTATATAGGGTGGTATATCTTTATTTCCGGCATGAGGGCCTATTTTGTAGATAGGTTTATGGTGGTAATATATGTTCCTATCTCTATAATAATAGCCCAGTTTATAGATGACAATTTACGACACCCTTTTATTAAGTACGCTATTATTTCATTTATTGGGGCATATCTGGCTATGAATTGTATCCTTATTCCTACCCAATTGGTTAGTCCCGAATATTGTGTCCAGACAGATTCCGAAATAGGGTATTTGCCCTATGATGAGGCCTTCAGGTATGTAGCTGAAAACCTGCCTCCGGAAAGTAAGATTGTATCTACTATGGTTTGCGAACCAAGCCATTTCTATGCATATCTTAATGGTATAGATATGAATCGGATATATAGAAGAAACTGGGTCTCGGGTATTGAACAGGATAAGGGTTTTAAAGAACCGAACTGGTCAAGTGAAAACCAGAGTATAGATAACCTGTATCAGTTCTGCATAGAATCCGGTTATGACTACGTTATGTTCCCTAAAGGCAAAAGATGGTTACTATGGTCAGTTAATGAAAGGTTAGTTGAGGCTTTAGCTCAAGAAGAAGATGGCAGGTTCATTCTCATCAAAAAGTTTAAGCGTGGTAAAAATGAAATCATTCTTGCCAGGGTTCGGAAAGGAGCCGCTTAATGAAAGCAGCATTGATGGTAGCCACATATAATGGCGAAAGGGTCATTGGGAAATGTGTCCGCTCACTCCTTAATACGAGACACGAACCCAAAGAGGTTTTAGTTGTTATAGACGGTAGTAATGATGGTACACTTGAAGTCCTTGAGAAATTCAGTGGTAAAATATGTATCTTAGAGAAGAAAAGGGGAGGGGTAGGTGATTCAAGGAATTTTGGATTGAACCACACAGATGCGGATTTGGTTGCCATTACTGATGACGATTGTGAGGTTGACCCGGACTGGGTAAGTGAGGCAATAGGCTATTTTAGCGATGACAGGATATCGGCGGTCACGGGTTGTAAAAAGTACCGGATAACCAACCTTATCTCTGCAGTGCGTTCCATGGAATATCACACCCGCTTCTCACACCGGGGCAAGGAAGCCAATAGTGTTGAATGTCCGGTGGTGATTTTCAGGCGGAAGACATTACTTGAAGCAGGTGGGTTTACGGTTCGTTCTATGGTTGGAGGTGAAGAT
>CAYVEO010000020.1:0-44472 GCA_964449965.1 uncultured Planctomycetia bacterium
TCGTATGTGGACTCTCAAGAAAATCCTCACCCTTTCTTACCTTATCACAGATTTCTTCAAATGGCAGCGTCTCTTCATCAATGGATATTCTGTCTTTTAGAGCAAACTCGGATTTTCTTATCTCCATATCTAACATAAACTGTGTCGATGAACCCATACCTCCATTATCAAGTGTCCCCATACCAGGATATGGAATATCTGGATTATTTGTCAATTTAGAACATCTCCAAGCCCCATAAAAATTCTCATATACTGCCTGTAATCCTGGACGTTTGGCATAAGGACTTAAGAATACCTCAACCCATAGGTGCCCGCCAAAGAACTCATCAAACAATTCCTTAACTCCAATATTAACCATGGTCGGCTCTGGCCCTGTATAGGTTACGTTACCATTCTTCATATCTACAACAGAAGAAATCATCCGTCCACTTAAGTCTGCATCTCGGTCCAGAGTACATGCCGCTACCATCCCACCTAATATCTCTGATGCCCCCATTACTATTGCACCTGCCAATGTTACAGGTGTATTTATCCCTATTGTAACCATAGAGGCTATATGGTATCTCTTTATTCCTCTCTTTGCCCTCTCTACCATCTCTGCCGCAGACCTTCTCTCTAAAATTAACGGTGATGTCATACACTGTGAACCTGCCAAATATGGTGTATTATCAGGTGTATCACTTATAATCTCGCCGATTTCTTTTAGATACTTTATCTGCTCTGGATATATGGATTCTATACCGTCAAGTTTATCTGTGTATTTAAGACCTAAAATAAGTGAATCTATCCGCTCTATCTTTTCATGAACATCCTGTCTATACCATGTGCTTATATATCCTATCTCAGGTGTGGATTGGGCAAACTTCATCATCTCTATAAAGATTTTTGTATCCACCGGCATGACTTTCTTTTCCTTATAGTCATAATACTTCGTAGGCCCACAATCAAATGCAGCCATCAAGAATTCTTTTTCTAATTTCTTCCTCATTACATCCTGTTGTCTTTTCCATATAATAGAATGTGCCCAGTCTATGCCGCATTTAAAATGAAGTCTCTGGTCTTCCTCATCCTGCCTTTGCGTTTTCTTCTGAATATTTACCATCTCCCCTATCTTCTCTTTTGGAATCCTTATTCTACCAGAAGAACCCTCTTTACATCCTTCTTTAAGCAGACGAGCCGCAATCTCCTCATTCTCTACCTTCATCCCAACTTCCCAGAGTAATCTCTCTACCCTATCCCTTAACACTTCCTTTTGCCCTATAGACAACATAACAGATCCCTTCATCTTTCTTTCAGACATCCTTAAGATAAACCTTATGCCATTTATTTCATGCTAATTGTCCATCTTTACTGTCTCATGCACCTATTGAGTGGGTATTTCCCATATTCAAATATAGCCTCTTGCATAGCGATATAATTCTCCAGTGGCACATATTCTGGAATAGTATTGCTTGACCCTGCACAATATCCCCCACCTTGTCCCAATTTTTTAATCTTATCCTTTACCATACCTCTTATATATTCAGGATCTTTTCTCACCAATAAATCCAAATCTATGTTTCCAACGAGGCAGAGTTTCTTCCCGTATCTATTCTTGACCTCTATCGCATCCATTGCCTTCGGCTCTATTGGATGAAGACCATTAATACCGCATGCTATAATATCATCCATAACATCCCAGAGATTACCATCTGTATGATACAAATAGGGAATATTACACCTCTTTGCTAAATCTCCTATCTTTTTAATCCATGGGAAAAGATATTTTCTTAAGAATTGTGGTGATACAATAAGTCCCTCTGTATACGCAATATCATCACTGTACCATAAAGCCCCAACATTTTCAAATTGGACCTCTGTCTCACATATACTATAAATGAAACTACCTATCTTCTCAATCAAAAGTTCTACTAACCTCGGATTTTCTGTCAGTGCAAATGAAAATTTTTCATATCCCATCAACTCCCACGTATATACAAAAATCTCACCCGCTCTTGCAATTACTTTCATCCCTTCAGGCAAAGACTTATTTGCTTCTTCCAAACCTGAAAAATCTATCTCCTTTATATCAGGCCATGGATGATTCTCAAAATCTTTTATCTTCTGTATGGGTCCTTCCCCCTCCACAGCCCAATTTCTATTAGCATCTCCCTCTTTCATAAACTTGATGTTCAATTTATCTTCATATGGAGGACAGTAAGAATAATAGTCATAGCCAGCCTTATACCAGAATTCCATGTCGTCTTTAATGCCTTTTATCTTTTTACCGAGAAATAATTCCTTTATAGGTTCATTTACCACTATTTCAACTGCAGGGACACAATCTGGTTCACCTTCTAAAAACAACATCTTCCTTACTCTATTAAAATCCGGTTCTCTATTTGTCATATGGTTCTTCTTTGACCTTTAAAAAAATCCTTTCTCTGTCATTCCTTCGCTTGTTGTCATTCTGACCCCCATTCTTGCTTTCGCAAGAAAGCATGGGGGGAAGAATCCCATCCTACGTCTCAATTAATCTTCTTACGCTTTTAGTGATGCCCTCCGGGTCTAAGCCGTATTGTGATAGTAACCATTGCTGGCTGCCAACTTTAGAAACGTTAATGTCTGGCAAGGCAAGTCTTTTGAATTTCACATGAGACCTGCATCTTTCAGCCAGGACCTCTGCAACTGCCCCACCAAGACCACCAAGTATATTATGCTCTTCAATTGTCACTATAACACCAGTCTCATCTGCTGCCTTTAAGATAGCTTCAGTATCTATCGGCTTTACTGTGTGCATACTAATTACACGACAATGCAATCCTTGCTTTTTAAGCATCTCTGCTGCCTGAACCACATTATAACCTATCGTCCCAGTATGTATTAGTGTTACATCACTCCCATCCCTCACCTGAATCGCACGGCCAATCTGAAAATCTATCTTCCCCTGATGGATGTCCGGCTCTTTCTTATAACCACAGCGGTAATATACAGGTCCATCATACTCTATCATCGCCTTAACAGCCTCTCTTGCCTCGCAAAAATCCGATGGGGCAAGGACAACCATATTAGGAAGCGAACGCATGATAGCCAGGTCCTCTGTAGAATGGTGTGATACACCCAAAGAACCGTATGCTAACCCGCCACCTATTATTACAATCTTAACATTGGCATTATGATAACATACATCGTTTCGTATCTGTTCAAGACACCGTAAGGTAGGAAAATTTGCAATTGAATAGGTGATAGCAATATTACCCTCCATCGCAACTCCGCATGCGATTCCTGTCATATTCTGTTCTGCTACACCCACATTAAAGAACCTGTCAGGGAATTCTTCCTTAAATGGCTCTATCTCACCATAGCCTATGTCAGCAAGAATCATAAAGATACGTGGATTTTCTCTGGCTATCTCAAGCAAAGTCTTGTTGAATACTGACCTCATTTGTCCACCCCTATTTCCTTTAATGCCTTGGCCAGTTCCTCGTCACTAACAGACCCGTAGTGACAGGAGACAGTATCTTCCATCCAACTCACACCTTTACCTTTTATTGTGCGGGCAATTATAAATGATGGTTTACCTTTCTCAATAGGCAACCTGCTTAAGACATTTTCTATCTCTTCGTAGTTATGCCCATCTATCTCACGTACAGCCCAGCCAAATGCCTTGAGTTTCTCCGAAAATGGCTCAAGTTCTATTACATCCTTAACATGCCCTAATGCCTGAACACGATTGTAATCCACAACCGCAGTCAGATTATCAAACTTATGCTGGGCAGCAAACATTATCGCTTCCCATGTTGAGCCTTCATCACAATCACCATCACTCATGAGGCAGAAGATGCGGTGTTTAGCCCCTGCATGTTTAGCTGCAAGTGCCATGCCCACTGCCACTGGCAAGCCATGGCCAAGTGAACCTGTGGAGAATTCCACGCCAGGAATATGGTGGCTTATATGTCCTGATAACTTGCCATTATCCTTATAATACGTGTTCAACCACTCTTTGGGAAAAAATCCTTTTTCAGACAATACAGCATAAACTGCTCCACCCCCATGCCCTTTGCTCAGGATGAAACGGTCACGTTCCGGCCAATCTGGATTTGCCGGGTCAACACGTAAAATCTCCTCATATAAAACTGCCAACAAATCAGCCATTGAAAGCATACTACCCACATGTCCACTTTTGCCACCATATGTCATCCTCAGAGAATGTGCCTTGATTTTAGTAGCCAAAGTTTTGTAACATTCTAAATCTGTCATTATCTCACCTTGTTTTAACAGTTCGTTCAAGTGGATGAAAAAACATCTTTAATATAAAACCTCTGTCCTTTCTTTTGTGCTAATTGTCCTGCTTCCACCACTGCGATGTGCTCAAGGAAATTCCTATAAGGGACTGGGGGCTTACGACTTATTACCATTTCTTTGAAAAGTTGCAATATTCTTTCTGCCCCACCAAGGAATTCTGGATCTCCAATTGAATTGGAATGAACCGCCCCCCACTTGCTATAGGCAGATGCGTAGAAATTACAAGCCTCGGGGAAAATATCAACTGGGGTGTTTAAGATTATAACTTCGATGCCGTTCTTAAGATTAAGGTGTATATATTCTAAGGGTAATGTCCCCATTGCCTCAACCCATTCCACTCCCATACCAAAAAGATTAAGTGCCAAGGAAATACCATGGATAATATAGGCTAAACGCTCCTCTATATCTCCTCCTATAGATTTACCAGAAAGTTCTTGAGAAAAAGCACCTCCCACGCCTTTAATAACACCTATTCCAAGAGGCAGGGTCGGCAGGGAAGAAGGAATAGGATAATAGGCGTTGCTAATTTCCTCAAACCTATTCTTAAAGTGGCTTGCAGCCGGGACATAAGTCAGAATAGAGGCATTAAAAAGCGGGGTATTATTCTCTTCAGATAATCTTACTATTTCCTGCGCATCTTTCAATGTTGAAGCAAATGGTTTATCAACAAAAATTGGTATGCCTTTCTTCAAGAATGGTCTTGCCAATCTCAGATGGTCCCCTCCACCTCCATCACAGTCAGCGATGAAGACAGCATCAATATCCATAGTCATCTCTTCCAATGTCTCACAAACAACAGGTTTACCAAAGAAGGCCTCTGAGAATTTCTGAGCATTTTCCAGTTTATAGTCGTAAATCTTAACAATCTCAAAACCAGAAACTTTGGGCATGGTAAGAATCTTGGGGTCATAGATATTACTTGCATAATGGTGAACTACATGGTTGTGCTTAAACAAAATCATTGGGTCACAATTATCTAACATTATGCCATAATAATATCCGTGTGTATCTGCCCTAACTACACCCAAACGAATCCTTTTTAAAGAAGCCATTTTAAGCCCTCTTTTATTATATAAAGATTACTGTTAGTAACCACTGTTAAGAAGTAGAATTTTATCTATCCTGTTAGTTTATTGCGATAAATTATTTCATGCATTGCAAGTACGTTTATAAGTGGTATTTCATTGTGTATCTCACTAGAAGAACCAACAAAATATCCATATTTAGTATCTTTTATAGCTTGCTGAACGACTTTTTTTATTTCAGATGGACATCTATGAGGTAACAACTCGCTACAGTCTATTCCGCCCACCAAAATTAATTTCGGATATTTCTGTCTTAGTTCTTTCAAGTTCATACCAGCCATAGTTTCTATAGGATTTAATGCATCTATCCCACAATCCATCAAATCATCCATTATCTCCATGATATTTCCATCTGAATGAAACATTATCCTTAATCCCTTTTCATGGTAAGCCTCAACTATTCTTTTGAAGCGAGGGAAAAATTCTCTTTTTAAAAATCTCGGCGAAAACACCAAACCGCTTTTATAGGCGATATCTTCACCAACAAAAACCATAGGCGAAATTGGTCTCTCGGGTAAGTGTTTGATTATGTCCATATTTTTACAGAACATAATCTCAAGCCCCTCTGAGACAAGAAGGGGGTCATCAGCAATTAGATAAGATAATTTATCAAATCCTCCACAATAACTGGCAAAACTATATGGACCTCCACAATCTCCGCTCATGAATATAGTTACATCAGGCATAGAAATCTGTTTTTCCTTTAAATCAGCAATGTCTCTATCAAGTTCAATCTGATATTCTGTACACCAGCCTCTATAACTATGGATAAACCCTCTTATTTTTTCTATCCATTTTTCCTTATTATATTCTTCAGATTTTATTTTCCAGGCTGTCCATCGTTTATGTGCTACTAATTGCCCATTCTCTTCTACAATTTCTTCATTTTGAGGGAATCGGATAAACTGCTTCGTGGCATCTAACATATTAGATAGAGACTTTAGAGTAATCCTCTTTCCATCTTCAATAGTCAGTTTTTCTCCTGAAAAATACTCAATAACTGCATCATTTCTTATCAAGTCATACCATGGGGGTCTATCTGTTTCTTCACAGTTTAACGTCTTTAAGACTCGTTCCTTTTTATCAATTTTTGTACCCAGCATTTTATTCCTTTCTACTTAAACCACTCTAAAAATTCCCTCATCAACTTAATGGCTTTTTCTTTCCCTATTTCATGATAAAACAAGATAATAGAGCTGGAGTATTTCTTTTCTTGAATAATTGGGATTATTTCTTCCCAATCAATATCGCCTTTTTTAAAATCATTACTAAAAAGAAATGAACCATTCTTCCCTTTTATTGCTCCTGGAGTGTTTGTCTTTACACGGTAAACGTTCTGACAAATAACAGCCTTAATATATGGAAAAAGGGCTTCTATTTGCCTTTTATACTCATTCCCCATTTCATTATCCATTATATAAAGATGGGATGGGTCATAAAGTACACCATAATTTTCATGATTAACCTTTTTTATAAAATCAAGTGTGCCTTTTACTGTCTCTGTAATACAAAATGAATGATTATTAGTTGCCGTTACTACACCTCCATCCTTTGCTCTTTGTGCCATCTCTCTATTTAATTCAGGTATTTCTGCTCCTACTTTTATGAGTGGACAACCAATTTTTTTCATCAGTTTCAAATAAGTATTAAACTTATCTCTCCCCTCATCCGTAGCATATCGATAACCTCGGAAAGTAACCATCTCTACCGACAATCGGTACTTTTGAGAAAGTGAGATAATTTTCTCAATCTGTTTTTCATCAGAATCCGGCGAAATCTGAGTTTCTCTCAAGTCTACACCGTCATACCCAAAATTACTCGCTAAAGCAAAAAAATCTTCAATGGAAATATTCTGATGGGTGTAATCCTTTTCAAACAAAAATCCCGAAACAACTTTTTTCATTATTTATTCTTCTTTATCGTTGTCTAAGTCCCACTCTTTTACTGTAAGGTCAACCTGTTTACCTGTCGTTGCAGATTCATATGCCGCAAGTATTATTCTCACATCTTTAGAACCTTCAATTATAGACGGATATGGTTCTCTGTTATCATTTATAGCAGATAGCATCTCTCTATAAAGTGATTCATATGGACCTCCTGATGGTTCGGGGGGTAGTTCAGGGTACTCAATGTTTCCTCTTCTATCAGAAATCCACATTTTACCAGTAAGGTCCCCTATAATTCCATTTTCAAATACAAAATGCATCCCTGTATTGAGTTTCTGAGGAACTTCAAAATAACCACATTCTTCAATTAAAATTGCTGTCTCATCTTCATAACCAACGAAAATCATGCCATTACCTTCAACATCACAACCTTTCTGAAAAAAACCTACCGTTGCTTTTACTGAAACTTCTTTGACTGAAATTATTGAACGCACAACTGCCATACGATGGACACCAAGATTAAAAAGTTGTCCTCCTCCTGCTAATTTTTTTTGTAGAAACCAGTCTGGTCGCTCCTCGGTAAAATAAAACCTGTAGCTAATAATACTACCCATAATAAATTTCCCAAGTCTTCCTGAACTAATTATTTCCTTTGCCTTTAGAACCCCTGGATACATATAGGTACAATTTGCTGTCATTACTTTTACGTTATTCTCTTTGGCTGCTTTTATAATTTTTCGACACTCATCAAGATTCAGGGCTACTGGTTTTTCCAATAATACATGGCAACCTCTCTTAATGGCAGTCATCGTCACTTCAAAATGAAGATAATGTGGTAAGGCTACTGTAACAATATCTACACCATCTTCAAAGATATCTCGGTAATCTGTATATGGTTTGCCACCGTATTTAGAAGTAAATTGTTTACACTTTTCTAAATCCCTTCTTACAACACAAGCCAATTTAAGTTCTGGGAATTGTTTTATAGCACGAACATGACTTTCTGCTATATTACCAGCCCCTATTAGTCCTATTAACTTTTCCATCACATTACTTCTTTTATATAAACCCGCCGCCTTTTTTTATGAGCGATTCTTGCAGCAGAGGCAATGGCGATACACTCTATTACCTCATCATATGGGACTTGAGGTTTCTTGGTTCGTACCATATTTTTTATCATTTTCAATATCCTTACTGCTCCATAAGGAAATTCAAAATCACCAATATTAGGCGAATGAATCGCTCCCCACTTACTGTAAACACTGGCATACATAGAACAGTGATAGGTGCTACCCGAGGCACAATTGAGGACAACACCAGAACTTGGTCTTTTGGGTTTTCCACCATAGTCAAGATGCATATATGCAAGAGGCATTTGCCCCATACACTCTACCGATTCTATTCCAGTGCCAAATAAATGTTGTGCCAGACTTATAGCATGAATTTGCCCTCCCATTGTAGTCCCACCGCCTTTAATAATTCCGAATTCAGGACCTTCCAATTCTGAAAAACGGTTACGAAAACGAGTGGCATGAGGAACTACTCTTAGCATTGATAGGGACATTATAGGGGTATTATGTTTTTTTGCCAATTGAATCATGACTTGAGCATCCTTAACATCATATGCGAAAGGTTTATCTACAAAGGTGGGTATTCCCTTTTTTAAACCCGGGGTAGCAAGTTTCAAGTGGTCAGAACCATCGCCACTACAATCAGCAATAAAGACCAAATCAACATCATCAGATACCTCTTCAAATGTATCACAGACTTTAGGGTTACCAAAAAAGATTTTTGCTGTATTCTTAGCCAATTTACGATTTTTATCCCACACTTTTGTAATCTGAAAACCAGTTACGCAAGGTACGGTCATTTTTTTAGGGTCGTCATAGTCCATATAGAAATAAAAGTAAACAGCATGTCCCCTGCCACATTGGTCATCTCTTAAGATAAGGGGGTCGTGCTTATTCATTAACGCTGCATAATAAAAAGCATGAAGGTCACACCGAATCATTCCGACACGAATTTTTTTCATTAGTCATCACTCCCTGACTGATTTTTATTAACTCAATTTGCTTTTATTTCTCCGTTGGCACCACGATGCCCCGCAGAATTATCTTCTGGCAGAAGATGAATATCAGGAACGTGGGTATTGCTGCAATAACCAGCGAGGCAAAAATCACTGCCTGGCTTGACCTCTGCTGAAGCTGATACAGGTGCACCATTAATGTCCACATCTTTGGATTCTGACATACTATAAAAGCCATCATAAAATTACCATAAGCAGCAGTGAAAGCACCAAGGGCAATCACTGCAAGAATAGGTTTTGATAGATTCATGGCTATCTGCCAGAACATGGTCCACTCACTTGCACCATCAATAGTTGCACATTCAAATAGTTCACGTGGTAAACTGTCAAAGAACCCTTTCAAAAGAAAGATTGAATATCCGGATGCCAATCCTGGTAGAATAAGTGCAGCATATGTATTTAGTAGCCCTAATTTCTTTATCAATAGGAACTGTGGGATGCCCAACACCATAGAAGGAAATGCCATAGTAAGCATCAGGAAAAGTAGTAGTTTATATGTACTCGGAGGCCGGTATCGGGAGAGGGCATATGCAGTCATGGGATTGACAATAAGTGCTGATAGAATAGATAAGGAACAGTAAACAAAGGTATTCCATACAGACGTCCCGTTTAATAGAATAGTATCTAGGACAACGATATAGTTTCTTTTGATGAATTCCCATAGGATGTGTTTCTTGTTTTCTTTAAAAAGTGTCCATTCCCATTCTTTGGCCGGGATATTTACTGTATCAAAACTCTGATAGTTACTGCTGTGAGCCTTGTTGAGTGCTTTAAGAGTTTCATACTTTTCTTTGAGGAAATCGCGATAATAGAACTCTGCACTCCGTATAGACAAAAACTCAACAGGCACCATGGATTCTACAAACTCTGCCCAGTTCACCTGCACCATTCCCCTCGGGGGCACCTTCTTAACCAGAGGAATCTCTTCAAAACTACTGTATTCTGTCCCATAGACCTTGTTAAGAAAATGCATATCCTGGTGATAGTTATTTTTAAGAAATTCATGATAAGCCGATAAGGCTCTATCACTTATTTGTATAAACTGAAGGTTTAAATCCTCCCGAACGAATTTTTCCCATAACTCGCCAAGTGGGACATCTGGCATTGTCCGGCTAAGGTGTATATCCTTCCACCGCTTGAAATCTGTGTTCATCTCCTGGTTCAGTCTTTCCAGATTTCCCCCATATTTGCGGTGTAGTTTTGATTGAAACGCCCCATCTAAACTGAAATAATAGCGATAAAGTCTTGGGGACTTATTTCCCTTAAATTCCTGGAATCGTGCCAGGATACCTTGATAGTCTCCTCTCTTACGCCGTTCAGTGAAATCCTCATAGGTAAAACTTATCTCTTCCCATGAGCCTATTTTTGTCTCTAAATCTTCATTCAGTTTCTCATAGTCATTCTGATATTCCTGCTTAAGCCAATTCTTGATTGCCCTTAACATCTTTGGTTGGACACCTCCCTCAGTTACAGCACCGAGGCCGTAATAGTAATGGTCCATCTCTTTTGGTGCAGAATCAAGGAAAGTATCCCAATCTTTTACCCGTTCTAATGGAAAATCTCCTGGAGGTTCCAGTTCCTCAAACGATGTTAGTTGCTCGTTCAAACAGTCATTGGCAATAGAGAGTCGGCTATTGTATTTAGTATAGAGATGCTTTTGAAAAAGAAGCCTCTCGTTTGAAAGATATTTAGGCACCATGTTAAAGTATTTGAAATCAAGATCACTCTTTACTGACCCTGAAAGCATTATAAGAAAGGGATATACCATGGTAATCCCACCTGCTATCAGGAGCAGGTGGATACTGATGTTTAATATTCGCACTGCCTTTGAGCGGTGCCCAATTTTTGAAATCAGTGGCATCTTAGTTTTTTCTCTTATTTATCCATTGTTCCGGCGGCATGAAACTCTAAGTTTGATAGCATCTTTAACTGATACACAGTAAACCCAAGAAGCATTACCCCTAATATCCATGCCATGGTGGTGGCTGTTCCGAATCTAAGATATAGATACGCCTTCTCAAATATGTGCAGGTCAGCCACTTTTGTAGCCTCATTAGGCCCTCCAAAGGTCATCACTAAGATATATCCTGCACTCTGGGCCGCGGCGATAAAGGCACCTATAAACTGGATGATTATCAATGCCTTGAGGGTGGGAAGGACAACATAGAAGATCTTCTGGAAAAAACTTGCCCCATCCACATCTGCGGCTTCGTATAACTCCTCAGGGACACTTTTGAGTGCGGCAAGATAGATAAGACAACCAGGCCCCGTTCCTGCCCATACTGTTGGAATCACACAGCAGAGCATAGCCAGCCGTTCATCCTCAAGCCAACGTTGATTCCCTATCCCCAAAAAACTTAAAATCTGATTTAACACCCCCATATCTGTAGAATCGTAAAACAACCTCCACAGGTATATAACTACAAACCCTGAGATTACTGCTGGCAGGTAATATATTGTCCGGTAAAGGATTTTGCCATGTGAGACCTCCTGCAGGAGTATAGCCAGTAAGATTGGCGGCCAGAATCCTAATCCTAACATCAAAATCATATAGTATAACGTGTGCCACATAGATTTCCACCATGTAATATCAAAAAGCACATTAGCAAAATTATCCAACCCAACCCACATAGAATTCCCTACTATCCGATAATCCTGGAAAGCCATCTTTGAACCCATAGACATAGGTATATATACCCACAGTACTATGGAAGCTACCGCTGGTAGAATTATACAATAGGCTACCAAGTATTTCTTAAAGCCCCAACCCCCGGGTATCCCAACTCCTTTTGGTGAAAAAATATTCCAAACCTTCCATAATACTAAACAGAAAACTGTAGCCACTATCACAGCAACAATTAAAGCCATATTATTCCTGAATTTTCGCTCTTCAGCAGAGAATTTACCAACCATTTCTTTGTTGGTACGTTCTACTGCCTTGACCAGTATCTCTTTGGTCTTTATGTATTTTTCATGATCAGTGTTACCAAGTTTACCATTGTATTCAAGTGTAAGTGCCTGGTCAATGGGGTAGGTCATAAAATTAAAAATCATTTGACAGTTTTTACCATACGGTTCAGGTTTACCATTCTTAAGCGACTCTTCAAATACAGGAAGCCACGCTTTAGGAACATCTTCTAAATATTCTTCATAACCAAATCTTTTAAGATAAATTGGATTCATGAACTTCCCATAACCATGTTCTATCATTACTTCAAGACGTATTTTACGCGCCTCTTCAGAATCATAAAACCAAATATATTTCCATGCCGCATCTCGTACCCGCTCGTCTTTCTGACCAGTAAATATTCCCATCATAGTAGAATTAATCTCGCTACCACGCAACCCAGTAGGACCACGAGGGACTGGCGCTATACCAATAAGAGATGGGTCTACTCCTCTACCAATGGATTTATCATCTATGTATGTAATTCTCATTCCCACTCGCCCTTCTCCCCATGCTGCATTATCTAAACCTGACCGTAGAACATAACCTTCGTGCCACTTACCTATGGAGTCAGTCCATTTAGTAGTTATAAGTTTTATATAGAAAAGTAGTGCTTCTACTGCCTCATTAGAATCAAATACCGCACGCCATTCTCCATTCGCATCCTGTGTTACTGCTTCTCCACCAGCACACCAGAGGTAAGTTATAAAATCCCACGAAGTATCCATAGGACCTGATGCCATAAATAGACCATAGGTTTTTCTATCTACATTGGTCAATCTCTGTGCATATTCATATAGTTCATCCCATGTCTGAGGTGGGTGCTCTGGATCCAAACCGACTTTAGCGAAAAGGTCTTTACGATAACAAAGTGCTCGAATCCAAAGGCCATGAGGAAAAGCGTAAACATGTTCTTTACCATCCGGTCCTTTACGTCTAATAACCTGCCATACTGGTTGTGGCACACGCAAGTTCTGAAGTTCTTTTGGAATATTATCAATGTAATCGTCCAGAGGTGCCAGAAACCCTTGCTGGATGTATGTGTCAGATTGACGAAAGTTTACATAGATAACGTCTGGGGATGTTCCACCGGCAATAGATAGGAGGGTCTCAGAATCTACACTCATCCCCTGAATACTTATCCCAGAAAAGGGTTTTAGATTAATGTAAGGATATTTTTCTTGAAAGGCGCGGATGACTGCCAGGTCAGCCTGATTAAATGGATTGGTATCCTTCGGATCTGGCATAGAAAAAAGTTTCAATGCCACAGATTCCTCTGTGGTCTCCGCCCATCCTGACATATAGCATATAAGAATGAAAATTTTCAGAAAATAAACCAAAAATGTTTTTATCATTTTTACTTTACTATCTTAAACCTTGTCCATCGCACATTTTGTAAACTACCATCGTTTCAAAATTTAATATGAATCTCCCACATCCAGAATTACTCTTATCCATTCATCGTAATAATGTTCCAGCGCCCACTGGATATTTTCAATCTTATCACGTTTATCAATGAAACTTTTCACTTCAATCTCCCCACGCATAAGCAATCTTGCCGCCGTCAACCAGTTGTCTTTATGGTTTACCCTATTCATGGGGAATTTCACTGATGCGCCCTTTATTCTTAATTGAGTGTAGTTGAAGGTAATCCTGGTTCTCGTAGCACCCATGACTACAATACTTCCACCTCTTGACAATAAATGACAGGCTGAATCTATAGCCTCATCTGACCCAGAACATTCAATCACTGCTTGAATATTTGTAGCTAATTCTTTAATCTTTTTGACCATATCAGGGTCATTAGCATGGTAAACCTTCGCACCAAACCCTTGAGCAAAATTTAATCGTTTTTGAGAGACATCAGTCGCTATTACATCTACGTGGTTATGTATCAGAAGTTGAGTAACGATAAGACCGAGTAATCCCTGCCCCATGACTACAGCTGTATCTCCTGGTGAGAGATTAGCATGATGGATGTGATTTAGGGCAACCATTACAGGGTCTGTAAAACACATAACATCAGGGTTTGCTCCATTACATGGAATGCAACAATCTGAAACCGCGTACTCTGCAAAATTTGCCATTTTCAAATCCATAGAGTCATAGAGATTCAGTCGCACTACTTGGTCTCCCTCCTTAATTCCTTTCACATCCTTACCAACTTCCACAACTCTACCAACACTTTCATGCCCATGTTCCCCAGGTTCGAAATCCTCCCATTTATATAACTCATTAAAAAAATGGTGCTCATCCCACATCCCTCTGTCTGACCCACAGATACCAATTTTGTTAACCTTTACTAAAACTTGGTTAGATTTTATCCGGGGCATATCTACCTCTACAATCTGAAAATTACGAAGTCCTCTCAACCATGCCGCTTTCATTTTTCCTTTCATAAATCTATAGACCTCCTTACAACCTGTGATATTTCATTTGAGTCTCTTGTTATCTATACTACTACACATCAACCCTTTTCTGATAACCTCATCGCCAGTAAGGACAATTTCTAAGCTTTTCCGCGCATCTTCTAATCCCTGCATAGGGTCTTCATTATGTTCTATCATGTCAACCATGTATTGTAATTGCACATCAGCCCTTTTCATCACTCCTTTTACATTGATAATCTCATAATGTCCCGGGTAAGAATAATACTCAATGAGGTCCCCTTCTTCAGGATGGCATCCTCTGAACTCACGGTATATCAATCTAATTCTTCCCTTCGGTCCAACGAATTCCTTTTCACTAAAATTTCGGTAATTCCTGGTCCAACCAACTTCATAAATTCCTACAGAACCATCATTCAATCTGACAGTAATAATCCCATAGTCATATTTACCTTCTGGAATCTCAGGAGAAAGCCGTAGACCAACACCACTAACACTAAGAACCTCTGCTCTCGTGAACCAACGCATTATGTCAACATAATGGCATCCACAGTCAATAATAGGAGAGGTTTCCTTTGCCAACAAAACATCCCGACGCCAGTGTTCATCTTCTATCGGATGCTCGCCACCTAACATTCGCATGATAATCGGTGAACCAATCTGTCCTTCATCTATCATCACCTTTATCTTTTTATAAGAGGCATTATGTCGTATGATATAACCGACCAATAATTTCCTTCCTGTCTCTTTGACTGTTGCAATAATCTCATCCACATCTTTTAACGTTGGAGCTAATGGTTTCTCACAGAGAACGTGTTTTCCTGCCTTCAGGAAATCAATAACTATCTGTCTGTGGCTTGAAGGCCATGTCGTCACAATTACAAGGTCACAATCCCTATGATTAAGGAATTTGTGATAGTCAGTCGACCATTCATCAGCACGGAATCGTTCGGCAAAGTCCCTGGCTCTAGTATCAATAATGTCAACAACTCCCAATAACTGAAGTGAAGGCATATTGCAAACGGATTGACAGTGCATGCTACCCGTGACACCACACCCAATAACGACGACACCGTGTCTGGTCATCTTAACTCCTTTGCAATAACTAAACTAATTCTCAGCATCATATTCAATTATCCCCAAGCATCTTGCCTCTGGGCGTGGCTGAGGTTCTTTAAGTCCAAGACTAACAGGTGGTAAACCAATAACATTCGCACAGGCATCAAAGTGCTTTTGGTCAATAGGAATTCCTGGATACGGACCGTCATAAATTGGATGGCCCAGTTCTGTCCGCTCTCGCCGCCATTCCCCTTCCGCTTTCTCTACATTATCAGGATCTTTTTCTATTGCTTCGGATATAATAGCCATCATAACAGGAATAGACACAGTTAATCCTATGGATGTAAAGGAACAAGGGCAGAAATTTCTTAGTCTTTCTGCCATATCTGGAAACCATTCTTCCACTATATACTTGGCATAGGCTACATAGATGGGATTACCGGTAATTTTGTAGGCTAAACAGACTACATTTGCTTGAAACATCAACAGATGGAGAGTTCCTCCGTGAAAAGTACCGGCCCACTGTGTCCAGTACCATTTATTATCAACTGGCCAAAGTTTAGAACGATTAGTCAGCCATTTTTCTGCCATCTCCTTGGTAAAATAGTTGGAAGTAGGTGTATTCCAGATGATATGGTCTGCCTCAGCAATAATAGTCTTTTTAAGTAGCCTACTCGGAAAGAACCGCATACCGTCTCTGAAAATTTCGTATATCCCGCCTGCTGCTTGATGAACTGCTGGTTCGTCAGTTGGTTCCACCCAGGCTTCGTTACCTCTTTCTCCTCGTGTGTATACGCTAATAGGAAATGTTCCTGGCTTAGATTGTGTCTTGAGAAACCAGTTTAAACTCCGTCTGGCAAGGTCTTCATATTTGGTCTCCCATGTTGCCTTATATGCTTCCATTAAACACCAAAGAGGACCAGTGAATTCCCGATGGAGAGCACCATCCCTATTGGAAATAATACCGCATGGCTCTTGCCAGCGAATAACCCAATCTGCTACTTCAAGAGATACTTCAAGTAATCGGCGGTTACCTGTAAAATAATAATGGAGTAGTAACCCTGTTATAAGTGTATGAGAGGGACTATGATTTCCGCTCCATTCATGTGCACTGTGATAGTGTATTAATCCAACTACACGTGGATTACTTGGATGAGTATGACAAATAGCCACATCAGCCACACACTGACTATATGCTAAAGCAATTAGAAAATGTTCCCTCTCACCTGAACGAATAAAGTTTCCCCACACAGAATAAATCTGGTCATTTGCCTCATTATTGTAGGGACCGACATATCTAAGTGCCTTATTAGGGTCCTTTTTATAATAGTAACGATAAGCCACACCAGGAGCAGGAGAATGGGAACAGACCATATTTCCGTAACGCATCATTCCATAGAGATGACAACGGTCTCTGGGTTCAATAATATATAATTTTACAATATCATCCAGTCCCTTGTCTATCTCCGTAAACCTTGGGTCCCCTTTATGATAGAATGGTCCAATAACACCCGTAGCACAAGTATAAGAGGGTTCTGGTGGAGCAATCACAGGTTCCTGAACTGAAATTCCAAAAGTTTCAGCCTCATCATCCGAAATAACTTCTGAAGAGAATTTTAAAACAAACTCGGTTGTCTTTGCTGCACCAGTTCCATCTGATGTCCCTGTATCATTATAAGAAACCACTCGTTCAGGTGCATATTTTTCAATCATAGCCTCAACCCACTTCAAATTCTCTTCATTCTGGATTCCAAAACTTTTCAGATTCAGTGGCGCAGTTGGATGTTTCTGTAGGATTCGTCTAAAACTCTCTTCGTTCCGATTGACAACAATTTCTAAATACTCAGAGGCACTAAGTATAATCGCCTCTTCTTTAAATGGTGTCCAGAACACTAGATTCTTCTTATAGTCAGCCGGCCAGATTTGTATATCTATCATTCCATCCTTACTCATAGATATACCCTTAGGATATTCTTTCCATATATCTGGTAACGCTACTATTACCGAACCTTTCGGGCCAGAAAGGCTTGCCCAACCATGTGTTCGCGAACCATTTCCCAAAGAACAACCATCCAATGTAACACTATAATCTATATCTGATGTTTGTAAAAACAGCGCTTCTTTCCATTTCTCTGCAAAGTATGGTTTATTTTCTCCCCCAAAAGCCATTCTTAAATCATATCCTAAATCAAAAGGAAATTTTATCCCAATGGCTGAGAGTTCTACCTGATTTGGGTCTTGGTCAAAGATAAAAGTATGATAAAAACGCAAATCACTTTTTCCAGCATAGGTATGAATCCGAAGTATGAATGGGGAGAATCTGATTCCATCATGTGTTGCGTGGTATCCTTTTACACAAATACATGCCCGCAGGGGACCTGATTCCTCAATAGTGATTATAGATGTAGAGGATTTCGCAGTATCAAAGAGAGAACCAACCATGTAATGGAATGGTCCGGGAAAAGATTTAAATATTTCCCGCTCTTCTTCTCTTGCCTTTATCTTACAAGATTTAAGGAAATTACATTTTTCTTGCAGCTCCAATATCAAACTACCAGTTGAGATTATAATATTTTCATTTTTTCTATCAACTCTTAGTGGTTGTTGTGGCTGAACCGATTCCACTACATCTCGGCCATACTCCACAAAAACCTCTGAGATTTCATGTGCCTTTAGATCTATTTGGAAATCCAATAGCAGCCACTTAACATATCTTAAATCTTTGTCCCAGGTAGCCAAACAGGCAGATTGTACAGGGAGAATATTCCCTTTTCTATCCACTACCCTGACCGGTGCCCCTCTTTCTAAATCCTTGTCCGGAAAAGGAATTCCCTGGGTAATTGGCCAGGATAGTCTATCAATCCCCCCTGGTTCTTCAATATTTAATTTAATCCTCTTCATCTCTCTAATCCCACATTGCTCCGTATAAACTATCTCGTTGGTGGTGTAAAATTTTTACCATATCTGACTTTATTTGATATTCTTAACTCATCTATTATTCCATTTGCCACATAGCTTCCCCAGAGACCACTTATATACATTGTAGGATGTGTTCCAAAAGAAATTTTTTTATCGGTTATTTCTGCAACTACAGTGCCATTTTTATAAAGTCTTATTGACGCATTATTTGTCCCAGAATTAAAATTCTCGTATTCCATTACTATATTATACCACTTACCTTCTCTAAAAGCTAACTTGTCACTCCCCGCTTGGAATTCCTCACCATTGTTATCTCTACCTCTAATTACAAATGTGTTCCAATAATCATCTGTTCCCATAATAAAACTGTTATTATCACCGGTCCCACTACTAAGATGTATATCATTACCATAAGTGAAAAATGCATGACATCTCATATCATCCGTAGCATTTGAACTATCTAATGTGGAGGACCAATTCGGTTTAAACCAGAATTCTATAGTTCCGGCATTACTATTGAAATTGCCATCATCCCCTTTATAGGTTACTGCTTTTGCTACCTTACCAATACTTAATCCACCACCAATATACCCATCTCCTTCCACTATTGAACAATCTGTAGTGGCTATTGGCGCCGTTGTTCCAGAAGCAATATCTGCTGTTGTGCTTGTATTGTAATGTGCTAAGAATATTGTATTATCATCAGGTGTAAATTCACTTAATGTTTCCTCGCCATGAACATTCAAATTCAACAAACAAGATATTTCCAGAATCATTATTAACCAACCTAATCCCTTTCCTTTCTGCCACTTGAACATATTAACCTCCTTTTTTGTTATTTCCCAACCTGTCAGTTTTGTCAAAACCGCTCTTTGGACATTTCACAATCTCATCTTTAAAACACATTAATTCTACTTCACTCTCACTGTATTATTCCCTTACGATCGGTCTCTGCTCTTAATTTCTTTCAATTCAATTGCTTCTCCATCTGGCCCAAGACAATACTGGATGAATACCCCAGTCCTAACCTCAACTTTGTATCCCATTAGCGCCGCCATGCCTTGTCGTATTAACTTTTTCTTAACAGTATCAATATCACCAACAATGAAACATATATGCGAGAACCCAATGTCCGCTTGGGTTCTTGTTGAGGGGATAGGTTGTCCTCTTGGATTGCTATATTGAAATAACTCTATCATTCTTTCTTCTTTTTCCAACTGAATCATCCGACAGATTGCTCTAGGATAACCGATGATGGAGCCAATAACCTCATCCGAAAAATTCATCTCAAGAACAACACGAAATCCAAAAATCTGACTATAAAATGCAACAGACTGTTCAAGGTTAGAAACACTAATGGCTATATGTTGGAAAGTAGCATCTTTCTCAACTTGAACACTCATAAAATCTCACTTTGCTTTTCCAATACTTCCTAAAAATCTAATCTTTTACTGTAGGATTCTTTTATATCATCAACAAGCGTTGCAAATCGTCTCCCATATTCCACGTAGTTCTTATACCTCATTTCATTTCCTGCACTCAGTTCTTTATTGTGCAATACCACTGCGAGATGGGGTTCAATGGAAAACCCACCATCATATTGATTCGCTATGAGATCTTTGACAATTTCCCTGACACTGGCATCCCCTTCACCGGGGAATGTAAAATCTACATTGGGAAATATATCGTGCGTTTCAGAAATATACCTGCAGTCTTTAATATGAACATAATAGATATAATCTCTTACATTTTTATAAAACTCCCATGAAGACTGTTTTTTATATGGGTTCTCTCCTATATGTTCATAGGTGAATACCGGATTACCGGTATCAAAAACAAGTTTAAAATTCGGAGATTTGACTTCATTGGCTAAATTTAACGTATGTTTATAACTCATGCCTCCATAATTCATGCAATTTTCATGAAGGTATAATATCCCGGCATCTTCACATATCCTGACCAGGAAGTTAACCTTTTCAAAAACTATTTTTTCAATATCAGGACTGTCCGGCTCTTCATCTTTTACTGCAGCAAAACTCATCCCCCTTATCATTTTAGTACCGAGTTTTTTCATTCGCGGTATTGCTCTTTTCAATTCTTTAATGCTTTTTTGAAAATCCTCTTCCTTCCTGGGGTCTTTACAATAATTTGCAATTGTGCTGCCAAAACAGTTTATTTTTATCCCTGCGTCTATCATCTTACTATAAACAACATCAAACTTTTCATCACTTATATCGGTTATATTAACACCTTCAATATTCCTCGCTTCTATATATTCCCATCCCATCTCTTTTGTGGCTTTTATCTGGATATCTATAGAATCTCCGGCTTCATCAGCAAAACCCGTATAATACATAGATGCTTCCTCTCTTTCAAATATGCTCTGTTGGTCATAGTATTAAGTCCGGGTTGTTGCTCCTTGCTGAACACGGCGTTTTGCTATCTCTTGTAAAAGGTTGTTATACCCTTTTAGAAACATGTCCCTGAAGAACCTCACCGGACCGAAATCTTTAAACTCTTCAGGGGAAAGTGCATTTTCATAGAAAGCTCTCTGAAAATCCGGTAGTTTATTACTGAGTTCACTCAGGATGTCTTCTTGCACTCTTGCGTTTATCCGGGATACAACAGGGCCATCGGTGTCAATAATCTGCTTTGCCGTACTCCAGTTGATAGTAATATGGACATTACCACTAACCAGTTCAGTAAAATGCTGTGCACCTCGCGCACCGCCGCCTAACATCGTGGTTTCATAACCACGTTCTTTCAGTATCCTATATTCCTCACGAGCAACTACACATCCGGCAGACATGAGCACTTCCGGTGCGATATTGATATTATTGCATCCAACAATTCCTGTTAAATACTCGTCAAATATACCTGTGATGTGCGTAACATAAAATAGGGGATGTTTACCACTCTGACTGGCTATACGTTTGTAGAGTTCACATATATAAACAGCCTGAGATACAGAAAAGACCTCTGTGGCACATATAGGGATATCTCTTGGTATAAGACGTTCTATTGCTTGCGCGCCGGCCATTGTCACCGGTATCTTAGCCATATAATTCTTGCCCAAAGCATTGTGGCGTAGCGCAGCATTCACAATAGCATCAGAATCTTCGTCTTCTCCCGGGTCACCCTGGATAGTAACATACCCGCAGGTCCCTCTACTCTGCTTGTAGAGAGAAATAAAACAATTCATCAGTCGAGAGGCTGCCCTCTGGTAAACAAGGTCAGCGGCGATGTTATCATCCTCTATTTCTTGAATTACATCGTCAATTACATGCCGAATATAATCAGGTTCTTCCTTTATTAACCTTGCGCAATAGGATGGGTTGGTAGTTGAATTAATTGCACCTGCAGCGATAGCCTGTTCCATCTCACAACCGGTTGGATTATTAATCCAGAGTCTCGTGGGTGTCTGTTTTGTCAGACGGTGAAAATATCCTTCTTTCATAATCGCAATATAAACCTTATCTTGCCTTTCCTATACTTCCCAGAATATCCAGTTTTTCTTCCGCATATTTTTCAATATTTTTCATTGCATCAGCAAGAATTGGCCGCGGGTCAATATACTTAGAATCTGTACCTAAACCTGAACGCATTGTGTCTACAAATATTTTGCGAAGACCATGGGCTACATTAACCTTTACCACTCCAAGTCCGATGGCTTTACGCATCTGGTCATTTGTGATTCCAGTGCCGCCATGAAACACAAGAGGTATTGTTACATTCCGGGAAATCTTTTCCAGACGGTTAAAATCTAATTCTACCTTTTTTGAATCAAAACAGCCTGTTATTGACCCTACAGAAATAGCCAGTGAATCTACGTGAGTGTCTCTAACAAATTCCCCTGCCTCATCCGGGTCGGTCATCATAGCAATAATTTCTTCTTGAGTCGCATTTGGATTACGACTTACCTGTCCAAGTTCTCCTTCAACACTGGCGCCATATGGCATTGCCGCTGTAACAACTCTTCGCACAAGCGCTATATTCTCCTCAATCGGTAAATGAGAACCATCCGCCATTACTGATGGAAACCCTAATTTCAGGCAATCAAGAATTATATCAAACGGCATTTCCCGCTGTCCATGGTCCAGATGAAATGTTACAGGAATAGAAGTTGACTCGAGCAAGGATTTAATCATATAAAAAAGGTGTTCTTTTGTATAAAAGTCAAAATTCATAAAACTTGTCTGGAACATCACCGGTGACTTTAACCTCTCGCAAGTGCGGAGGACACCCTCAAGCAGTTCCAAATTAAAGACATCAAATCCTGCAATGCAATATCTATGCCTTCTTGCATCTCTAAGAATCTGTCTTGCTGGCACTAATGGCATAAAATAACTCTCCCTGGAAAATTTACCTACTATTCAACGCATTTCATATATGCCTGTGGGATATATTCCCGACATCTCTTCTCAGTGAATATGGGCTTAAACCTTGCAAATCTCATCCTTCCATTGACTAAAGGTATCCTCACCCAATCCTCCCCGATTAAAGGCATGGCATATCTTATAAAATCGTCTGTGACGTCATCTCTGGTCTTTGTTAGCCATCCCTTAGGGAATGTCCTCTCAGAATTTGCAACCTTTTCCAAGGAAACCTTATTATATTCAACCTTATAAATTGAATCGGTTTTTCTTAATATCGTTGCCATATAACCAGTCCCATCCTCTACGGCTATAAAAACTGCCTTTCGCCCAACATTATAAGCCTCATCAAGGTCAACAGTTGATGTATATATAATTGCATCTCTCTGGTCTGTCCCTGGCACCTGTCCCCTGGCTGAACCTCTCGCTTTTAACCCTGCCTTATTGAGATAATTGACAATGACCTGAGCAACTGTTGTCTGGCTTGCACTAAATTGTACATGCCCGAATGCATCCTTTGTTTCACCCAAATTCCCAACTGGGAACCCTTCACTTATAATAACTATTGCACGTCCACATGATTTAAGTTTGTCATTGACCTTGTCTGCCAGTTCTTCTATTGAGACATCTGACTCAGCAAGGAATACTAATAGTGGCATTTCCCTATTCGGGTCAGCAAGGCGTGCTGATGCAGGAATAAAACCTATCTTGCGCCCCCCCGTCTGTATAACTAAGACAGGGTCAGATGGAGATGAACCAACATTCTCTTCATTCGCATTCTGTGTGTAACATGTCCAGTACCGTGCAACACTGCCATATCCTGGGGTATGGTCTATGATTTTGAATTCACTATCACCTACATCATTGTCAATCGTCTTTGGCACTCCAACAGCTACCAATTCTAAATCTTTTTCTCTGGCAAGGATACTTATCTTATTGGCTGTATCCATGGAATCATTGCCACCGATATAAAAGAAATATCCAACATTGTGTGCCTTGAAGACTTCTACAATACGTCCAAAATCCTTCTCCTGGCTCTTTTTTAATTTATACCGGCATGTGCCGATTGAGCCAGCCGCAGGTGTAGTCCTCAAAAGTGATACCTCATCTTTATCCTGAGCGTTTAAGTCAAGCAGTTCTTCTTTTAAAATACCCTCCATGCCATGATAGCCTGCATAGAGCCTGCCGAATTTATCCGGAAATTCCTTACAGGTCTCAATCACCCCGCGTAGGGAATTATTAATTACCTGCGATGGGCCACCTGATTGAGCCACAATTACATTCTTGGGTACAGCCATTTTTATAACTTTCCCCCATTCTGTTGTTCGTGAGATTAAAAAAATTACTATTATAGTCTTATATCATTCAAAATATGGCTGGACCTCAATGAAATTGAATATTAACTCTTGATTTATCGGTCCTCCTTGTTCTTTATCATTTATCCAGTCTGTTATTGTTAACTTTGCACTTTCTCCTTTTGCCCTGAATACTTTCCAGTGATAATTCATCCATGCCCTGTGACTATCATCATCAGAAAAAGGACCTCTGTGATGTATACTTCCTCTAATCTCCTGAAAACACTTATTTGGTACTAATTCCACATCATCTATGTTTATTGATACGGCGTGTTTTTTCTTCTCTGACTTACCTTCAGTTATGTCATTGTAATCTGCTGTTATTGTTTTTAGAGAATACAGTTTCCCAGGCTCAAGATTTTTTATCTCCTGTGAAATTACATTTGGCTTCTTATTGTTTCTTTTCATCCATAGAAAATTATCTCCTTGAGGTGTCTTCGGAAACCTGCCTTGCAGCCAGCCATACTCTTGCATGTTTTTAGTGCTTATACTCCCGTCTTCAGCTGGTCTGGTTTCCCATCCTTCTTTTCCATTATCAAAATCCGGGTTCTGGACATGTTTAAGCATATATTTGAATCCGTATTTCTTTGATAACATCTCTTTTTTACCCTCTAAGCAGTAGTGCCTGAATAACTCACTCGCCCAGCGGACATCCTCTTCTTCTGCATATGCTGAACTATATTGCTCAACTCCATACAATCCAGAAAACGCAGGATCATTTGCCATAAGGTTAAACTGCATATCTATATATACCTTATGGTCAACACTGGGATTGAGGTTTGTATTTTCCATTATCGGCATACCACCAAAGCAACCGATAACCATTACCATTTTCTCTCTACAACCAGGTTGTTCATTTTCCCAATTAAGTATATATTGTCTAAACTCGGATTTTAGGAATTTATCTGCTTCGCTTTCTGTGGGTTGCTCTGGTAGATATCTCTCCCATGCAATCTTATAATCTCCTTCCATCACTGCATCCACGAATCTTCTTAGGTGTTCCTCACTATAGATTGTGCCACCACCGAAATACGCATAAAATGTCTTGTCCCTAAACTTCTCATTATCATATAACATTCTAACTGCTTTAGTCCATTCTCCATATTTTTCCATTGGAAACCTTCCCAAAAATTCATCTGCGATTACTCCATCAAGTATTGGAAACTGAAAACTGGGTTGACTAGACCAATATGCATAAGCTTTATCTGCTGTTATATCCCCGACAGGAGTATTTATCGCTCCAGGAACTCCGCATTCATGCATCCATTTTTTACCCTGTTTTTTCCATTCTTCAACTATTGACATAATTCCGGGATTATTAACAAATCCGCCACTGCCACAAATCATACAATTAACATTCTTTACTACATACTTCTGCAGGAATTCCCAATAGTCAGATGGCTCATATCCATCTGTTGGCGGACCACCCCTGAATCCACGAAATAGCAACTCAGGTATTGCCCTGACAATTAAAGAAAGTGATGCCTTTCCTTCTGACCATACCTTTACTTTGTGTTCTCCTGCAGATAATAAACGCATTGCTTCAAGTGTCCCTACTCCACTTTTCTCATGAACTATAATTGGTTTTTCTTTTGCCATTGAATCTATAGACACCAATGCCTTACCTTTTCCTTTTATATCTGCTGTAGTTGATATAAATACCCATCCATCTCTCGGATTCTCAAATTTATATTCATTGTAACCTTCTTTTGTCGCTTCCCTTTTTACATTTACTAACTCCATCACTAAATTATTAAGTCTTTTCACTTCTCCTTCTATTCTTACAAATGTTGTGTTAGCCTCTACTATCTCTTCTCCTTTTTTGTCCTTTATTATTGCTCTGGCAATCAGTTTACCACTTCCAACTTCTTCATCTAAAAATTTAACCCTTGTTATTGTCCCTGGCGAGGTTATCTCCTTCTTTAGTAGAACTCTTTCTTCGTCTAGTTTTCCAATTTCAATTGAAAGGTTCTTATCCTTCAGTTTTTCTTCTGAAATATTAACTTTAATTTCCAATTCAATATCTTTAGGATTTATTACTTTAACCTCCATGGCTATGTATAAAACTAGCTTTTTTATGTTAGAAACCGCAAAAATCCTTTTGTTTTCTATATCCATTATCGTTATCTTCTTTGTCTCTGGCTCGGATATATAATATTTGCCTGGCTTCTTCTTGCTTACCGGCTCTATATCCAATAACTCCAATGGTATATCCTTCTCTTCATTTGCTTTAAAAGCAACTTCCTCTGATTTAATTGAATCTCTGCCACTTTTATCTATTATTAATCTTTCTATCTTGACTCTTTTCTCAATAACAGATTCGTTCATTATAGGTACTATTAACCTTATATAAAGATTATTATCTTTTATCTCATCTAAAATTTTTGTATCACCAATCCTATAACAATACTCCTTGAAGTTTACCTCTATCCCTTCTAACTTCGCAAACTTTTCTACTACATTGAAAACTCCTGTTTCTCCTATGGATGAATACTCACGTCGTGGCTCCTGCTTCTCTCTGCATAGATTAATTCCCCATTCAGAACCTACTATAGATGTTACTCCAAGTGTATAATATGGTATACTAACTTCGCATGACCAGTAATTATCTCCTATAAACGACGCTGCTTCCCACTCACCATTCCATGAATCATCTTCAACTGTTCCTCCTTCTCTCCTGGAACAGTCAAACTTTGAACCTGATGCATTTACTGCAAATTGAAAATAATCAGTCTTGCTCAAAAAAGGGGCTATCATTATCTCTACAATATCATCTCTAAATACTTCGGACTCATATTTTCTTACTCCTGTCTTTATATTTGATATATTTGGTTCCAGACATTTCATTCCTATGTATAGGTTTGAATCATCAAAGAGAACATATCCAATCGTTTGAGTTGTGGCAGGATTATTGCTATTAATATATAAAAAATTAGTCATAGGAACTGCTTTCTGCCAACAGTTGTCAATGAGTTTCCCATCAATAACCGGAACCGAATCTGTCCTGATACCTTGCACTACAACTGCTCCTGATAAAGGTAAAGCAAACAATCCTGTAAGACATAAAGCTACAATTACTATCCCTAAATATTTCTTTAACATTTTTTCTTTCCTTTCAAATATGCTCTGTTGGTCGTAGCATTAAGTCCAAGTTGTTGCTCTTTGCTGAACACGGCGCCTTGCTTGAGCCATAATTACATTCTTGGGTACAGCCATTTTTCTAACTTTTCTCTATTCTGTTGTTCGTGAGATTGAAAAAATTACTATTATAGTCTTATATCATTCAAAATATGGTTGGACTTCAATGAAATTGAGCATTAGCTCCTGACCTATTGGACCTCCTGGTTCTTTATCACTTATCCAGTCTGTTATTGATAATTCTGCGGTTGTCTCTTTTACTCTGAATACCTTCCAGTGATAATTCATCCATGCTCTGTGATTATCATCAAAAGGACCCATGCGGGAACTACTCCCTATTATCTCTTGAAAATTTTTATTTGACATTATGTCAACATTGTCTATATTTATTGCTACAGCATGCTTTTTCTTTTCTGATATACCTTCACTTACATCATCATAATCTGCTGTAATCATCTTAATAGAATACAGGTTACCAGGCTTAAGATTTTTGATAAGTTGTGAAATTATATTCGGCTTCTTTTGACTTCTTTTCATCCACAGAAAATTGTCCCCTTGAAGTGTTGGACGAATTCTACCTTGCAGTGTCTTAAACCCTTTCATGTTTTTTGTAGCCACACTATCAGGTTCAGACGGAATAACTGTCCAACGCTCTGTTCCATTACCAAAATCTGGATTTTGAATATGGTCAAGGATATATTTATATCCATACTTCTTTGATAACATCTCTTTTTTACCCTCTATACAGTAGTGTCTAAATAACTCACTTGCCCAGCGAACTGTCTCTTCTTCTGCATACGCCGAACTATATTCCATAACTCCACAAAGCCCAGAAAACAAAGGGTCATTTGCCAGAAGATTAAACTGCATATCCATAAATACCTTGTAATCTACCCCAGGGTTGACGTTTAAGCTCTCTACTATCGGCAGGCTGAAGTAACCAAGAACCATTATCATGTGTTCTATACATCGCGGATGTTCCTTTCGCCAGGTAATTACATCTTGCTTGATATGGGTTCCTATATATCTCTTAGCAGACCTTTCTGTAGGTTGTTCTACAAGATATTTTTCCCAGGCAATCTTATTATTAGTATCTATCACCATATCTATAAATCGTCTACAGTACTCATTACCATACATAGGATCCCCAAAATATGCATAAAATGTCTTAAATCTCAAAGATTCATTCTCGTGTATATCTTTTACAGCTTTTGTCCAGACTTCAAACTGCTCATTTGACCTCCTTGGACCAAACTCATCTACAACTATTCCATCAAGAAGTGATACGCTAAACCCAGGCTCGCCAGCCCAATATGTGTAACTTTGCTCCAACGATGCTGTTGTACTCGTTCCAGTTCCTGGTAATCCACATTCATGTACCCATTTCTTACCCTGTTTTTTCCATTCTTTAACTATTGACATAATTTCGGGATTATTAACAAATCCACCACTGCCACAAATCATACAATTAATATTTTTTACTATATATCTTTGCAAAAATTCCCAATAATCAGATGGTTCATATCCACCTATTGGTGGACCACCCAGGAAGCCACGAAATAGCAACTCAGGTATTGCCCTGACAATTAAAGAAAGTGATGCCTCTCCTTCTGACCATACCTTTATTCTATGTTCTCCCGCAGGTAATAACCGCATGGCTTCAAGCATATCAGTCCCTTCTTTCTCATGAACTATAATTGCTTCTTCTTTTTCCATCGAATCTACTGATATATATACCTTACCTTTTCCTTTTATGTCTACCGATATAAATATCCAGCCATCTCTTGGATTTGTAAATTTATACTCTTCATAATTCTCAGATTTATCTTTCTTGATATTCAATAACTCTGTTACAAAATTATTCAGAATTTTTTGGACTGGCAACACTGTTCTTTTTGACAGTTTTGAATCTTCTACGATACTTTCCTTTATCTTTAACTCTTTTGCAGTTGCTTTTAATTTAAAATGAGAAAAAACATCTTCTTCAGATAGTGCACGGTTGTATATCCTCACTTCATCAATAATACCGCTGAAGAATGGGGTCCCCATCCCTTCACAATAGCCAATTCTGAGCGGAACTCCTCCTGTCTCTGGTTTTATTTCCTGAAAGGTGCTTCTAATAAGCACACCATTCTTATAAACTTCTACAACTTTGCCGTCAAAGGTCAGAACTAAATGTGTCCAGATACCTATATCTAAAGTTTCCGGAGCAAAACTAACGCTCATTATTTTATCTTCCTGGTAAAGCGCCCCGTCTGAAAAATACCACATAAGTTTTTTTTCTTCAGGATAATATGTGTTAAATGCCAGAACCAGCCTTTGTCCCGGCCAGTTGCCTTGAGTACTTCTACTAACCAATCCACCATGAGGAGACTTCAATTTATACCATATTTCAACTGTCCCTGTCTCTTTTATGTCTAAACTTGGGGCACTACCGCAATCAATATAATTATCTACCCCGTTAAATACAAGACCTGCACCTGTTTCTGTCCTCACCCATCTTGGTTCTCCCTTTATCTTCCCATGATTATTATTCCCACTCTTATCATAAACTATAGAACCAGAACTTTCATCAAAAGTATAATGTGCGACCAAATCTTTTTCTGCATCTGCCAATGCAAAGAACGTATGGCAAAAAATAAAACTTATGGTAACTATTATTCTTAAATATCTTTTTATCATTTTTTATCCTCTTTTTTTAATTCCCGTATTTGTTATCTGCCCAGGTCCAAATAGTATTGTTATTCCAGTATGTATTACCTGGGTCGCTGAGCCATTTCACGGACCCGTCTCCGTAAAGACAGTTCCATCCGTTAGTATGTGACCATGTAGGCGTACCAGCTTCACTGTAATAGGTATCAATACCTATTGCCCTGTTACTCATATCATCCAATTTTCTCCAGACATTGCCTTGAAGTGAACCTCCACCCCTCATCCAATAGGAAATCTCAATGGTGGACGCTGGGTTCCAACCAAGGAAAACGTTACGAATCCACCACCATTCAAGATAAGCTGGCAAAAACTTACAATTTGGACAATAAAAAATCATATAGTTGGTTTTTGGAATCACTTCTGCGGTTACCAGCATTCCCCAGCCTCTATAGTAGTAAGCAAAACGTTCTTCTTCCCAATAACCTTGAGGAGTCCAACCTTCCCAGTCATTAGCATACATATGTAGTGCAAGTCCAATCTGTTTTAGGTTTGACGCACAAGCACCCAGTCTAGCCTTCTCACGAGCACCCTGTAAAGCAGGAAGGAGCATAGAAGCCAACATGCCGATGATAGCTATTACAACAAGCAATTCTATAAGTGTGAAGGCACGTAAGTGTTTATTATTAAATAAGTTAAACTTATTATGCTTCACCTCATAGACCAAACCGGATGTCGGGTTTGTCCCATGAAGTTCATCAGTCCGCATTCGGTTAATTCGCTTGTAGGATTGTTGGAACATAGTATAATCCTCTTTCATAAAAGTAGTGCTTCGGAAATATCTGATTCCACTGGTTGTCTTTTTCCATCGTTTATTACACTTTATATTTTGATTGTAACATATTTTTATTTCCATAACAACCTAAATTTCGCTTTATGTCGTATTTAAGTTACTCAAGAATCTTATCTGTCTATCAAGGATTACATGCCTCACCTGAGCCATACATATAGAAGAGACGTTATGAATAAAATGAGATTATCAGGATGATTGATTTTCCTGATAGTCTTTCTCAACTTACCTTCCTTTAACTTCACTTCCGTATAGCGCGCACCTTAATCAGACTAACCTCAGCGAAACATACATTGCCTGCCTGAAAAGTGGCACTTACTAAACATCAGCAAGTCCAGATTCTTGGAATGGTTCGGCTTTATCAAGGAGCAAGATTTGCCATGGCTTTCCATCTATTGGTTACAACTGCATTACCGGCAGAAGCATAATATGGTAACGCGCTGGTGAGCGTAACATTATTCCCATTCGGTGTTCCATTAACTGTAGTCCAATGATATGTACCATCATTAAGAACAATGCCAATTATATCACCAGATGCTATCCCGGTAGCATCTGCTACAACAATAACATTTGACCCTGTCCCGCCACCGCTACTTATCGTTGTATCTCTTCTATCAATACACACCCAGCCAGCAGTAGTAGATGCCCCTGGTGTATCATTATATACTGCCTGACCTTTGTAAAACGCTGCTTTAGTTGGTGAATTGCCAGCAGCAAGATAAAATGTAGTTTCTCTAATGCCCGAATATTTATTATATACAATTCTTTTATTAGTAGCACCATATATATCAATCTTCCTAATCATTGCAGGGTCTTTCCCAGATTGTCTGACTACCCCTATCCATGCGTATTTGACATTTGAATTAAATCTCAGAACGCCTTTATGATAAATCAAATAACCATTATAAGATGAACTAAATGTTCTTCCTGTTGCATAATATGGACTTATACCCGTCAGTTTACCCCAGTTAGAGTCATAGCAAATAATGTATAATATTGGCATAGCATCCATACCGCCTTTATAATCCACATCTACGTATATCTCTTCCGGACTCTCTATAAGAACACCTACTCCATCTGTATAATCAGTAAGTTTCAAATAGCCATCAGGCAGGATTTCAAAGTTTGCATCGTTAGTCTTTCTATAGAAAGTATCATCAGTATGAATATAAAACATAAAATCCGGTGCATGAATGTAAGTCCCATCGTTGTAAGGGGCTAAATCCTGCGTAATAACATGTGCTTTGTATATATCTGCTGCATCTATATCAGCCACCACTATATTATCATAATCAAAAGTTGAGCCAACTCCTGAGTCATTTACTTTAACCGAACCAGTAAACGCTGTATAAGTAACCACATTTGCATATGCGTTATTGAGGAACTTTACATTATCTCCTGTAAAACCCTCAGGATGATCAAACCTTACTCTAAACGCTCCACAATAGTTTGTAGAACTTCCATTAAATTCTATGCCATTTATGCCTGACTCATGTTCAAAAGAAGTACCTATAAAATTACTTTGTCCACAATTTTCCAAACGGATACATACATCTGCACCACTTTCTGTATTGCCAAATTCGCCATGCAAATATAAATTATCATTATTAGCACCAGTTCCAGCCTTTGTAGCATATATACCTACTTTATTAATATTAAAAACACCAAGAAGAAAAGTATTATATGCAACTATCTTGGTGTCTTCAGCTAAGACTTTAACTCCTGTGTCCCCATGGGTAGAACGGAGTTTAAAATAACTATTAGTAACATTTTTAATTAAAATATTTATATCACCAGGTGCCCAGGTTGTAACAAACTGTCTCTGAACATGTAAATCAATATAGCAATGTGCATCTTCACCTACTGTAACAGCAGTCCCTATAGCTTTGTCAGCCATAATAATGGCATTATTCATTGTTATATTCCGGATACCAGTAAGATCAACACCGGATGATATTCTGTATGCATAACCTTCATGATGTGTAAATACTAACGCTAATCCATCGTTTTTACACCAATCTGCTGCTGCTTGTATAGCTGCTGCATTATTTGTCCCTGAACCGCCTGTTGCTGAATCCTCTACAGCACCAAACCATATAGGATTAACCGCAGGTATTAAAACCTTCCCTCTAACTAATCCACTTCCTGAGAATATTTGACTTAAAGGGGCATCTACGGGACCGTTAACATTAAATGTATATCCTGCTCCAATTGATAAAACAGATCCTTGTTCAAATTTTAAATTTATATTAGATGGAACTGTTACATTGGCTGAAATAGTCCAAGTGCCAGGAGCAAGAAGAAGTGTTTTATTGGCAGAACCTATAGCTGTTATTGCTGCTGATATTGTCACATCATTAAAGGCACCATTGTTATAGCTTCTTGCGTCAACCCATGGACCTTTAGTAACGATGTCTGAAATGTTGGTAATTTTATATCCACCTCCATCAAGATTTTCTGTCATTGGATTATTTACAGTAACTGAAAAAACATTGTTTACTCCTATCATTATACTTGTTGTTATGAGTATTGGTGCTAATATACATCTTGCAGTGTGTTTCATTGCCTTTTCCTCCTCTCCTGATTACCTTGGTACAATACTACACATTCATCCTTTTAGATTAAAAAGGCTGATAGGAAATTCAAATTACCTACCAGCCCTTTTCTACCCAAAATGCCTATTACTTACGCATATCGTGCACTTTAATCAAGTCAACCTCAGCAGTACCAACATTACCTGCTTCATCAGTGGCACTTACCCGTAGGGTTATTTCCTTCTTCGGTTGGATGGCAATTCCCTCAAAACTGCCGTCACTCTCAACAGAAAGGTCATTTCCCATAATCACTGTTTCAACAAAGGTAATTGTACTTAAATTATCTGTGACTGTCCCTTCTACTGGAATTGTAGACGAGGGAAGGACATCGCCATCTTGCGGTTTAATGAGGGTTACTTTTGGTGCTTTCCTATCAAGAGTAAAGTAACCTACTCCATCCGTATCCCATGCATTTCCGCAACTGTCAAAGACAAGAAGCCTCACTCTGTAATAACCATCTGGCGCATTACTTACATTAACTACGAGTGAGTTGGAACCCTCAACCGCATCAAAGTTATACCATTTTTGTATTTGATGGGCGTAAATATCTACTTCTGCCGATACGACTCCAGAACCACTTGCATTATCAGCGTCAAATGTGACTGTAATGGCTGATGTAGTAAAGTCTGGTGAAACCTGGACATTTGTAACAGTAGGGGCTTGAGCTCCCTTAAAGAAAAAACCAACTCCATCAGTATCCCAGTCACCAACGATAAGTCTCACCCTGTAATAACCACTTGGGAACCCACTTACATCAAACACCTTTGAGTTAGTCCCAGCTGCAACACTAAAGGTACGCCATGGAGCGATAGGACCATAGAAATCTACCTCTCCATTTCCAGCGTCGGAAGAGTTGAATGTCACAGTAATAGTTGAGGTAGTGCACTCAGGTGATACCTGTACATTCGTAACGGTAACAGCCGCTCTAACTATTCCTGTCGCGGCTAATACCATGACACATCCGATGGTTGCCACCATCATCAAATTCCCAATTTTATTTTTCATACTCCTTCTCCTTTCTTAAATAAACTTGTTCTTCACTTACACCCAGAATCCTCTTCTGGGTCTATGTAAAAGGGCACTCCTTTTTCTTTTGCTCACCTCCTTCCTCGGTAAAATTTGCCCTCTAACGTCGAGTACAGGAACTACCTTGTAGATAAATCTATATGTAAGTAACACCATCTCGTTCCTTCTATTATCATAATATAGCAATTTTCATGCCAAGACTATAAAATATTTGTTAATTTAGGATTATTTTTATATTATATTTCCATAACATTAGTATTTATAAGTAGTTAATACTTTTAGAATATCTTTTATCTTTAATTTATCTTAATTCTCTCATCAAGATGAAATCAAGATTTTTTTAAGAAATATAGGGAAAATATTACATGAGCATGATATTTTATGGCCTATGAAAGAACTGATTGCAATAGGTTATCTCTCTTAACTCCAATATTAACTTATAATTATATCATGTGTCGTTTTTTGGTCACTTATTCGGCAATAAGTTGTCAATATATGAGATTCCTTCAGATAGGGGGACAGTCCCTACTTGCAATGACAACCTTCTACAATTTGGTATGTGTTATAGATTCTTCACGATATTGGGTGGGGCTTGAGCCTGTTATCTTTCTAAATACCTGACTGAAGTAGTTGGCATCCTGGTAGCCAACCTTTTGGGATATTTCAGAGATGGTAAGTTTAAGGTTAGATAAGAGATTTTTGGCTTCATTTATACGAATATTTGTAAGATAGTCAACAAAAGGGGTTCCTGTTTCATTCTTAAAGAGCCAACTAAAATACTTTGGGCTAAGCGAGACTTCCTGGGATACCTTTTCTAAAGAAATATCCTGATTATAATTTGCCTTCATAAACCTTATCGCCTGCTCTATTATGTTCTCATGGCGTGTATTACGTACATGGATAAGATTATCTACGAAATCCTCCATTGCCTTAATAATTAGACTCTGAAAGGCATTGACCTCTGTAAGGTTTAATAATTCCTGCTGGTATCGGACTGTGCTCGTGACTATTTCTTCAGAATCTGCCCCGCCTTCCATCGCTGCCCTTGACATAACCACTAACAATTGTCCAAGGCGGTTCTTTATTCCTTGTGAGGAGATTATACCTTTAATAGATATCTCCTTCAAAAATTTATCAAGTGTCTGCCGAGCCTCTTCTTTATTCCCCACTTTTATCTGGGACAATAACTCATTCTCTTTTTCCCATGGGTATAAGTCCTTTTTACCATTGATAGGGAGAACATCATCTATATGCACTACTTTATTACTTCCGAGAAATTCCCCATAGACCTGGGCATTTAATGCATCATTATATGACCTTGCTAAATTCAGGACATTTTCGTAATTTCTGCCTACACCTACAGTTACTGTAAAAGAGGTCTCCATCTCTACTGCCGAACGGAGATTTTCTCCTATCTCTAATGCCTTTAGCCGTATATTATCGAGACTCGTAATTTTATCCATACCCAACAATATATCCACTTCATTCCCTTTGGCAGGGACAACCATAATAACCTCACTCTTCTGAATAGACTGATTGATAACATTGTATATATTCTCTTTTAATAATAGCCTTTCTCCTTCTGTCCTGTTCGGAGTTAAAACCTCAAAATTGTCAATCTTGACTATCATGAACATGGTTGGGGTATTTTCTATACCAAGGAATTTGGCTTTTTCCCTAAATTCATCTGCGCCCTTAATCTTTCTTGATATAATATCCTGGATAAACTGGGTCTGGATAATGGGCATCACCTTCTCAAGTCTAAGCCTTTCTTCATTCATCTGTCTCTGCAACATCATCTTGCTCTCTGTCTCAACTATATAATGGACAATTACAGAGAGTAATCTCACTGCAAGGTGCAACTTTTCTTCTGATATAACCTCTACCTTATTAAATGCTTTTTCTAACTCTGCTAAATCCATGCCTAACCTTTCAAGTCCTCCTTTTATCTCATCAAAGGTAGCCATATCTTTTGTCTTGAGCCGAACCTGTCCTGTAAATACATTACCAATATGTTTACCATTGACTATTATAGGAACGACTATATCTATTAAGCCATGGCGGCATCGGTATATATAAGGCTCCTTTATTTTAGCTGCCTCTCTACCACCTGCGAGGTCTGACTCGCGGCACCTCTCAAGCCCTTTTGGGGCAGAACGTATCAGCTTGCAGAATTCACAAGGGTGGTTTTGGTAGTAGAATGCCTTATGGAACTCTTCAGTGCTTGAGGCGAATACGAGTAACATATTTGTAGCCTTAAAGAAGGCATCCCTGAAATCTTGTAATGCCTTGGAGTTTATTATCTCTTCTATATCAATATTATTCTTTTCCATAGACTTTTTCGGGGACAGTCCCGATTCTACGACTTCGCTTTGCTCCGTCCGTAAATCCGGGACAGTCCCCTTTGCAGTTGCTATAGGTGTTCTCACCTCATATTTCATCTGGCTATCTTCTTTCTTTATGACTATATACCTCTGCCATTTCTCATCATCTCTTGAGATGGGTTTCAGGTCGTCTGAACTATTAAAGAAAAGGTGGGGACCCCTGCTTTCGGTTCGTATCCTTGCTGCTCCTATAATCATATGTGCTACATCAAATAGATTAATCGTCTCAATACAATAGGACATTCCATCCCCATCAATCTTAATACCATTTACCTTGAGTTTATTTAATTCACTCAGTCCTCTGTTCAACCCCTCACTGGTCCGGACAACACTGGCGTATGTAGAGAGTATTTCCTGAATAGATTTTCTAACCTCATTCGCCTTTATCCCATCTTTATTATTTAATATACCATATATATGACTTAATGTCAATTTAACCCGACCCTCACTAATTTCTTTAGTAGAAGACAATCTAACTGCCTCTTCTGCTGCATTGGAGCCTGCAATCTTGCCAAATACCTGACCATCAAGAAGGGCATTCCCACCTGGCCGATTTGCACCATGCTGTCCCCCTGCGCATTCACCTACAGCATATAGCCCTTTAATGGATGTCTGCCCAAATTCTCTAATTTTAACGCCTCCCTGAAAATGTTGGGCTGCAGGGGCTATCTCTATCTTATCCTCATTGGCAAGGTCAACCCCATGTCCTTTGAGCCAAGACAGTATCTCAGGATTTATTCTCTTGAGTCTATCTAAAGGACTTTCTCCTGCTAAATTCCTATTTAAACCCTCTGGATTTGCATTATAATCTAAGTATACCTTCTTGCCTGAATTTATCTCCTTAAATACGGCTACATCTATAACGTGAGACTTTTCCTCATAAGAGACAGGCCAGCTTGCCCCTTTGGTAAATAGGATATTGCAAATCTCATCTGGAGTTACACTTGCAGGGAAATAATTCTTCAGGAATTCTTTACCCTCACTATTTATTATCCTCGGCATCGCACGCAGCATAGTCCCTGAACATGCCAGTTTCGTCTTGGTGGAAGAAAGCCCTATCTGGATAAACTCCATATTAACCAATTCTGCCCCTGCCCGGTAAGCCATAGCATATCCATCGCCTGTCATACCAGGTGGGAATACGTTAACTTTGTATGCCTCACCTGCTCCACCAGTAGATAAAATTACACTCTTCGTCTCATAGATTGTTAAGCATTCTATATCCAACTCCTGTGAGCCTATATTTGTATCTATGCCTATTGCCCCTATTACCATGTTTTCTTCAGATACAATAAGGTCAATAACAACGTGGTTCTCAATTATATCTATACCCATCCCTCTGACTTTATTAACCAATACCTCTTCAATCCTATTAGCAGTATCAGGACCTGTATAGGTTGCTCTGGCATATTTAGAGCCATCAGTAACAAATTGAGCAACCTTACCATTATCTCTAACAAACGGGACCCCCAGACTATCCAGATATTCAAATGCATCCCTTGAATTCCTTGCGAGTATTTCAGCCAGGTCTTCGTCTGATACCCCTCCGCCTATTCTATAGATATCTTCTGCATGGTGTTTCCATGCATCTTCACCACCAGGCTCTGTATAGGGAAGTGTCACGTGAAATGCCATCCTGTCAGAGCAGGCTAACGCAGTTACGCCACTCTTGCCAAGTTCACCCTTGGTCACAAGAATCACCTTAGCCTCTTTATGGGTCTCTTTGGCTGAGATGGCGGCCATTAATCCAGCCCCTCCACTTCCAATAACCAGAACGTCGCAACTATGCTTCTTCATATCTTAAGCACTGCCTTTATTGCCTGGCGATTCTCCATCGCTTTTAGCGATTCATTAACCCCATCCAATCCGAAAGTATGAGTAACCAATCTTTCAAAGGGATACTTTCTACTCAAGATTAACCTCACTGCCTGTTCAAGATGAGATGTATCACTCACCCACACACCCTGAATTTTTAAACTCTTCTTAACTACATCTTCATAGAAATTGACTGAGACATTTTCCAATGGGGTGGCTAAACCTGGCAATACATAGGAACCACCTGGACATACCATCTTTAATCCTTCTCTAATAGATTCGTGAGTTCCAGCACAATCTATAACTACATCAGCACCCAATCCATTTGTCTTTTCTTTTATGATAGACATCCTATTTTCTGCAGGGACACCATCAATATTTACTGTCTCTGTGGCACCGAATACCTTGCAGAGTTCTAACCTACTCTTTGAACGATTAGTCCCTATTACTATAACCTCACTCGCCCCTTTTTCCAAACTAAAAGCGACTGCAAATATACCAAGTGGTCCAGGGCCCTGGATAACTACTCTTTCACCTCGTGAGATATTACTCAATTTTACTGCATGTGCAACAGTAGCACCTGAACATACAGAAGAGACGAGAAGGACAGGGTCAACTTTTTCTTTTATCTTTATTATATTAGTTCCTGCCAATAGTATTAAATAATCAGTATAACAGCCATCCATAGTAATACCATAAACACGTCTGGCAGGACATAATGAAGGCTCTTTTTTTACCAAACAGAAATGACATTCCCCACAGGTAATCCCCCTATCCCAGATAACCAAATCTCCCTTGGTAAGTCTTTCCCCACATATATCTCTTTTATCACCCCTAATATCTTCAATGAGCCCTACTCCCTCATGACCCAATATAAGCGGTAGATTTATACGCGGGTCTTTACCTTTCCATATGTGGAGGTCAGAGCCGCATATACCGCTTGCAACTATTTTGACTAATATCTCTCCTTCTTTTAGAGGAGGTATTTCAAAATTTTTCATTTTTAATGGCTCATTAAATCCATCTAATACATAAGCCTTTTTCTTCATTTCTTCACCATTCTAATAGCACCTTTAGGACATACTTCTACGCATAACCCACAGCCATCACATATCTCTAAAATCCTATACTTGCCTTCTTCAGGCTTCACAGCAGAGTATATACATACCTTGCAACAGAGGCTGCACCCACTGCACCTGTCTTTGTCTATCCAAGCCTTGACACGATGGACTCTATCTATCTCTTCAGTCCCGAGTATCTTCTTGGTAACCTTGCCTCTAAAATCTTCTATTTCAGTATAGCCTTTTTGAGTCATAAATTTTCCCAACTCTTTATTAAATTGGGTTATAATCTCATATCCACGCATGACTATCGCTGTGCATACCTGGATAGTAGTAGCACCGCACAATATATATTTCACTACATCTTCACCACTACCTACTCCACCACTGCCGCTTATATCAATCTTAACATGATGGGATATCTCACTTATCCAACGTAGTGCATACTGGATTGCCCATGGCCCGCCATGTCCTGCATATCCTTTATGCATAATAGGTTCTTCTTTTTCAATATCTATCTCTAACCCTGTAAGCCTGTTAAACAGGACTATACCATTAATCCCTATTCTCTCCAAATTTTTAACCATATGCAATGGAGTAGTCAACTGTGGACTGAGTTTGGGGATTACCGGGAGTGAAACGTTAGATTTGACTTTCTTTACAATATCAAGAATTCTCTTCTCTACCTCATCACCAGAGAATGTGATTGAACTATGAGGACAGGATACATTAAGTTCCAACGCATCTGCGCCTGCCTCTTCCATTTTCTTGGCATAATTTACCCATCCTTCATCTGTTACACAATTTATACTGGCTATGACAGGGATTGATATCTCTTTCTTTGCTTTAACTATCTCATCACCATAACGCTCTGGCCCCCATTCACTTGCCTGTTCATATGAATATAATGAAAATGTTTTATCCATCCCTAAATTATGGTGAATAACCTTAAATCTGGGACTTGGGGCAATTCTTGTAACCTCTTTTTCAAAGAGGGTCTTCATCACCACTGCCCCTATCCCTCTATCCTCTGCCCTTTTCATCCTTTCAACAGTCTCTGTTATGCCACTAGATGCAGCAATAATAGGTGACCTCAAGTCTAAGCCTACATATTTAGTATGTAAATCTACCACGGTTCTCTCCTTACCTCTGTATCCTTAAAGACCCACTACCTTTTACGAGTCCTTCCACCTCTTCCAATGTAGCCCAGTTTAAGTCACCAGGAATAGAGTGTTTAAGGCTCGCCAAAGCATTACCATATTTAACCCCTTTATTCAAATCTCCTGATAGGTAGCCATATATAAAACCTGCATTGAATGAATCCCCTGCCCCTACCCTGTCCACTATCTCAAGTTCATAGGTCTTATCCTCATAGAATTTCCCTTCTGAATAGGCTATCGCAGTCCAATTATTCCTCCATACAGAAATATCTTCACGCAATGTAATTACTACCACCTTAAAACCGAATTCTTCTGCCAATTTTACCGCCACTTCTTTATAAGTCTTCTCCTTAATCTTAAAGACTCTAAATGTATCCTCTTCAGTAGTGATAAGGACATCTACATATTTCATCATCGGCTTCTGGCATTTATTTGCATCTTCCTCTGTCCATAACTTGGTACGGTAATTCAAATCATAACTTACTGAACATCCAGACTTCTTTGCAACCTTTAATGCCTCCACAGTAACCTCTGCTGCTGACGGGCTCAGTGCAGGTGTAATACCACTTACATGAAATAGTTTCGTCTCCTTAAATATAACCTCCCAATCTATCTCACCCTTTGTAATAAGACTAATAGCAGAACCCTTTCTGTCATATATTACTTTGCTTGGACGAGGTGCCCCTCCAAACTCCATGAAATAAATACCTGCCCTTCCTTCATCTGACCAGATAATATGGGAAACGTCTACCCCTTGCTCACGTGCCTTGTTGGCTATCATCTTACCTAAAGGGCTGTTTGGTAATTTTGAAACCCATGCAGAGGAGAGACCCAATCTGGAAACTGCCACTGCTACGTTCAATTCCCCACCACCCACGCTGACATTAAAAGTATCTGCTTGTTCCAATCTACTAAAATCTGGCGGGGATAACCTTAGCATCGCTTCACCAAATGTAACTACATCAGACATATCAACAATCTCCTTAAATATAATTTAATGAAGTATACTAAAAGAATAATACAGACAAAAGTCTCCTATTGTATTATTGCAATTTTTGTGCCAAATTATTAGGAAGGTAATAAATTCTTTTGGAAAGTCTGTTTTTCTTTTACATGACTTATTTGTTTGTAATTAGTTAGACATTGTTTTTCTTATATATCATCATGAAGTCACCCTTCATGTACAAACACAGAAATCAAGAATTATTAAAGAAGAAGATGGGAAATATCCATTGGTTATGGCAGTCTTTTGTCTAAAAATAGATTATTTTCTGCCATATCCGGCAAGAAGGTCTATCCTTTAACGTATAGCAGCGATTAACTCCTTGGCATTTTGGGTAAGTTGGTCCCAATCCCCTGCTGTTATTGCTTTCTTATCTACTAATTTGCCACCTACACCTAAGACCTGAACCCCACTATCCAGAAAGGCTTTTGCATTATCTGCCGATATCCCCCCGGTTGCCATAAGGGGAATTTGAGGCAGTGGACCACGAAGTGCCTTTATATAAGGAATGCCCAGCAAATCTGCAGGAAAGAGCTTTACCATATCACTACCTGCCTGCCACGCATTCACTATCTCTGTAGGGGTCATCGCACCAGGAATCACTGCCTTGCCTGCATCCTTTACTAATCTGATAACATCATAATTGACATTGGGACTTACTATAAACTCAGCCCCTGCCCCTAATGCCCTCTGGCACAGATTTGAATCAATAACGGTACCTGCACCAAGCAATATATCATCTGCCATTTCCTTACTTATTTTTGATATGACTTCATCAGCCCTGGGCACTGTAAAAGTAATTTCTATAATCCTTATCCCTCCCCTGTATATTGCATCTACCGCTCTTAGTGCTGATGATGCATCCTCTACTCTGATTATTGCTACAATCTTTTTATCTATTATCCTTTGTATAATATCCTTTTCTTCGTTTTAGTTAGGAAAACTGTCTATTTTAAGCAACGAAAGAATAAAATCTACAAAAGGAATGATGTCAGAATTAATCTGGCCTTCTTGTAAGGTTTGAAAATATCGCTCCCGTTTATCTTTAGTAATAGTGCACCAGTTATAACCTGATGCCCCCAGCAAATAATTCATTAAAAGCCGGCCGCATCTTCCGTTTCCGTCAGGATAAGGATGAACGGTTACAAAAAAATAATGCGCCAGAATAGATTTAATAATGTGGTTCTTTATGCGGTTAATACCATAAAGAAAGCTCTCCATCAGGTCAGGCACTTTTTCAAATGAAGGAGGGACATAACGGCTGTTACGAATATAGACTGCTCAAGCCTAATGACCCATGGTGATTTCATTGTTCTTTCTCTCATACTCTGTAAATTGTATATTCTTTTAAAATAGTTTTTAATATTTCAGAAAGTTCTTTTATATTATGTCTTTTGGCATTCTTTATCAGGTCTTTTACTATAATTGGTTTCGGACGGGCTGAATATAAAACTTCTAACATTCTTCTGTCAAATTTCGTGCCTTTAAGAAATGCTATGAAATCCGCATTGTTTTTTTTCCTAATACTCAAAAGAACCTTTTCAGGAACATCTACAAATAATTTTGTCTTTCCGATTATAAAATCCCGCCGTATCTTTTTATGAAAATCAATATCGGGCCGTATTTGAATTTTCAAACCAAAAGAAAGGGATAAAGAATATTTAACATTTTTTAATGTGTGGACACACAATGTCAAAGGGATGCTCTCGTTTCCCAAGTATAGACTGAGAGCCGAGGTTTTTTCAATAGAATATGGTTCGTATCTCTTTAACAGGATTCCCAGTATTTCCCAATATGTTCTATATATCAAGTCCTGCGGGTCTGCGCCTTTATCTTTCAGAAGATATAACCCCTTTTTAATCCTGAAAGCCAAATCCTCCCGCAATAGAATCCTCCGTACATATTCATCTGGAAATTCTGAACCTTCAACTATGAAAGACCTGTTTTTTATTTTGGTCTTCCAAAACTTATATGCTTCTTTTTGTGGTCCGGAAATATTTCGCATAAATAACCCGCAAATCAAAAAGATAACATAATCGTAAATATATCGGATATATTATAAACATCTTAAGAAGATGCTAAGATAACCCTGTTCTTTCCGGACTCTTTTGCCCGGTAGAGGGCATCATCTGCCATGCTGACGAGGTCCTTCTTCTCAGGGCCATGCTTTGGATAGGACGCCACACCTATACTTATAGTTACCCTTCCCCCGGGTTGGTTCTTGCCATACTCAAATACATGCTCTTCTACCATGCGTCTTAGATTCTCAGCCTTTGACATGGCGCCCGGCTCGTCTGTCTCTAACAGGATAATGGCAAACTCCTCCCCTCCATACCTGGCTGGTATATCCGTGCTCCTGCTCGTATCCTTCACTATATCCCCTATCGTTTTCAGCACATCATCTCCTGCAG
>CAYVEO010000021.1:0-42733 GCA_964449965.1 uncultured Planctomycetia bacterium
CAGGAAAATTGTCATACATCTTCTCTGCCGGGTCCCAGAAGAATATGCACTTGCGGATTAAGAGTCCCGCATATCCTATAGGGTTTTGCTTCATAAAATTTAGACTCTCTCTGTAAAGCCCTTTATAGTATCCTGGCGTATCCTTATCCTCAGGGCGGGACGTTTGATTAACCTTATCAAATGCCCCGAGTGACCTTTCATCATATCCGCCTGTTGCAGTAGGTGAGTTACTCAAAAAAAACATTACAGGGTTGTTTATAACAATATCTTTTATTGACTGGACAGGATTTACAAATATAGAGGCTACCATGAAGAGTATGCAAAGGCTTTTAAGTTTATCCCGACATCTGAGTTTTGAATTTGCTAAAAAGGCTAAAGGTATAAAGGGAACAAAGGCAAAGAATCTTACCCTTGTCAGCAGTAAAAGCCCAAGAAATATCCCTGAAAACGCCGCATCCCATAAGGAGGCAGAGTTAACAGCGCGGAGCAATAGATAAAATCCTGCAAGAAATAAAAATAACCCTAATGTCTCACCCAACAAAACGCCCCCATATATAACAAGAGTTGAATAAAAGACTGAGATGAGACCTGCTAATATACCGCTAATATTACCAAATAATTCCCTCCCGATAAGATAAATTAAAATACACGTTAGAGAACCTAATAAGCCCTGGATGATACCAACTGCTGCTATGTTAGGGCCAAATAGAAAGTATATAATTGGCAGGAAACCATTAGGATATAGAGGCACGTTAAAAGAAATCCTGCCGCTGCCTTTCAGAATGTCCAGTGCCATATTGTGAAAAGTAAGCATATCAGTCCCTTGATGCGGCTCATAGAAAAATGGGTCATCTTTCACCTGAAGGATATAGACAATCCTGATTGCAAGAGCAATTAAGAATATGGTTGATATAATAATAACTTCTTTATAGACTTTCTTCATCACTTTGTCATTGCGAGTCATCCTTGGCGGACGAAGCAATCTCGTTTACCTTTTCTATACTTATCCTTGCCTCTTCTAAATCAGGGTCAAGTTGCAACGCCTTCTCCCACTCTGCTGCTGCCTTATCCATCTCCCCTTTATTTGCATAGGCTGAGCCTAAATTAAAATGGCTCATGCCAAAATCAGGGTCAATGGATAACGCCCTCTTATACTCGGATATTGCTTCCAGATGCATCCCCAATTTGCCATACGCTGTTCCTAAGTTATTATGCCCTTTTATATCCCTGGGACTTATCCTCACTACATGCCTATATTCTGATAATGCATCTTCATACCTCCCTAATCTATCATAGATAAATCCTAAGTTGAAATGGCCATCTATAGAGTCTCTGTCTATCCTCAATAGTTCATTAAATTCATAAACGGCATCAGTATAACTTTCCTTCTTCCTGTATAGTATTCCTAAGTTGATACGTGCATCAATGTATTCCGGGTTTGTTTCAAGAGATTTCTTATACATCCGGACAGCATCAGAAAACCTATCTTCTTTGTCATAGACAAGACCAACATTGTTATATAGGTCTGCCAATTCCAGATTAGATAAAGTAGGACCAGAGTACTGACGGGATGTCATATCGGCTACTTCCTTATCACTATAGATAAGTCTTAATTCATCTGGTATATATCCTGCCGCATAAGGGCGAATTGCCAGAGCCGCCTTATACGCCCTGACTGCCTCCTCATTCATTCCCTTCTTACTATACATATACCCCATGTTTATATAAGTCATGACAAAATCCGGATAGAGTTCTATAGCCTTTTTATACTCCATTATCGCCTTGTCATATTCATCCCTTTTGGCATAGGCTACCCCAAGATTTATATGAATCCTCGCTGAAGAGTGAGAGAATTTCAGTATACTGTTATACAACGAGATTTCATCATTCCATACCATATTCTGTTTAATAGTCATGGCAGAATAGAATATTAAAATAGCAGTAATAAGCAACATACATACTTTTTTTGTCATTCTGAGGCGCAGCCGAAGAATCTCAATATTAAAATTCCCATACAACGAAGCCCCCCCTATCGCAACAGCCAGAAAGAACCCTATAGACGGCATATATAACCAGTGTTCTGCCATCGCTGCATTAATAGGCATAATATTGGATACGGGCAGGAGAGCTATCAGAAACCACCCTAATCCAAAACTGGCTTCTTTAGAATATTTACGCAGCCATATTGCCGCTAAAATAAGTATACCCACTAATACTATAGATAGTATGGCTTCCCATTGAAATAAAGAATTTAGAAAAGGTATCCTCTTCTCCATATGAAGGTTTTGCGGGAAAAATAACAAGCCTATATAACGGACAATAACATTAAAGAATGTAATTACCCTTGAATAAAATGGCGCTATCGGAGGATGAGGCTCGCTTATCGTCCTTAATACGGTTAATCTGAAAAGGACATACAATGCCGACAAAATAAAAAAAGGCAAATAGAACGTTAATTTAGTGTTCAGGAATTTCAATAATTTTGTAGTTGCCGACCTTGGTCGGCCTAATTTAATATGGGAATTTACTTTTGCTCTCTCCCCTAACGAATACCCACACCACATTAAGAGAAACGGGAATATCAGGGCTGCCTCTTTTGATAACAGGGCACATAAAAATGAAATGATGGAGCCTGTATATAATATCCATTTTGTAGGGGTCGCCCACCTGCCATATGTCGGGCAGGGATTTATCCGACCCGTAACATTTAAAAACAATATCAACGACATAAGGCAAAATGCGGTTACCATAGGGTCTGCCCTTCCAGATATATACGTAACTGCCTCTACATGGACAGGATGGACTAAAAACAGAAGCGCCGCAAGTAAAGAAGTTAAGGGTAGGACGGGCGTCTCGTCCACCACGGCGGACGTCCCGCCTGTCAGGTTATCCCGCAATAACATCCTTGCCAGGAAATATATGAGTAAGCCATTTAATATATGGAAGAATAGATTCGTGATATGGTAGCCGACAGGATTTAATTTCCAGAACGAATAGTCAAACAAGAAACTTATAACCTGAAATGGCCTGTAAAAATTACCTTGTTTGGGGGAAGGAAGTGAGAGACTTGAAATAAATATTTCAGGCAGATTTCCCCATGACCTGATGCGGATATCCTTCTCTATCAGGTATTCATCATCCCATACAAAGGAATTATGGAAGGTATTAAAATAGAGGATTAAACCTACTATGATTATTAGTATTATAGGAAAGACACTATTGGAATGAAGGGTAGCCCCTATCTTCGCGGCTACCCTTCTCAGCAGAACTTTCATCTATTACGGCCAGACATGGTCTGTATATGTACCCACAACAGGACATAACGCCCTGTCAGGATTGTTACCTGAACTTGTGGTTAATGTATAGGCTGTAGAACCACTTATACCATACGGCTCTGTTGGGTTGGCTGCTAAGTACTGCCATGACACTATATCTGAGACTGTTCTACCAGTTGTTCCCCATGCAACGTCTGGGTTATTCTTAGCAGTCTCATAAACAGCCATTGCATTAGCAAGCCCTCTCAGGTTTCCTACACATACCCTTGTATTGGCAGTAGTCCTTACATCCTCAAATCTCGGCAGAAGCAGGGCTATCAATATACCGAGTATTGCTATTACAAGTAATAATTCTATCAAAGTAAAACCCTTTATCTTCTTTATTATTCTCTTCATTTAGTTCCTCACCTCCTCCCATAAGAACGAAAACATTCTTAAACAACAATTTTTATCACGGCCAGACATGGTCTGTATATGTACCCACAACAGGACACAATGCCCTGTCAGGACTATTACCTGAGTTTTGAGTCAATGTATAAGTGGTAGAACCACTTACCCCATACGGCTCCGATGGGTTGGCTGCTAAATACTGCCATGACACTAAATCCGGGACTGCTCTACCAGCTGCACCCCATGTCACTTGCAGGTTCTTCGCTGTCTCATATACAGCCATGCTTGACGCAAGACCTCTTAAGTTGGCTACGCAGACCCTTGTGTTAGCGGTAGTCCTCACATCCTCAAACCTCGGCAATATCAATGCTATAAGCACCCCCAATATGGCTATGACAAGAAGCAATTCTATCAACGTAAAACCTTTGACTCTTAATCTCCTAAATTTCTTTACCATATCTTTCTCCTTTCTTTTTGAAATTCCACATAATAATTTATCTGACAGTTTATCACATCACCCCTATTTTTGTCAAGCACTTTTTTCCCCTCCATCCTCTTATATAGCAATTACCATGCCATAGTTTAATTTACATTATAAAAATACCATGATATTTTATATCTCCTTTGTGGACAGTCAGTTAAAAGTTCTAACCATATTTCACCTCACTTCCCACCTAACTGAAAAATGTGTAACCTATTACACAATCCAACAATCTTTTACACAATTACTTAATCACCTGTATCATGTTAAACATCGGGAGGAAGAGTGCCAGTGCAACCAATCCTACCAGCCCGCCGACGAAGAATATCAATACTGGCTCTATTACGGAACTCAATGCCTTTACGGCAAATCCTACTTCTTTATCATAAAAATCTGCTATCTTATTAAGCACCTCATCAAGTGTTCCTGCCTCTTCACCCACTGCTACCATCTGTCCCACCATAACAGGGAACACCTTGCCCTCCTGTAACGGCCCTGCAATGCTCTCGCCTTTATTTACACTTTCACATACGTTGTCTATAACAGAAGCTATCACGGAATTCCCCACCGTAGCCTGAACTATCCTTAATGACTGGAGGATAGGAACGCCGCTTGAAATCAATGTCCCGAGTGTCCTTGCAAACCTTGCTATAGCCACCTTACGAAGGAGTGAGCCAAATACCGGAATTTTAAGCTTTATCGCATCCAGGTTAAATCTGCCTTCTTTTGTCCTGTTATAAAGATACATCCCAATAACAACGACTGCCATTACAAATAATATCATATACCATTTTGTACGGATAAATCTGCTGACTGTGAGCAAGAGGACAGTCGGCATGGGCAATGGCACATTTGATGAAAGAAATATGTTCTCAAACTTGGGTAATATGCCAGTGACAAGAAAGGTTATTACGCCCACGGCAACAAAGAGTATCAGGATGGGGTATGTCATCGCAGTCTTTACGTTTGCCCTTAAATCTTCCGCCTGCTCGGCAAAAGTCGCAAGTCTTCGCAAGATTTCTTCCAGCGCACCGCCAGTCTCACCTGCATGGACCATGTTCACGAAAAGGCTGGAAAATACCCTCGGATGTTTCTCTAAAGCACCTGAAAATGAGTTGCCGCCTTCTACATCGTCCCTCACCTTCTCTATAATCTTTCTGAGTTTCTTATTCTCTATCTGCTGCGTGAGGACGTTTAGACTTGAGGTAAGGGTGAGACCAGAACCTATCATCGTGGCTAATTGATTGGTAAATATTACCATGTCCTTGGTCTTAACACTTACAAAGAGTTCCCCGATATCTAAGGTGAGTAGTTCAGCAGTGGGGGTTTCTTCTTCTATAGAAGCGATAAAGTAGTTCTGAGCACGGAGTTTCTCTATTACAGTCCTCTTATTTGCCGCTTCCAATACCCCGCTTGTCACCCTGCCGTCTTTGTCCCTGACCTTATAGGTAAATAAAGGCACCGCTATTCCTCCTGCTCATCATTAAAGAGTCCGTATTTAGTCATCTTGTTATGAAGGCTCTTCCTGCTTATCCTGAGATGTTCTGCTGCCTTGGACCTGTTCCAATTGGTACTGTTCAGCGTCTTTATTATAATTTGTTTCTCAACATCTGCTACTATCCCTTTTATCGCATGTGGCAGATTAGTAAAGAAGGATGCCTTGTCCAGGTCCAATTTTATATCCTCACCCCTTGCCTTTATAGCCATTGGCAGGTACTCCCTGGTAAGTGTATCGCCTTTTTCAAGGACAATGGCGCGCTGAAGCACATTCTCAAGTTCCCTGACATTACCAGGCCAATCGTATTTCATCAAAAGTTCTATCGCATCAAATGCTATGTGTTTTATGTTCTTATTCAGTTCCTTATTAAACTTCTCCATAAAATATTCAAAGAGCAAAGGTATATCATCTTTCCTGTCCCTTAAAGGGGGGAGTATGACAGGAACAACATTTAACCTGTAATAAAGGTCCTCCCTGAACTCCCCGGTTTTTATCGCCTTCTCCATGTCCTTATTTGTAGCGGATATTATCCGGACATCCACTTTAACAGACTCTGTCCCGCCAACCCTTTCAAATTCCTTTTCCTGAAGAACCCTTAAAAGTTTTGCCTGCGTTAAAAGGTTCATATCGCCTATCTCATCAAGAAAGAGCGTCCCTTCATTTGCCAGTTCAAACTTACCCAATTTTCTTGACACAGCACCGGTAAAAGCGCCTTTTTCATGGCCGAATAACTCGCTCTCCAGGAGCGTATCCGGTATAGCAACACAGTTCATCTTGACAAAAGGATTGTCCTATCGCGGACTGTTATAGTGTATCGCCCTTGCAATCAGTTCCTTGCCAGTTCCTGTTTCACCATGAAGCAGGACCGTGACACTTGTATCAACTATCTTACCTATGATAGCCAGGACCTCCATCATCCTGCCGCTCGTACCTATGATATTATCAAATTTATACCGCTCACCCAATTCCCTGCGGAGGCTGCGGTTCTCTATGTCTAACCTGTGTTTTTCAATAGCGCGCCTGATTACTATCCTCAAGTTATCTATATCAAACGGCTTGGTAAAATAATCATACGCCCCCTTCTGGATAGCATCAATAGCTATCTTCTCGGACCCATAGGCGGTTATCATGACTACTACAACCTCAGGTTTTATTTTCTTTATCTCAAGTAGAGCCTCTAACCCGTTCATACCGGGCATCCTTATGTCCATAGTAATAAGGTCAAATTCTGCTTCCTGGACGCGATGGATAGCCGCAATCCCATCACCTGCAGATACGACGGAGTAGCCTTCTTTTTTCAGAATCTCTTCTAAAAAGAACCGCATGCTTTCTTCGTTATCTACAACTAATATTGACCCGTTCTTAGCCATCCACAATCCTTACCTTATTTTTCTAATACGCTTATCCAATCCTGGACGTTATTCAGAAACTGTCTAACTGTCCCATCATCCGGATTTAATCTCAAGGACGTCTCCAGTTCAACCTTTGCCTCTTCATACTTATCCTGGGATAAATACTCTAACGCCTTTTCAAATGATTCCTTTGCCTTATCCTTGTTAAATGCGTCTATCTGTTCCTTAACCTCTTCTTTGGTTTCTTCTTTGACTTCCTCTTTGGCTTCTTGTTTAGTTTCTTCTTTAGCCTCTTCCGTATTCTCAACTTCTTTATGCTCTATCTTTACCTCTTCTACTGCAATTTCTCCCGGCGTCTCTGGTTCTGGCTCAGGTGCAGGCGAAGAAGGATGTGCAGGTTCCGCCTTTTCTTCAGGCTGCGGTGTAGATAAAGCCAATTTCTCATAACTATCTTTTAATATGCTTGGGGTAAGAAATATTATCAGGTCTTTTTTGACATTGCTTTTACTTACCCTGTTAAAAGGCAGTCCCAGTATTGGGATGTCACCTAAGATGGGTATCTTTGAAACCTTTTTCTCCTGGGTATCCTTGATAAGACCTCCTATCACTATCGTATCACCGCTTTTCACCACAGCCTGTGTAATCATCGCCTTCCTGCTCAAGATGGGTTTTGAGCCGATAGATGGCTGGGTCTCAGTTGCAGGAGGGCTTACTATCTCACCTGTTTTATCGCTCACCTCAGGAAATATCCTCATGGTAATATATCCTTCTTCACTCACATGAGGTATTACCTCTAAGGTAATACCATATACGACATCCACTCCCCATGCAGGCAGGGCTTGAAACACCGAAACGCCTGTGGCGCTTGTGACTGTCTGACTTACAGTCGTTATAGTAGGTTCAGTAGTCGTGACCACAATCTTCGCAGGCTGGTTATCAAGCGTCACTATCCTCGGGGATGATAAAAGGTTGGTCTTATTATTGTCCTGGATGGCATTTATAACTACGTTATAATCGTTCTGGCTCAATGTCCCTATGGAAAACTCAAGACCTTCACTAATGGTGGATTGCAGAAGTTCTTTTATGTCTAACGTATGATGCTCGGGACTGGTATACTCTGCCCCGATACCTAATTTAATACCCTTTTCAATTACAACCTCCATAATCTTGGATTCTATCATAACCTGGGGCGGCGATACATCAAGCGTCTTTAGAATCTCCTCTATCTTTTCAATGACTGAGGGTATGTCTATGACCATCAGGGTATTTGACCTCACCAAACCCTCTGTGCCTACTGCCACTTGTGTACTTGTAACCCCTGTCGTAGTCGTTGTGCCAGTCTGGGTTGTTGTACCGGTCTGCACTCCAGTAGTGCCTGTTGTGCCTGTTCCCCCGCCGCTATATCCTGACGTCCCCGTAATAATGCCCCTGTATGTCTTCACGAAAACCCTGGTCTTACCGATAGGGGATAAGAGTTCTTTTATCAACTCTTCCACATCTTCAGCGTCTAAATATTTTAGCGTAATGATACGGGTAACCAGATATGCCCTGTCTATTTTATCAGAAGGTATTATCCTGAAAATATCCTTCTCTTTAACGAATACATAATTACCGGCAGATTTTAAGACAGCCTTTAACGTCTCTTCTAACGTCCCTGTAAAATGGCCGCTTACCCTGCCCTGGACCTCTTCTCCTGCAACTATATTTACATTATATTCTTTGGAAAGCAGCCTGATTATGTCAACAATATTTGCAGAACTAAAATCAAAAGTGTAAAGTTTCTCTTGTTTCGTCCCCGGCTTTTCTTGTGCAAAGATAGACTCTGAAGATAAGAAAGGGACCGTGAAGATTAATATACCAAGCATTATAAATACGCAAGGTTTCCGGGACATAATAGTTTATTCTCCTTTCAACTCAAGTAATACCCTATCCCCTTTTTCATCCATTAATACAACCCTATCGTTTTTTATATCTACTACCTTATATCCGTCTATTTCATCTCCTGCATGGCATATCTGCCCATTTATAATACAGACACACGCCTCGCCGCTTACTACAGCAGTCAGTTCAAGTCCTTTCTTTGAAGATAAAGGCACATCTTGCGTCCTTTTTTCCGTGTATAAGAACGGGCTTATCTCAATATACGGATATCTTTTAAAAGAGATTGCATCTAATTTGGTTTCACGTCCGGGTCCATTATCTTTGTTTACAAAAAATATAGATGATAATGCTGCCTTTATAATCTGCCCTTCTGCTGTGGAATCGCTGCTCAGGTTATCCACCTTCATCAATCCTGGCAGTTGTTCTACTTTAAAAAGGTATTCTATAAATGCCGGATAGGAAGATTCAAACTCTATCCGGACAGGCATAGCCATACAAAATCCTGCATCTTTAACAGGCTGGGGACTGATATTAATAAATTTTATGCCTGATTCATCTGCAATCTTACTGAGGATGTTCAGGAATTCCGGGGTCTCATCCGGATTTAAGATACCCTTCTTATAGTCATTGATTTTGGATTCAGTTTCAGAAAGTTCTATCTTTAACCGGGCAAGTTCATTTGCCTTGTCCTTGGAGGTTGCGAATTCCACATTAGAGAACCTGACCTCATTCCTCATTTTTGATATATCCTTTATCTGACGCAAGGTGCCTGTCTGAAATATGATTCCTGATACCACAAACGGCATAAGTGTAGCCAGCCATATTTTAAAATCACCTATATTTATATTAAGTTTCGTTTGTTTCATCTCTTTAAATATCCTGTAATCCTGAATCTTATGACCTTCTTATCACCCAGCGTCTCAATCTTCGTGGAATTCAACTCTGCCTTATCTATGTATGGAGCCTTGCCTAACCTCAATAAAAACTCCGTAGCATCAGAGGCAGTGAAACTCCTCCCCTCAATAATCAACTGACCTCCCTGACCCTCTGCGCCTTTGAAGGAAAAGGAATCCAGCCATGATTTAGAGGGCATAACCTTGTTTACACTTTCCATTATGCCGGACCACTCTGCCCTATTTTCAGTAAGCCGCCTCAGTTCTTCTACCGTCTTTTTCATCTGTTCCTTTTTTGACTTTGACTCATTTATATTCCGGACAATAGGGTCCATCTGTGATATGCCGGCGCGATTAACGGCAATATCTTTTTTCAGGTTCCTTATCTCAAGGGACTGGACTACCGACCACATAATCAAGGTGATGGTAATAACAAGCCCTATTATCTGTATAATCTTCTGGTTGGGCGTAACCTCTTTCCTGCGTAACTCAGGTGAAAGAAGATTGATGCCCTTTTCATAAAGCCCCATACCCACATTTACATTCAGGTGAGACGAAGATACCTTAAACTTTGTTATATCTATATGAGGTTCTATCTTTAGATTACAAAATGGGTCTGCTACGGCAGTCTCTTTATTAATGCGAGACGCCAGGTATTCTTTCAACCCAGGAATAGTTGAGGTTTCCCCGCATAATATGACCTTTTCCGGATTATTTTTTTCGGGGCGGGTGCGGTAATAGTCAAAGGATTTTGATACCTCTGAGAGAAGGCAGGGCATTGAAACTTCTAATGCATCTTTGAATTGGGTAGAATTCATACCTTCTTCATCCCTTATCCTGACATATTGGGCAGTATCCATTCCCATCGTTTTCTGGGTTACGCTATTCAACTGCTCATCGCCAAGAGGTATATCTCTGGTAAACTGTAAGATACCGTCATCTAAGATGGATATGTTTGTCAGACGTTCACTAAAATTCATCACCGCGATAACCCCTTTATTGAGCCCGCTATAACGGGAGGAGTCTAACAGAGATAGCGGGACAATGGAAAGGGCAAAGGGTTTGATGCCTGCTTTCTTCAATATGCTGAGATGCTCTTTTATTCTTTCATGGGGGACAGAGACTATTAAGATATCTATCTTCCTTATATTCCTTTCAACCACCTCACCTAAGACCATATAATCCCAATTACAATCCTCTAAAGGCAGAGAAAAACTTGCCTCAGCCTTGATTTCTATGGCAGATTGTAACTCTTTCTCAGGCATCACAGGAAGTCTTAAGATTACCGTCTCTACTGCAGGACTATCAATGAGTGAGATGACCCTGTTTCTGGATAACTTCTTTTCCTTCCACAGACTCTTTAGGGAATCTATTACAAATACGTCTCTATCCTCCTTCACTCCTACAGGGATGTCTATATATTCTATCTTTGTAACAACAGCAGAGGTCTTCGCCTTCTTAACCTCTATGACCTTTATAACGCTATTTCTTATCTCAAGCCCTACAGTAGTCCTAACGAGTCCTAAGTATTCTGCAAAAAATGACATCTATTCCTCCAGAAATTAAATTCAAAATTTCATCATTGCAACTATAAAAAGTATTATAGCGACTATTAAAAAGAATATACCCATTGATATTCTGTAGCCAATCGTCCATTCATCACTGAATAGAACCTTCTTCCCCCACTCATTGAGTTTCACTACGAGCCCTGCCTTAAAGAAGTACAATAGACCCACTATCAGAAAGAATATGCCTGCTGCTATAATACCAGACATCCACGCCATTATTTTACTCCTTAAGTAGGACAGGCGTCCCGCCTGTCTAATTTATCGTTCTCGGTCTTACACGCGCCTTTAAAATTACATCCTGAGTCCCCCCTGAGGTCTTAGATACCTTTTCAACCTCAAGACTGAACAATATCAATCTCACATCTGATTTATTGGTTACAGGGTCAGATATTTTTATATTATTCCTGTCATAATATTCTGTCTGAAAATCCTTCACATTCTCTGCCAATGGTTTCCCTTTACCGATGCTAAATCCTGTAAGATTCGCCCTGAGCAGCCTGTAAGGCTGGGATACGCCTTCAATATAGAACCTGAACCACTCCAATCCATTATCTGTTAATAATTCTATATCAGTAGCATAGAAACTGTTTATTGTGGTTATATTATATATTGCCCTCGCCTGCCTGATTTCTTTCACCATTGTCTCTATTGCCCAACCTGCACTTGCCACTACGTCTCTTTGCCTCTCCCCAAAACCGAAGGTATGCAAGGTTACAAAGAACACGCTGTATAAAAGACTCAGTATCATGGCAATAACAGCCAGTGATATGATAAGTTCTATCAGGCTAAGTCCTTTGTCAGTCAACCCCACATTAATAATCCGCCCTGTAAGTTACAATTTTCACATCCCTTTTGTTGTTGAACCATTTGACTGTCACGTCCACTTGATATAAACCCGTCTGCACCTGTGTAAACTTAACCTCACGGCTGTAGTCCGGAAAATTAGAAACTGGCGATTCTGTATTCGTTGGTGGAAATCCCGAGAGGTTTGCATACGGCTCATTTTTATAGAGCTCCATCGCCTCCCTTGCAAGGTTTGTGGCAACCGCTGCATCTTTTACATTCCTGTTTATAGACGTCCCTGCAGAAAAGAAATATATAAGGGGCGTCAAGCCAATACTAAGAACCATTAGCACAATTATAACTTCAATCAATGTGAAACCATTATCTACTTTTGCCATTTGTACTTGATTTCTGGATTTGTAATATCTTACCATAAATTTCCAACATTGGCAAAGAAAAAATTCTTAAAATTAATTTTTAAATAAAAAAGGGGGTGTATAATTACACCCCCCTATAATAAGAAAATAGAACCGTCCCCTTTCATCAGTCTTCTATCTTAGCCTCTGTGACGATAATGTCATCAAGTCCTTGAGCCTGTCTTTTTAAAGTTGATGAATCGCTCCAGATAAGGTTAGATGTTTTACCAGGTCCATAACTATATATGGCAAAGTTGGTAAATTGTGTAAAGCTGCCCCCATAGGTTGAATATGGATACTGAGGGTGATTTGGGTGTTTGCCTGTAGACGGTTCAAATGGGTCATACGGAACCTTACTTATTAACCTGCTCGCGGCATCACCAACAGTAGTTAGACGGTTTAAGGTATCCGGAAGTTGTTCATACTTAGACACATAAAGCAGAACTGCCTTCTTCAAAGTATCCAGGTCACCCTGGGCACGAGCCTTGTTTGCCTCTGTCCTGAAACCACGTATATTAGGTATCAAGATGGCAACGAGAACTGCGATTACTGCTATTACAATTAATAGTTCTATCAACGTAAACCCATTTCCTTTTTTATTACTATTACATTTTCTTTGCATCTTATTCACCTCCTCGGATACGGGTCCGATAAATCAGACCCCCTACATTTACATTATGGTGTCTTAGCATTCGTTACATAGACATCATCATCTGTCGCTGCAGCAGTTAAAACACTGTCTGACCCAGATATACCATCAAGATCAGTCTGAATAATATCAGCCCCCTCATCCCTTCCTACGCTGAAAATTACATAATAGGCATCAGATGAAATGTCACCATCTGTGCCATCGGTTCCTTCTGTCAGAAAGCCATATTTTGCCTTTGTAGGACTGAATGGGTCAGCAGGGATATCATTTATTGACCTGTATTCCTTAGGCTCATTGAGTAAAACATTAAGGCTCGGTGTATTAGCAGCACTCGCAGGAAATACACCGTTCCTGTTTATATATATTATTACTGCTGTCTGCAGGTTCTTTAAATCACCCTTTGCCTTAGACTCCTTTGCCTCCATCCTCATGCTCTTGAAGTTGGGTACCAGGATTGCTACAAGGACCGCAATGACTGCTATAACTATCAAGAGTTCTATGAGGGTAAAACCTTTATTCCCCTTTCCTTTAAACCTTACCATAATATTTTCCACCTCCCTTTTCTAAGGGCGTCATAAATGTCGCCCCTACATTAAATGAAATCTCGCCACTACAACTTGTTATATAGCAATTTTCGTGCCAAACTGATAAAAATACCAAAGTTTTTAGTATGTTATTAATATAACAATATAATTCAAAATATGTTATGACTATTAAATTTTATTTATTTTATTTAAGAAATAACCCTTTAGCACCTACCCTAAAGTGCCAAATTTCTGACAGTTGACACTAAAAACCTATCACTTTCTCCTATCCTCATCTAATACCTCATCCTCTTCCAACTTTATCTTCTCCGTAGAGGGCTTGAGTTCCATCTTTCTACGCAGACTTCCCACAATACCCTGAGGGCGGAATATCATTATAAGAATCATGGATAATCCAAAGAACAACATCCTGTAGATGGCAAATCCTCTTAAGAGTTCTGGTAAAACACTCAATATGATTGCCCCGATAATGACACCCGGGATACTTCCCAATCCACCCAACACAACCATCGCAAGGAGCATGACAGAGAGGATAAAATCAAAACTGTCAGGCGTAATGGTGCCTTGCTTGCCTGCGAATACACACCCTGCAGCACCTGCGATGGCAGACCCGATGACAAATGCTAAAAGTTTCAGCCTCGTCGGGTCTATACCCATTGTGGCAGCAGCAACTTCATCCTCCCTTATTGCTATCCATGCCCTGCCGAGCCTTGAATTATCTAACCTCATTAGAAGAAATGCTACCACGATAACCATGCCCAGCACAAGATAATAATAAGGTAATGACTCAACACCAAAATTAAAAATCTTTAAATGGCTCCAGTCTAATCTTGACGGAAATATTAGTGTAGGATGTGCTATGCCTAACAGCCCGTTTGGCCCGCCAGTCCACTCAAGGTTATTAAAGGTAATGCGCACTATCTCCCCAAAACCCAGAGTTACTATGGCTAAGTAATCCCCTCTAAGACGTAATGTAGGGAATCCCAGCAAAACTCCAAATAAGGCACCGGAGACCGCACTTACAGGTAATACTGCCCAGAATGGCCATCTAAAGTATAAATTCATCAAGGCATAGGTATAAGCCCCTATTGCAAAGAATGCCGCATATCCTAAGTTTAATAATCCGGCAAAACCGACCACCACGTTCAGCCCGAGGGCAAGTGTAACGTATATCCCGGCTGTCGTCAGTACATCAATGTGATATTGGTTAGTATCTATAAACGGCAAGACTATCAAAAATAATAATATGGGAATTTTTTTCACTATATTATTTCTCCACACTCAATCCCAATAAAAGGAGGCGTGTTTGCTCCTCATTTTCTCACCCTGCCTGCCTCACCAAAAAGTCCTGTGGGTTTAAAAAGAAGAATCAGGACCAATATTATAAATGCAAATACGTTCTTCCATTCTGAAGATATATATCCCGCACCCAATCCCTCAACGAGGCCGATTACTACACCACCGAGCATTGCACCTGCTACGTTACCTATCCCGCCCAGAACTGCAGCGGTGAACGCCTTTAAACCTGCTATATAGCCATCGTGGAAATTTATCGCGTTATAGTACATCCCAAACATAACGCCTCCTGCCGCAGCCAGGGAAGAACCTATCAGAAAACACAAGGATATAATCCGGTTGACGTCTATCCCCATAAGACTTGCGGTCTTCAAATCCGTAGAAGTAGCCCTTAACGCCTTTCCCATCTTACTCAGTTTGATAAAATAGTGGAGAACAAGCATTAACGTTATGGAGAGAGCAACAATGAGAATCTGAAGTCCTGTCACAGATGCCTGTCCTATGTAAAAGGAGTAATGAGGAAACAGGGAAGGGAAACTTTTATCAGAAGCGCCATAGACCAGCATGACCGCATTTTGCAGGAAAAAAGAGACCCCGATGGCAGTAATGAGAGGGGCTAAACGCGGGGCATTACGAAGGGGACGATACGCCGCCTTTTCTATCGCCACACCAAGGACGCCGCAGCCTGCCATCCCTACAATAAACCCTGCTAAAATCAGAAATAAGAGTGCTATGCCATGGGCCTCGCCTGCAGATATAGTTACTGTAAACAAACTCCATGCCAGATAGGCGCCTACCATGAATATCTCACCATGTGCAAAATTGATAAGATTTATAATGCCGTATACCATTGTGTATCCCAATGCTATCAAGGCATAAACCATCCCGATGGTGAGTCCATTTATAAGTTGTTGAATTAGTATATCATGCCAGGACATAAGTTACTCATAAAACAAAAACCACAGATTGCGTTTTGATTTGCTTCCACCTGTGGTTTTAAGTTTTTCATGCCTAATCTGTCTAATCAATTATTTTATACTAAAGTCTCCTCCGACTCCTTGTCAAAGAAATGGACGTGGTCCATATCAAATACTAACTGGAGGTCCTGATTTACCCGCGGTTTATCATGTGCATCTACCCTTGCAGTAAATGAGTGCTTACCTGTATTCATATACAGGAATATCTCAGAGCCCATAGGCTCTACTACCTCTACCCTTGCGGTTACAATCTCACCCTGCGGGGCGTCCGGCACAAAAGCCTTATCATGTATATTTTCTGACCTTATCCCGAGGGTAATCTCTTTTCCTTCAAACTTAGATATCTTGTCAAGCATCTCTTTGACTATCTCAACATGGAAATTATCTTCGTCAAAATACAACTTCCCGTCTTTCTTCACAATAGTCCCATCCATAAAGTTCATTGGAGGGCTGCCCATAAATCCTGCTACAAACTTATTGGCAGGCTTATCATAAAGGGTTATAGGGTCTGCAATCTGCTGAATGAACCCGTCCTTCATCACTACAATGCGGTCACCCATTGTCATCGCCTCTACCTGGTCATGTGTTACGTAAACCATGGTTGACTGGAGCCTGGTATGGAGTTTGGATATCTCAGCCCTCATCTGGACCCTCAGTTTTGCATCAAGATTGGAAAGAGGCTCATCAAATAAAAAGACCTTTGGCTTCCTGACTATCGCCCTGCCCACTGCCACACGCTGTCTCTGCCCGCCGGATAAAGCCCTCGGTTTCCTGTGTAAAAGCTCTTTTATGCCGAGTATTTCGGCGGCCTCATTAACCCTTGTTTGAATCTCGCGTTTTGGATACTTTCTTAATTTAAGTCCGAACGCCATATTATCATATACTGTCATGTGAGGATATAAGGCATAATTCTGAAACACCATCGCTATATCCCTGTCCTTAGGGGGCACGTCATTTACCAATTTTTTGTCAATATAAACTTCACCTTCCGTAATCTCTTCCAAGCCTGCAACCATTCTCAAGGTAGTAGATTTACCGCATCCTGACGGGCCTACCAGCACCACAAACTCCTTATCTTCTACATGGAGGGTAGCCTTACTTACTGCAAGCACATTGCCAGGATAAATCTTGGACACTTCTTTCAGGGTTACATCAGCCATATCTTCACCTCTTTATGCGTTATACCTTCAAATATCCTAATAAATTTACAAGAGTATTCCTCATATCCTTTCTATGGACTATCATATCCAATAGGCCGTGTTTTAGCAGGAACTCTGACTTCTGGAATCCTTCCGGGAGTTTTTCTCTGATTGTACTCTCTATAACCCGCGGTCCGGTAAACCCTATTAGCGCCCTGGGTTCTGCCATAATAACATCCCCTAAGGATGCAAAACTCGCCAGGACACCAGCCATTGTAGGATTAGTAAGGATAGATATATAAGGTAACCCTGAAGAATTATGGACAGCTAAAGAAACGCTCGTCTTAGCCATCTGCATCAATGAAAACATACCTTCATACATCCTTGCCCCTCCGCCTGAACCTGATATTATCAAGAGAGGGAGCCTATTCTTTATGGAGAAGTCTATTGCCCTCGTTATCTTCTCACCGACTACCGAACCCATAGAGCCCATAATAAAACGGGAATCAGTAACTACTATAACTACGTCTATTCCCCCGATAGAACCCCTGCCTGATACGGCAGCCTCTTCAAGACCTGTCTGGTCTGAGTCCTCTTTTAATTTTTCCTTGTAAGTCTTGGGGCCTTTGAATTCCAATGGGTCAAGAGATATTAATCCCCTGTCATGCTCCTGAAAGGTCCCTTCATCTAAGAGTATCTCTATCCTTTCATAGGCGCCTATGACAAAATGGTAGTTACATTTAGGACATACCTTCAGATTCTCTTCTAATGCCTTATTATATATTATCTCCCCGCAATCTTCACACTTTGTCCACAGTCCTTCGGGAATATCCCGTTTCTTCTTGATCTTGACAATAGTGTACTTTGGGGTTCCAAACAATGGCATTATTAGATGCCTAAAAGAACCTTAGCCCTATCCACTGCACTGGCTGCATCCGGGGCATATCCATCTGCACCTATTTCATCAGCATAACTCTGCGTCACCGGTGCACCCCCTATCATCACCTTAACCTTGTTTCTAACATTGCTTGCCTGCAATGCCTGAATAGTCGTCTTCATAGACGTCATGGTGGTCGTTAATAGGGCTGACATACATACAACCCCTACCCCGTCCTGGGTCACAGCACCGGCAAATTTCTCAGGCGACACATCAATACCTAAATCCACTATGTGGAATCCGGCACCCTTCAGCATCATCGCTACAAGATTCTTTCCTATATCGTGGAGGTCGCCTTTAACTGTCCCTATAGCAATCTTACCCGCAGGTTTAATCCCTGCCTTTGCCAGAAGCGGTTCTACGATAACCATACCTGCCTTCATTGCACGGGCTGCTATGAGAACCTCCGGAACGTAGAATTCATTCGCCTTAAACTTTGCTCCGACTACTGCCATCCCTGCGATAAGACCTTTTTCCAGCACATCCTTAATATTTACCCCTGAATCTACAGCAGCCTGAGTGAGTTCTTTCACCTTATCTGCCTTCCCTGCTATTACATTTTCAGCAATAGCCTTTAAATCAGCCATATATACTACCTCCTTTTCTTACCTTTTAATACTATCAAATCCCTAAGGTTTTGTCAACATCTTTTTAGTAATCACCATCCCCCCGGCGCCGCACACTGCAAAAAATATACCGGAAAATACAAGTATTGACGCCTTGCTGATAAATTCTGCCAGAAAAGACGTAAGAAGCATAAATACTAAAAATGCGATATGAATAATCATCTCTAAAGAACTGAATATCCTCCCTCTTATCTTGTTCGGCATTATCTCATGGAGCATAGTATTAGAAGAAACTACTATAGGGCTTGAAACTAAACCCAATACTGCCGCCAATACGAGAGCCAACGCAAGAGAACCAGATGCTCTTATGAGCAGGGAGAATAAGACAACGAGTATGCCGCCCATTGTAAAGCCGGAAAATATTACCTTGAATTTAGGCAGCATATCTCCGAACCTGCCATATAGGACAGAACCAAGAAATAACCCTGCCCCAAGACTCATACCCAAAAGCCCCAAATCCCTGGTTACTGACTTGAGGGATTCCTGAATAAAGACCACAATTACTACGCTCACAGCCCCCACCCCTGACATAAGTAAAAATGACATCGCAGTAACCAGCAGCAGTTCTCTTGAACTAATAAGATACCTTAAGCCCTCCATTACATCTTTAAATACAGACCTGCTTATAGATTGTCCCAATGCCTCTTTTGTGATAATAAGGTCATCTTTATATTTATGAGTGCTATTTTTTTCAAGCCTTATCATCCATATCATGAATGCAGACAGGAAGAATGAGATTGCGTCTATATAAAATCCGCCCTTTGCACCGACCCACCTGACAATAAACCCTGCTATCGGCAGGCTCAATATGGCTGCTATCATCCTCGTAGTAGAAGACAGGGAATTTGCTATGAGTAATTTGTCAGTAGATACTATGTCAGGCAATATTGCCATCTTGGCAGGAAGAAAGAACCTGGTAATAGAGAAGACTATAAATATAATTACATAGACAGGGGCCATCGTTTTAACATAGATAAGGGAGAGTGGAATAAGCAGGACAAATAGGCCCCTTGTGATGTCTGAGATAATCATTGTCCATTTGCGGTTCCACCTATCAACATAAACACCTGCCACAGGACCTATTATCAGGACAGGTATAATCATGGGCAGCATCACCTTAGCCAGACCCAATGTAGAATACCCAACCTGCTCATATACCATCCCTATCAGCGCCATCTGATTCAATCTATCACCGAATTGGGAAATAATCTGCCCCGACCAGAGGAGTGAAAAATTACGTTCCCTTAATATGTCCCTGAACCTTGCCATTAGTTGGATTTCACCCGTATATGTTCCATGAGCTTACTTCTATCCTTTTCACTCATCTCTAAGAATTCACATCCTATCTCATACCCATCCGTTGATTCATCTTTCCTTACCCACTTCACCCTGCCTAATACCTTTATGGTATCCTCATAATCAGGCAAGGATATATCCATATCTAATATTACCCTCTCATGTATAGACATCTTCGTAACAAATTTGATGCCTGCATCACATATATCCTTGGTAAAGACACATTCGGATACACCCGGGTTAGCCATGCTCTTGTAACACATCTGTATATGTTCCTCCAAACGCCTGTATTTTCTGTCCTCCTTCCCGCTTATAGACGGTATCCTCTCAAGCCGTATTAACTCCTCTTCTAATTCTCTCGCATTCTGGTATCTCTTAGCAGGTTCTTTCTCCAGCATCTTCATAACTATCTCACTCATTTTAATAGATATAGAAGAAGATACAACATGGGGAGGTATAGCTAAAAAATTAAGATGTTTTGTCATTATAGTATTTGGGTCAGGCCCATCAAATGGGAGGACACCAGTTAGCATCTCATAAGCAGTTACACCTAAGGAATAAATATCGCTCCTCGCGTCTATATCCTGACCCTTTATCTGCTCCGGCGACATATATATACATGTACCTGACCTTGATTCACTTATCTTTTTATCAGTTGTCTTTAAGATAGATATGCCAAAGTCTGCCACTTTCACATAACCGTCTTTGATAAGGACATTCTGGGGTTTTATATCTCTGTGGACAATGGAATGGGTATGAAGATACGCCAATGCATCAATGACCTGAAGAAGGATTTTAATGACCTCTTGCTCTGTCAGTATCCTATTTTTTGCCAGCAGGTCCCTGATGCTTTCCCCTTCCACATATTCCATGACTATATAATGTTTGCCTCGGACCTTACCATCTCCCATACTCCTGATAATATTCGGATGGTGCAGATTCTCTAATAGACGGCTTTCTCTTAAAAATGATTCTACTACCATCTTATCCCCTGTAAACTCCGGAGACAATAATTTTATGGCAACAATATTTCCCTGCGGGTCTTCCGCCTTAAATACCTTGCCCAACCCCCCAATACCGATATTCGCTAATATCTTATAATGACCTATTTTTTCCATAATATTGCCTTCATTACACAGCCCACGGAGGGATTTGAACCCCCGGCCAGAGCTTTACGAAAGCCCTGCTCTACCACTGAGCTACGTGGGCAAGTATCTGTATTCAATTTACATTTCTTATTTTATCACAAATTTTCCCATTAGCAAGGTTTTTTTAACGAGGTTTTTAAAACGAGGATGTATGGTGGGTAAGAGAAAATAGGTAATTCTTTGATCTACGGCAAACTGCGGTTTGCTAACCTCGTAATGCATTGCCCTATAATAGTTCCAATCAAGGCTCCCCCTATCACATCAGAAGGAAAATGGACGCCTAAATAAATCCTTGAAAAAGCCACTCCAAAGGCGAGTATATAAAAATAATAGAACCTTTTAGAATAAGCAGATAATAAACTTGTTACCATAAATATACAGGCAGCGTGACCTGATGGAAAAGAAAAGCCGTTTCCCTTTACCAATAAATTAACGTCTGGTAAAACGGTAAAAGGACGCGGGCGTGCTATCCATATTTTTAAGATATAAACTATACCGGTTGAAGCGGCAAGACCGATGAGTAAAAAAATGCCAAATGTTCGTACCTTTTTCCCCTTAAAAAAAAGCAAAGTTATGGCTATAACTAATAAGACTTTCCAACTCCCGAGTTCGCTTAATAAGGGCATGATAACATTAAAAAGGCGATTGCTGCAATCTTTATTTATTAGATAAAATAGCGATTTATCCAGGGCACTTAACAATAGAACATCTCCGCTTATTTAATCATCTCCATTACCTTACGGGTTAGTTCATCTACTGTAAAGCCGAATTTCTCCTGAAGTATCTTGTATGGGGCAGAGGCGCCGAACCTGTTTATTCCAATAACATGTTTGGAATTCCCTGTGTAACGCTCCCACCCAAACGGGCTTGCTGCCTCTATAGATATTCTAAAGGTCATGTCCTTTGGCAGGATTGACTCTTTATACTCTTCAGGCTGGCGTTCAAATAATCCCCATGATGCCATATTAAGGACACGGGAACTTATGCCTTCTGCAGAAAGCCTATCATGTACTCCTAATGCCAGGTGTATTTCAGACCCAGAGGATAATAATAAAACATGAGGATTTTTTATATCTGACCCAGCTAATATATATGCCCCGCGGGAAATCCCGGAGGGTCTTGAGCCTAATTTGCTTCTGTCAAGTACCGGTAACTTCTGCCTCGTAAGTATCAATGCCACAGGACCATCCCTATGCTCTAAAGCCGCCTGCCATGCATAAACTGTCTCCTGTGCATCGGCAGGTCTTATGACTGTAAGATTTGGAATTGCCCTCAGACTACTCAGATGTTCTATAGGTTGATGTGTAGGGCCGTCTTCACCTAAGAATATACTGTCATGGGTAAAAATAAATATAACAGGTTGTCCCATCAGGGCTGCTAAGCGTATAGCAGGCCGCATGTAATCTGAGAATATCAGGAATGTCCCGCCATAAGGTATAATGCCCTTGTGGAGTGAAATACCATTGAGTATCGCTCCCATCGTGTGTTCCCTGATACCGAAATGGAGATTCCTGCCGCTAAAATGGCCATTGCTTATAGAATCAAAACCTGTTAAAAATGTCTTTGTGGAAGGGGCAAGGTCAGCAGAGCCGCCAAATAGATTGGGAAGGAGTTTGGCTAAAACATTCAGCACAGAGCCAGAGGCATCGCGTGTGGCAATCTCTTTACCATGTTCAAAGACAGGTAATTTCTCAACCAGGTCATTGGGAATCTTTCTTTTCATGAATGAATTCCAGAGTTCAGCCTTTTCCGGCATTGCCTTGCAGAATTTCCCGAACAGGCTCTGCCACTCTTTGTATCTCGTTTCAAGTTCTGCTAACCTCTTTTTAAATAAGTCCCTGACAGACTCAGGGATAAAGAATGGAGGACTTGTTGGGAATCCTATGTTTTCCTTAGTCGCTATCACCTCTTCCTCACCCAGCGGTTCACCATGGGCAGATGCAGAATCTTCTTTGTGAGGGCTGCCTCTGGCAATATTTGTATGGCATATAATCAGCGTAGGACGTCCCTTCTCTTCCCGAGCGGCCATAATAGAATGCTCTATTGCATCATGGTCATAACCGTCTATTTCAATCACATGCCAGTGGTATCCTTCAAACCTCTTGCCAACGTCTTCACTGAATGCTAAATCAGTAGAACCTTCAATACTAATCCTGTTTGAATCATAGAAAGAGATTAGTTTGCCTAATCCTAAATGACCTGCCAGTGATGCTGCCTCATGTGAAATCCCCTCCATTAAATCCCCGTCACTGACCAAACAATAAGTAAAATGGTCCACCAAATTATAGCCATCCCTGTTAAAAATATCAGCCAATAACCTTTCAGCCAGTGCCATACCGACTGCATTGCCAAATCCCTGACCTAACGGGCCTGTAGTCGTTTCTATCCCGGGTGTGAGTCCATGTTCCGGATGTCCCGGGGTAATGCTCCCCCACTGACGAAATTGTTTAATCTCATCTAAACTCAATGGATAACCTGATAGATGCAAAAGACTGTATAACAGCATGGAGCCATGTCCTGCTGAGAGTACAAATCTATCTCTATCATGCCATGCAGGGTCAAGGGGATAGTGTTTCAGGAACCTCATCCATAGGACATATGTAAAATCAGCCGCACCCATCGGAAGACCCGGATGTCCTGAATTAGCCTTCTGGACAGCATCCATGCATAAAGCCTTAATGGTATTTATGGCTAATCTATCCATCTCTTTTCCTGTAAGTCCTTTACCAAAATCTTCTATGTCCATTTCTTCACACTTAAATTAGGCCGAGCAAGCTCGGCAACTACAATATTTTGAAATTCCTGTACACTAAAATAAAATGGTGCCGAGACCCAGAATCGGACTGGGGACGCCAGGATTTTCAGTCCTGCGCTCTACCAACTGAGCTATCTCGGCACATTATGGCACTATAATAGCAAAAGAGACAGTCCCTGTCAAGCAGAAAAATAATTTTTGCGAAGGTTTTACTTGACACACATATCCGGAATTGATATAATTTTACAACAAGGAGGAATTGTATGAGGGATTCTATGTATAATTATATGAAAGTGGGAATAATACATTTCATGGCATATCCCCAGGTTCTAAAGGGTGAAGGTCCGGTACTTGAAACGATGAAAGAGATACTGGATGATGATTATTTTACTGCGATAGAGGTAAGCTGGATCAAGGATGATAAGGTAAAAGAGGAAGCAAGGGGTTTACTTAAGAAGAGCGGCAAAGCCATTGGATTCGGGGGCCAGCCGCCGCTTTTAGTAAACAAATTGAGTCTTAATGCCTTAGAAAAACAAGAACGGGAAAAGGCTATTCAGCAATCAAAGGCATCAATAGATGACGCCTATTTTCTCGGTGCCGATGGGACAGCGGTATTGAGCGGGAAATATGAGGGTGACAGTAATAGAAAATACCAGACAGACGCACTGATAGGGTCTATTGAAGAATTATGTGACTATGCCAGAAGCAAAGGGGATATGCCGGTTATATTAGAGACCTTTGACAGGGACATAGACAAAAAGTCGCTGATAGGCCCTACAAGAGAGGCTGTAAAGGTAGCAGAAGAGGTAAAGAAAAGATACGATAATTTCGGGTTAATGATTGATTTGAGCCACTTGCCGCTCTTGAAAGAAACACCAAAGGAGTCCTTAAATATGGCAAAGGACCACCTTGCCCATGTTCATATAGGAAACTGTATCATGAGCGATAAGAATCACCCTGCCTATGGCGATTGGCATCCTATGTTTGGCATAAAAGAGGGAGAAAACGGGGTAGATGAATTGGTGGAGTTTTTAAAAGTCCTCGTGGATATCGGATATCTCAATAAATCTAAACCAGAGATTGTAAGTTTTGAAGTAAAACCTTTTGGGGAGCAAACTTCGCAGGAAGTGATACGAAACGCAAAAGAGACGCTTAATGCTGCATGGAGCAAATTATGAAAGGAGAAAAAATGGTAAACATGACGGATATAAAGGAACTTGAGAAAAAGGCAAGGGAGATTAGAAAAGATATATTGATAATGTTAGAGAAGGCTGGCTCAGGACATTCAGGAGGTTCACTCTCAGTAGTTGAAATCTTAATGACACTCTTTTATTACAAGATGCGCCATCATCCAAAAGAGCCTGACTGTGAAGAAAGAGACAGGTTCTTCCTTTCCAAAGGGCACGTCTGCCCTGCACTGTATACGGTATTGGCACACGTTGGGTATTTTCCAAAAGAGGAACTGCTTACCTTGAGAAAATTTGGTTCAAGGTTACAAGGTCATCCGGACAGAAAGAAATTACCCTGTCTTGAAAGCTCATCCGGCTCATTAGGACAGGGCCTTTCACTCGCCAATGGGACTGCACTTGCTTTCAAATTGGACAAAAAGCCAAATAGGGTGTACTGCTTGATGTCAGATGGTGAACAGCAGGAAGGACAAATCTGGGAAGCGGCAATGACAGCGGTTCATTTCAAGTTAGACAATGTCTGCGGAATAATAGATTATAACAAACTGCAGATAGACGGCTTTGTCAAGGACGTAAAGGGTATAGAGCCCTTTGCTGATAAGTGGAAGGCATTTGGCTGGCATGTCCTTGAAGTAGACGGACACTCCTTTAAAGAACTGATGGATGCACTGGATAAGGCAGAAACCGTAAAAGCCCGACCCACCTGTATTATAGCCCATACAATCAAAGGCAAGGGCGTCTCCTTTATGGAGAATAGAGTGGAATGGCATGGTGTGCCTCCCAAGAAGGACCAGTTAGAACTCGCCTTAAAAGAGCTCGTATTAGAGCCGACTGAGGAACAGATGGAGCATGCAGAGGCATAAATAGCGGGGTGGCAAAATCTCCAACCGGCATTTTCCTTTTCTATTTCAATATCCTCTTTATCTCATGTCTGGCATCTGCAAGATGTCTTGCCGATACCCTTATTACGACTGCATTCATAGAAACCGGCAGTAAAAGCACTGCTGATATCTTTGAAGAGGAAGACGACGATAGCGACTTCTCTTACGATAAATACTATTCAAAGATAGACTATAAAGATGAGAGATTAAGGTGTCTTTTAAGTTATCTGTCCTCTGATAAGGATTATATCAATAAAGACACTTTAGATAACAGGACAGATACTATCCATACAGATTGGTCATATCTCTTCAAGGAGACAAAGGAAGATACGGTAAAGTTAAACATAGACCTCAAGTACAGGGAAAGGCGATATGCAAATAGTAAGACTAACAATTATGACCAATTTAACCCGATGTTAGAACTTGCATTTAAAGAAAAGGATATATGGTCATTAGCCATGAGCACAGGACTGAGCGATTATCACTACCCAGAGGCTCAAGATAAGGACCAGTTAAAGAGGATTGGTAAAATAGAAGTAACAGGATTTATAGTCCCCGGGACCCTGGAGACAATAGCCTCCTACCGCAGAGAAGAATCTGATAGAATTCAGGCAGGAAAGGATACATTAAAAGATATTTCTATATTGGGTTTTGATTATAAGGTTCCCATACCTTACATAAGGCTCATCAGATTCAGGATAGAAAATGGGGAAAGGGATACCAAGGATGAAGAAGAAAGAGACGAGGATTTAGATTACTCTTACCAGAGGTGGTATGTTACTACACAAGGGGTGTTCTCTTCAAGATTTAGTTCTACTCTGAAATATCAGCATTGGAGCAAAGACTATCTCACGCAGGACCTTGACCACAGGGCATTTTATATCACAAGCAATTCAAGGTATGATTTGATAAATAAGGATGCGATGCGGATTTACCTTAATCTGGAACTTGAGCATAAAGAGACTGACTATACCATAAACGACTTATTGAGTTATGATAAGGATTCATTAGAAACAAGGGCTACCTATAAAATGGACTCGTGGAAACACTCCCTTGGCGTCAGGACAGACCATTATGACTACCCTCAAGACCCGTCTAATAACAGGGATACCTATCATGTCAAGGTATCTATAGAAAAAGGATTTAACAGAGGAGATTCCAGACTCTCCCTGGACCTTAAATATAAACTCAAGGATTTTGATGCAGACTCTGATACCGAACAAGACTCTATAAGACTCACTTTTGAACAAAGATTTTAGAATTAAAACTCATAACCGAAATTGAGACGGACTATATCGTCGCTTGCATCACTTAATCCAATTGCCAATTGGGTGTGAATCATAAAATTCGGGTTGACATGATATACAAGTATTGGACCTAAATAATGTTCCTGCCGTGATGGTCTCAAGTCAAACTTCTTTGTATCACCGAGCGCGCCAAAGAGTTCAATACCTAACCCTACTTTCTCATGCTCTTCTTCATGATGGCCGGCATGTGAACCTTCAGGATGGTGTTCTGCGCCACCTTCCTCCCCTTCTTCATGGTGCATCAAAGTCATTAACCCGAGTGAATATCCGAATGCAGTAACGCCGTTATCTAAATCGGTTTCATTTATAAAATTAAATGCGGCGTTCATACGACCAAAATCATGAGAGAGTATAATGCGGCTCTCTAAGATGCGTTCACGGTGTACTTCCGCTTCTTCTTCCTCATACGGGGGTAAAATCCAGCCGCTTGTTTCCATCTTAAACCGTGTATCAGGGTCAAGGTCTTCATATTCTAAATAAAGCGTAGGGTTTAAGAGTGTCTCTTCTTTAAATATACGGTAGCGGTTTTCCCATCTGAATCCTGTAAATTCAGAGACACCATGTTCAATATCTTCAAACCATTCTGCCATAAATTCTGTTGACCACTGGTCTGTAACCCCGTATTCTAATTCCAGCATGTGAGAGAAATAATCACCCTGTCCTTCCTCTTCCTTTGGCTCGGACGGACTTGTGAAGTCATTCATAAGCATAATCTCAAATTCCCCCTTTTCAATGTGATGATTATAGGTCGTAAAATACCCATCTGTCCCGCAAAACGCTGACGCCATTACCCCAAAATAGACACTTGCCAAAACCAAGCCTTTTACAACCCCTTTTACTGCCTTTCCCATTTTCCCATTCCTCCTTTTTAAATTAAGCCCCGACGTAACGTCGGGGCAACTACAATATTTTGAAATTCCACACAACAAAAAAAGCCAGAGAGAATACCACATTCTCCCTGGCTGGCTGCTTATATCTTTACAACTTTGTTTGCTGGCTAGGTTACAACTTTCACTTGGTCAATATTAACTTGTCATTACTCGTTATGCGAAGTCTATACACCTCCTCTCTGTGCACAATGTGGATTTCACGCATCTCTTTGAATAGTTCTTCTGTAGAGATGGTTGGCTTTTCTTTCTTCTCTTTCTTACATTCTTCGGACATGGATGTCTTTCAATATCTCTCTATCAAGGGCAATCTGCATCTGTCCCGTCTGAACTACAGGCGACGGGAAGATCTGGTGGACCCTCACCTCTACCCCCGGGAACAGCCCCATGGACGTCAATTTATCTAACCGTGGATGATGTTTAGTGGTAATATAAACAACCCTCCCCTTTTCCCCTGATTTCAGCCCGGAAAGAGGGACTATGACACTTTCAACCTCCCGCAATGCCCGTCTACAGCATTCCCCTGGCGGGATGGGTCTTCCATGAGGACATTCCGCAGGATGTCCAAGGAGTGTGCATATCGCCTCAGTTACCTCGCTTGAAAGCACGTGTTCAAATGTGCAGGCATCAGTCTCATAGACCTTATGCCCCAGCTCAAATACATCATGGAAAAGCCTTTCCGCCAATCTGTGACAGCGTATAACATGCGATACGACTTCTTCACCCTTTGCCTTGAGTGTAATGCTGTCATCCTTAATGGATATGTAATCCTGTTTAACCATCTCATTTACAAGTTCCTTCCTTCCTTCTGGCGGGAGACTTTCCAATAAACTGCTGATAGATACCTTGTCTTTTTGCAATTTCCTCCATATCAGTTCAAGCGCCTCTTCTATCCTGCTTTCAACCATTTTACCCTCCAAATCTTAATACTTTCTTCAACCACCTGATAAATGCTGAATCCATCAACACCTGTGCACCGCAGTTTGGACAACATATAGCATTGCATTTAGAAGCCATAGGACAGGGGGAACATTTTACCTCTTCCCTGCTAAATTTATAGCCGCATAGTGAACATTTGAAATCTTTTCCTTTATCACTTTTGCTTTTCATCTGTGTAATCCCTGTCCGTCTCGGGCGGACGCTTTATAATCTGTGTAATCATAAGTTAAAATTGAACATTCAGCATTTTAAGAACAAAATTCAGGACGCCTCCTACAAGTATGGCAAATGGGAATATAAAACCCATCATATACAATGCCTTCTTCATTCCATGTTCCTTGATTATCACAAAGAAGTTTGCAAGGCATGGCACAAAGAGGGTTATCACCACCATACTCACTACAATCTGAGTGGCTGTAAGAAGACCTGCCTGTTGCATCTGGTAGAGACCTGCAGCACCATAATCCCTTCTTAAGAAACCGATGATGAATGCCCATGTTGCCTCTGCAGGAAGACTGAGCAAACCGGTTATTACCGGGCTGCACACCTTTTCTGCTATCTTCAATAACCCTGTCTTGTCCACAATAAATAATATCAGCGTCCCTAAAAGGAAGAGCGGCACTGCCTCTTTTAAGAACCACTCTAACCTCGCTGCAGTTTTTATAAGCACGTTTGATACCTTTGGTATCCTTACCGGTGGAATTTCTATTATAAAATCAGATGGCTCACCTCGTATAATCTTTGAGGCTAAAAAACCGACGAGCAAAACCTGAGAAAGGACAACGCCAAAGGTAACGAGTAGGGCCTTTAAAGAAAGAGAGCCTAACATCCCGAGTATAACCCCTAATTGGGCAGAGCATGGTATCCCGAGTGCAAGAATAAGGGTGGCTATAACCCGTTCTTTCTTGGTATCCAATGTCCTCGTCGTCAGGGTAGCCATGGTATCACACCCAAGTCCGAGAACCATCGGAAGAGCAGCTTTGCCGTTCAGCCCTATCTTCTTGAAAATACGGTTTGCCATCACAGTAAGCCTGGGAAGATATCCGGAATCTTCTAATATACCAAAGGCGATAAAGAAAAAACTTACTATCGGCAGGACAATCGCAATGGAATAGGTAAGGCCCATCGTTATTAATCCATATTTCCCGATAAAGAATTCCTTTACCAGGAGAGGCAACCCAAACTTATCAGCCATAACTCTGAGATACCAGTTTATTCCTTCAAAATTTATGTGAGTAATCGTCCGCCACACATTGCTAAAAGGGAGTCTGAATGCTATGTCAAAACCCCCTGATGATTCTTCTGCACTGCCCCACACCTTACTTTCAAGAAAATCTACGGATGTCCCTGCCCCGAACTGTCCTACAAATTTATATACTATAAAAAGCACCATAATAAGAATCGGGAATCCCCAGAAAGGCGACATCATCCATCTCCCAAGCCGTTCTTTAAAGACCGGTCCCGGCTCAGGCTTCTCACGGACAACCCCCCGGACAATCTCTCTTATCTTCTCCCACCTTTTCCTGTTTATTACATAACTCAATGGGCGGCTGAATGCCTTCTGGGTCTCTACTATTATTTTTCCTATCTCATTCACCACCTCATCCCTTACCCCCCTGTAGATGAGTAATTTTTTAAACGTCTCATCACCGCATAAAAGCGTAACAGCCTGCGCCCTTTTAGATATTGCTTCTTGAGACAGGATTGCTTCCATTGCCTTTATAGCATTTTCAATTGTCTCACCATAGTCCATTTTAAATGCAGAAACCTTAGGTGAAGATAATGCAGAGATTAGTTTACCAAGTCCTCTTTTTTCAGTAGCCACTGTCTCTACTACGTCAACCCCTAAGATTTCAGCCAGTTTAGCAGAGTCTATCTGAATGTTTTTCTGGGCAGCCTCATCAAACATATTGAGGTCCAGAATGAGCGGCAGACCCATCTCTATAATCTGAAGCGTAACCTGGAGGTTCCTCGCAAGGTTCTTTGAATCAGCAACCTGAATTACTGCCTTTGGCCGCTCCTCAAGCAGTATGTCCCTCGTAACCCTTTCGTCTTCAGAGCGGGGGATAAGGCTATTAACGCCGGGCGTGTCAAGGACCACTGCCCCCTTCCTGTCAAAACTGGACTGTCCCTGGGCAACCTCAACAGTCGTCCCCGGATAATTGGAGACAGTCACATATTTACCAGTGAGTAGTTCAAATACAACACTCTTGCCAACGTTAGGATTCCCAACAAGTGCAATCCTCGGCTTTCCCTTAAAATCTATCTCTACTCTACCATGCTGGTGCATTTGTCAAATCCTTTAGATTTATCTATTATTAATGTGCCATTTTTCTCGCTTACTATCATCCCCTCTACCCCGTGCATAGATTCTATAAATCTTAAACCTTCTTCCGGGCCAAGGACAAATATCGCCGTTGCCAACGCATCCGCAGTAGTTGTATCCTGTGCAATTATCGTAACGCTTGCCGGGATATATGATTTTGGATAACCTGTCATGGGGTCTATGATGTGGGAATATCTTTTGTTATTTAGAACAAAATACCTTTCGTAATCACCTGAGGTAGCAACTGCCCTGTCTTCTAATTCTATATTTGCCAAAATGTCGTTTCCTTTTCTCGGATGCTGAATGCCTATCCGCCATCCATAAGAGGCATTTCCTCTGCCACTGGCAAATATATCTCCACCTGCTTCTACCAATGCATTCCTTATCCCGGAATTTCCAAGCGACTCTATTGCCTTATCCACTGCATATCCTTTTGCAATTCCGCCGAGGTCTATCCGGACGCCTTCTTTACTAAAACCTACCGTTTTCCCACTATTATCCAGCACAACTTTATCATAGCCAACCAATCCCAATGCCTTCTTTATTTTGTCATCGTCAGGTAACCTGGCTACACCCCCTGAATAAAATTCCCATAATTCCAACAATGGTTCTACAGTAATATCAAATGCCCCTGAAGTAAGTTTGCCAAACTCAAAGGTCTGCGGGTCAAGACGCATTCTTTCATTCTCTTTTAATCTATTCACACGGCTTACCTCACTATCCTCCTTGTAATTGCTCATCAGGCGGTCTATTTCTTCCATAACTTCAAATGCCTTATCAATCGTCTTATTAGTCTCTTCTTCACTCATATTATCATTTACTACCCTGATTTGAACAACAGTCCCCATTATGATACGAGAGCGGCTAACCTCTGCAGAATAAGACGAGATATTAAACAACAAATAGAAAAGAATAAGAAATAATTTATTCATTCTCTTTTTTAGAACATCTTCCATTCTTAAGAGACACAAACGAAAGTATAATAATAAAAAGAGCCGCTACCTGAAAAATCCAGAAAGAATAAATCTTCATATAAGCAAAAAACGGAGAAACAAACCTTATAAGCCACCCTGCCCCCATATCGCAAGCACCTGAGGCAAAAGATACGATAATCAATCCCCATTTTATTGAATTAGATACATTGGTAAAGAGCATAAGGTGATTAAGCATGATTAAAAATAACGCATAACTGAAAAGATGAAAATGCGTAATCTCAAGAAGTCCAAGATAAGACAGCGGATTCCTGAACTCTTCATCCCCTAAATAGTAATTGACGATAGATTGATACGAGAAACCCATTTTACCAGCAAAGAGTAAAATATTCGTCCCCCAGAAAATACTTATAAAAGTAAGTCCCAGACATAATATAAGTTTTAATAATGCATCATTCTTATAATTACCGTTTATCAGGTACTTCATCCTTTTCTCCCGGTACCGCTACTTTAAAGACGGCAAGTGCAATCCTTACCTCTTTGATAATGCCATTTGCACTCATCGTAGCACCGCTTATCGCATTTATTCCTCTTTTAAGCCATAGGTCATCATTTAAAGTCTTATTATTAAATTGCCTGAACCATTTCTTGGAGGGGAGATATTCCTCAGGTTCATAGAATGCCAGAATCTCAATGAAACGTATACTCCCATCAGGGTTAATCACAGCCATGTATACCTCTGGCTTGGTCCTTACCACATTAGAGCCGAATAAGGCATATCCGTCAACCGTTCCATCTTTTTCCCCAACATAGAAAGTATAAACCCTGCTCTCTGCCTTTGTCCTGGCAAGTTCTTCTACTCTTTTTTCCTGCACCTTATCTAAAAAAACCGTCTTTCTTTCAATCTTCTGGACGTCAGGAAATGCAAGTTTTAAGGCATCCTCTTTGGTGTAATATACCTTCGCATAGGAAGGTGTCCACCAACTCATAATAATAAATATTACACCAAAGAGAATACCCATATTATCCTTTTAAAACATGAACGCCAAACCTATATCAAAATTATCTGCATACCCATCTCTAAACTGGTAGTCTGCTTTGATATTAACGTTTGGAATAGGCTTATAGGAAATGCCCAGCGTAGTAACATCCCTTTCTGTCTCAGGTAGGTCTGTATATCCGCTCGGGACCCCATCCTGTGTGTCATAGGTTTCATATCTTATAAACGGTGCAAAATACTGGGTAGATTCTGAGAATAAGAGCGGAACTATATCATAAGCAGCCTCTGCATAGTAGCCGAATAATTCCTCACCGATAGACTTCCCGCTGGTAGTCCCTATGTTCGCCCTCTGGTTAATTCCCTCTGCCCCATTTATATCCCCCATGGCATAAAGCCCCCTTACCTCAAGCCCTCTATACTCTGCCTTGAGATGGACATCCCACAGTGTTATGTCCGTAGATGTAGCAGGAAGACTGTTCCCGGCAGGCGTAGTCGCCTTACCAGTATAAATAGAAGTTCCTGCCAGAAATCCGGGAAGCCCTTTGTAATCCAGCCTTGCAGTATAAGCAAAATCCTCTGCTATGCTTCGGACACCCTGCTGCCTGCCGCCTCTGATGCCGCTATCATGAGTAAACTTTGCTGTTGAGGCACCACTGGTGTTAGTGCTATTCGTAACAAGTCCAGGCGTAACGTACAGGCGGTAATCCCAGCCAGGGAAGACCTCACCGAATATACCAACGCCATTCTCACGCCACGTCGTAGGGATTATGAATTGCTCAGTATCCGGTTTGAATACACCATGATAAGTCGGGGATTCATGAAATTCGTTGATTAAGCCCATCGGCATCAACAAGAGTCCACCCCTCAGGTTAAATTTCGGATTGATTAAGAAGTCTAAATTAGCAAACTCTACAGAAACTTCACCTGCTGATGTATCAGGTCCTGACGAGGTCTTTGCATGTTCAAACTCAATCTCAGAGTTAAAGAGTATATTGTCGTTAAATTTGTACCCCAGGTACATTATCAACCTCTGCATGTCAGTATCATCTCTCAATGTCTTACTGCCAGAACCTGATGAAAGGTTGAACTCTTCGTTAGCATCAAAGAACCGCCCTATAACCTCTCCATACCCTGCTATAGACAATCCTCTTTCAACCCCATATACCTTTGATGCGGCAGGTCCAAAACCATATTTCCCTTCCTTCCCCAACTCCGGGACAAGTTCAAATACCCTGAGTTTCTCAACGTCCTCTACCACTGCATCTATCTTTTCTTCATCCTTTCCCCTTGCTTGTTTGAGTTTTTCAACCTCATCTGTCAATGCCTTTATCTTATCCTCTAACGCCTTTATCTCGCTATTACTTACCTCTGCAAAGGTCAAACACGGCACAAGTAACCCTGCAGCAATCAAACCAATAACTAAAACCCTCATCAAATTACACTCCTTTCTATTTTATACCATCCTATTCTCAAATTCAATATAAATCTTTCTAATTGAAATTGCGACGCATTCTCAAAATATGTTTAAAAAAATTATCCCCTCATACTGCACCTCCTGCACCTGCCAAATATCTTTAAACTGTGCGACATCGGCTTAAACCTCATCTTTCTTGAGACGTCCACCTGTATTTTCTCTATGGTGTCATCCTCAAATTCTTTTATCCTGCCGCAGTGTATACATACAAGATGGTCATGGTGTGAATGCCCAAGGATATGTTCATAATACCTGTACCCCTTCCCAAAATCAAGAGGCTCTAACAACCTTCCCTCAGTCAAAAGCGCCAGTGTCCGATAGACTGTTGCCCTGGAGATTGAACTATCCTCTTTGCGTATTGATTCAAAAAATCCCTCTGCTGAAAAATGGGTGTGGGTTGAAAAAACCCTCTCCACTATCAGTCTCCTCTGGCGGGTAGATTTCAAGCCTTTTTTCTTAATGAATTCTTCAAATGCCACCAGACCTTTGTCCATTCAGGCATCCCTCTGTCTATTTTGATACTGCGTCTCATTTTCAACATTATATCATAAGATAAATTTTTGTCAAGCGTTTTTTTAAAAAAATTTTAAAAATTTAATTTTTTAAAATTCTCCTCGCAGTTTTTCAATCGCTGCGTCTGCATCTATACGTCCTGTCCCTTGTTCGTTCGGCTTTAGACCAAGGTCAAGGGCAGTCTTCATGACTATATCCTTTATGAAAAAGGCGAGATTATCAGAAGTATTGGCAAGCCTGCAATTCCTGGAACGTTTCTGAATCGCTTCAAGTAACAGGGCGCATACGCCTGAGACATGAGGCGTAGCCATTGAAGTCCCTGACATCCTTTCGTATTGGGTAACCTTATTTTTATTCTTACTTCTAACCGTGCAAAAATCCTTATCTGTGCGGCTGCTTTTTGCTGAAGTTACCCCGCCTTCGTAATTGCACTTCGCCTTTGGATTATAACCTCCGCCGCAGGCGAGTATATCGGGTTTAATAATCTTCTTCCTGTATTTTTTGTCATAGACAGGTCCCCTGGAACTATAGGGAGTGAGTCTATCTTCCTTGTCCACTGCACCAACTGTTATTGGTAGCTCTGCATTACCAGGCGACTCTACGCTTCCCGGTGCATCGCCTGAATTCCCGCTGGCAACGCAGACTATGATGCCCTCGCTCATCAATGCGTTACATTCCTCACTCAGCACGTCATGCGGGTCGCCGGGACCGCCGAGACTAAGTGATATTATATCAGCGCCATTATAAGCAGCCCAGGATATACCTGCGAGGACGTCATCGTCACTCCCGCCCTCTTCTGTGAGCACACGGGCAGCCATAATAGTTGCATCTGGTGCCACCCCGCGGTAAATTTTCCCTCTGCCTGCTACAGTCCCTGCTACATGTGTCCCATGTCCCACATCATCCTTGTAACCTGTTCCTGTAAAATCCTTCTTTTTAACTACTACACCTGAAAGGTCAGGATGAGAGGTATCCACACCGGTATCTATTACTGCTACCTTTATACCCTTACCTGTCCACCCGGATTCCCAGACTTGCGGCACGTCAATCTGAGGAACACTTTCATTGAGCAAAAGATAAACAGGCTTTGCCTCTTCTACCCTGTTACCAGATTTTTCAAGAGATGACTTTAAGATAGCAGCCTTGTTATTCTCTACCTCAACGACTACACAGTTCACCCTGCGATGGGTATGCCTGATTTTCGCCCCATACTTCTCTAAGATTGCACAATCTATCCCGCACCCTATCGTGCATGTATGTGCTGCCCGGGGATGGTCAGCAGCCATTATGCTCTTTGCCACCTTTCCAGTAGGATAGACTATCAATCGTGTCTTTGCACTTATCCCGAAAGGTTTTACCCTTTTAAATCCTATAGCCATATTATGTCTCCTGTTCTTTAAATTTTGCCTCGCTTAATACCGTATATATAGGACCACTGGAAGTGAGGTTACTCTGGTATAAAGTAACCTTATCCACAGTCATTATTGCCTCTAATGAAAAATTATGTTCCATAATAATCTTTTTCAGCCTGTCTTTATTCTTACCGGACCTGACCCTTCCTATCGTAATGTGTGGTTCGTAAGGACGGTCATCCTTGGGGAAACCTGACTTTTCAAAAATCTCTTCTATCCTATTATTTAACGATACGAGTTCTTCCCTGCCCTGAGATACTCCTGCCCAGATTACCTTAGGATAATCTAATTTTGGAAATGCCCCCACCTCTGATAGACTCACGTAGAAAGGATTGAAGTCTTTTGATATAATGCTTAAGGACTCCCTTGACTTTTCAATCTGGGCTTGATTAATATCTCCCAGGAATTTAAGTGTTATGTGGATATGGGATGGTTCAACCCATTTCACATCCGAACCGGAAGAACGAAGGATGTCCTGCAGTTTGGCGAGTTCTACTCTAATATCACGGGATAAATCTATTGCAACAAATGCCCTCACTTATATTTTCCTATACTCCAAGAAGCTGTATTGCAAGCCCGCATATAAATATTGTGCCGCCTGCTATCGCATGGGTGTAACGTTCTAATTTCTTCATGGGCAAAAGGTCTATACCAAAAGTTGAAATCATAACAACGCCTAACATTGTCGCAATTGTTACCACGGCAAAAATACCGGCAACCCATACCAAACCGAAAATACTTTTTTTCGCGGCTGGATACATCAGTATGGGAATTAACGGCTCACATGGTCCAAAAATAAATATCGTGAAAAGAACCCAGGGCGTAAGATTTGCAGACTTTTCTTTGTTATGGATATGCAGGTGTTCTTTATTGTGGACGTGGGTATGGACATGGTCACCCTCATCTATATGGTCATGCAAATGGGCGTGCGGGCGGTTCCTTATAGCCTGGCGTAATCCCCAGATGAAATACACAAGACCAAAAGCGATAAGAGCCCAGGCTGCAAGGTTACCACGAAACGATTCCAATATTTCCAATCTTGTAACAGCGATACCTAAAGCGGCGCCTATTATACCTAATAAAACAGAACTCATTATGTGCCCGATACCACAGAGGAAAGTAACCCATCCTGTTTTTAACAGAGACCATCTCCTTGCCCGTGCCATCACGATAAATGGCAGGTAGTGGTCAGGACCTAACAATGTGTGGAAGAAACCTATTGAGACAGCAGTAATAGACAGGATTAACAATTCATGGTTCAACCAATTCATTTTTTATCCTAATACTGTCAGACTATCTTTAATCCAAACTTTTCTATATTTTTATCAGCAATCCCTTGTATCTTCGCAATCTCTGATTTGTACTCCTCACTGCCAAACAGATGTCTGAACCTGCCCTGGTGCTTCAGGTACTCTTCCACAGGCTTGATTTTTTTTATCTTCCTGGCATGTGTCAGTTTACCATCCTCGTATTCTACCAATGGATATAGTCCGGTCTCTACTGCCAGTACTGCTATCTCATAAGTAAGCATAGGTTCATGCCGCCACCCTAAAGGACAAGGTACGAATATCTGGATATATTTCGGACCTTCTATAGAGATAGCCTTTTTTACCTTCCTTTCTATATCCTTAGGAAAACCTACTGAGGCTGTAGCGGCGTATGGTATACCATGTGCCACCGCTATCCCTACCATATCCTTCTTTGGTCTGATATTGCCTGTAGAAACCTTCCCATAAGGACTGGTAGTAGTATGGCTGCATACAGGTGTAAGTCCGCTCCTCTGGACACCCGTATTCATATACGCTTCATTATCATAGCATACATACAATATGTCGTGCCCGCGCTCAAACATACCTGAAATAGCCTGTAATCCGATGTCTGCAGTAGCACCATCTCCCCCTTGAGCAAGGACATTTACTCCCTTCTTCTTTCCAAGATACCTTAATGCCGCTTCTATACCTGATGCAACCGCAGCTGCATTTTCAAAAAGTGAATGTATCCATGGGACACCCCATGCGGTCTCCGGATAGCGTGTGCTGAATACCTCAAGGCATCCTGTAGCATTGGATACAATGGTATTCGGACCAGCCGCTTCTACAACCAACCGTGCCCCTATCGCCTGGCCGCAACCAGCACAGGCAGTGTGTCCTGGATAAAAAAGAGGTTTATCCATATTTACCCCGATTTCAAATCAATAAACTGTGCATCCACATGCGGCCCTGACATCCTTGCAAAGACCTCACGGATAGATTCCTTAGTTATATCCCTGCCGCCTAATCCCATAACGAACCCGCTTATCTTTGGAGAACTCTTTCTTCCCTGGAATACGGATTTCAAATCCGTATAAAGCGGTCCTGCAGCTCCAAGGGATATGGATTTCTCTACCACCCCTATACCCTCAGCCGATTTTAATGAATCACAGACTGCTTCACATGGAAACGGCCTGTAAGTTATTACCTTGAGGACACCAACCTTATGTCCCTCTGCCCTCATCTCATCAACCACTTCTTTAATGGTCCCTACCACTGAGCCTTTTGCAACAAGGACATGCCTTGCATCTTCCATCCTATAGCACTCCACCAATCCCCCTGACCTTCTGCCAAATGTCTTTTCAAAATCATGGACAATCTTCGGGATTAATTGCAGTACGTCCTTCGTCAATGTCTCCTGGATGGCAAATCTCGTCTCCATGTAATGTTCAGGACCTGCTAATACCCCCATTGTAATAGGCTCATCAGGGTCAAGTTTAAAGACCGGCTTGTACTGAGGAAGAAACTTCGCTACATTTTCCTCTTCCGGGATGTCCACTACCTCAGCAGCATGGGTAAGTAAATACCCATCCATGCAGACCATAGCAGGCAGCAGTATCCCGGGGTCTTCTGATATTCTATAAGCCTGGATATGAAGGTCGCATGCCTCTTGATTCGTCTCTGCATAAAACTGGATAAAACCGCTGTCTCTTATAGTAACCGAATCCTGATGGTCATTCCATATATTGATAGGGGCAGATATTGCCCTGTTGGCACATGTAATTACCAGAGGCAGTCTCATCCCTGCAATATTAAAGAGCACCTCAAGCATAAGTAATAACCCCTGGGAACTCGTGGCACTGAACGCCCTCACCCCTGTAGCAGCCGCCCCTAACACTACAGAAGCAGCAGAATGCTCACTTTCAACGTTGATAAACTCCGCCTTAAGTTTGCCGTTTGCCACCATCGAGGCGAGCTCTTCCACTATATGGGTTTGAGGAGTAATGGGATATGCAGCTATAACCCCTGGTTTGCATAACCTTATTATTTCTGCAACGGCTAAAGAGCCTTCAAGGAACTTTTTCAAACTATGCTCCTCCTTCAGGGACCATTTCAATATCCTTTGCCGGACAGATTGCAACGCAATTGCCGCACCCTTTGCAGTAATCAGGGTCATACCGGAACGTATTTTTAGCCTCTCCCTCCACACAACATTCGGGACAGATAAGGACACACATCCTGCATGCTACGCACTTCTCTTGTTTAAAGCGCGGCCGGACATTTGTCCGCCATGAACCTGTCTTACTCTTACGGCTCGTTCCCGGTTTAGAAGTAATTGGTATTAGCATATTTTTTTAATATATTCAAATCCTTTCCTTGCAGCCTCGCAGTTCTGCAAGGCCGTCTTTCCTGAAAATCGTTCTTTAATAGCATCTTCAAGATGGTTCAATTCTATTTCACCGCTTGCCGCGGCAAATGCACCGAGAAGGGCTGTATTACCCAATGGTCTTCCCAGAATCTCCTGGGCTATGCTATTAGCAGGGATGCAGAAGACTTTATCCCTTTTAGGATAAGATGGCTCAATCTCCTCTTTTTTGGCATTTATAATGACAATCCCGCCACGCTTCACCCCTTGAAAAACATTAAATCCTCTCATCAATGTCGGGTCAACAACCAGCACATAATCAGGTGTATAAACCTGGCTTCTCAGTCTGATTTCTTTATCATTAATCCTGACAAAGGCGTCCATAGGCGCCCCCATGCGTGCTGCCCCAAAATTTGGAAAGGCCAAGGCGTACCTGCCGCCGGCAAATACTGCCGCACCTAACAACGTAGCAGTCGTAATAGCACCCTGCCCTGCCCTTGCATGTATGCGTATCTCTTTCATAATCTCCCCATATCTCTATGCAGTTTAAAAGTGGCACAACGGACAACAGTTTATTATACCACGAAATAAACCTTCAAGTCAAATTAAATTTTTTTGCATGTCACGAAGAAAACTTTTATCTTGCTTGTAACCAGAATGTAATAGATGGGTGAATTTGTACTTTATTTCTGAGTTCCTCTCGTAATAGGTCTAACCTAAGTTTCCCTGCACGGAAGGCACCAAGAAATTGTCTATGTCTGTCATCTTCTTCCGAGTAAATCCGTTTCAAGAAATCTATCACTGCAGATTTTACTATATGTAGGTCTATAATCTCTGTAGAACGTAGAAAAGGAATTACCTCTTGAGTAAAATCATCTTCTATAATCGCATCGGTTTTCTCAATTAGTTCCGGCAAACCAAAACCTTGAATAGTAAAACAACTATATACTACAACAAGGTCTATCAATCCTGCCGATTCAAAAACTGCACGTGATAATTTATATAAATCAAATAAATCTCTGGGGTGTCCCCTGTCATATAATGCCTTAATTTTCATGGCTATAAGTTCCTGGATATTATAGGTGAACACAGAAAAACTGCTAATCTCAGGAAACGGGATAGATATTATCTTCTTTGTTCGTTCCATCAATGGGATTCTCTCTATTTTATCTATTTCAATTTTGATAAAATCCGCATGACCATGTAAAGTTTGATATCTTACAATCTTGCGCTGCCAGATGACGGAAGAAGTAGCATCTTCAACCCGATAACCCAAGTTAGTGCCAATCCGGTTAATCCGATGAAATATATCTTCTACCTTTTGTTTAACTTCCATATCAGAAACTACGTCGGTAAGATTGAAATCAATATCAATTGATAATCTTGGAATATCAAGATAAATAAAATTGAGAGCTGTCCCGCCTTTGAGTGTAAGATTATCACCGATACTTGGTTGAGAGAATATATGTTGAAGAATTTTTATAAGATGATATGTTTTTTCCAGAACATCTAATCTAAAACCCGTGTCTCTGACGAGCTTCTCAAAATATCTTCTGTCAGGCATTTCTATCCTTTAAATATAGCAGAATCTACAATTACATTCCATCGTTTGTTAAGCCTACCTCGCCCTTTCTTAAAATAATATAAATTGGGACTAACCTCCCTGCGAAGGTTATTTAAAAACTTTGATGGGACATTAATTTCATCTTTTAATGTTTCAAAAACATATCCACTCCTTTGAATGAGTGATTTCATCTTTAACTCAAGCATATACTTGTAGAGTTTATTCCAATCAATACCCTTTGCATTGCGTAAAGATTCAATAACTTCAGACCACCCGCCTGAATACTCGGGCCTGTCTATAATGTCAAGTAATGTCCTTTCCATGTCTGAAACCGATATTTCCTGTCCGGAATATTCTTGAGTGATTACGCCAAAAAACCGTGGGGGACTCAAGCGCACTAATTTGATTGTATTTCCGTGGTAATTAACTTTCCTTGACTCATCCTTATTGCTTATGTAAAATACCTTTGTTATCCGCTGTGAGAGTCCATGTAAACGTAATGCAGTATAGTAAGATAGAAAATACTGTTCCTTTAATACTCGTGCAATCAGGACAGGGTCTTCTTGATATACCCCTCTATTGATTACAATTGAAGCAGGAAAACGGACATAAAGTCCGGATTTTATCTTCTCAAAGGCATTCTTCTTAGCCAGTCTGTGAAGTATCTTGCTTGCATATCGTCTAGAAATACCGAGAACCTCTGCTACATCCTCAAGTTTAACAACTCGCTGGTCTCTTTCTTCAAATATAAAGTAAACCTTCTGTTCAATACCTGATAATTTATCTAATGT